>NZ_UZAC03000001.1:624726-937089 GCF_900538055.1 Pasteuria penetrans
TGACAGGCGGTTTCGGGAATGCGTGGGTAGTGGGCCGTTATTTGGAGGGGATTACCCGTCAACCGGAGGCTGCTTCGCAGTTGCGTACGGCCATGTTTGTGGGGGTTGGCGTGGTGGAGGCCTTGCCCATCATTACCGCGATTTTTGGTATTCTGAAGATCATGGGTGTCTTCGGTTTGAAGGGATGACCTGCTCAGGGTTGTGGTGTGTGTGGACCTGATGGATGGGGACTAGATGAGACATCGTAGTAGGTTGTGGGGATCTGTAGAACCCTTTTGTAAAGGAGGGTGGCGTAGTAGTGTTAGATCTTCAGTTAGGAACAGCGTTGTTCCAGTTGGTGGCTTTTCTCGTTCTTGTTTTCTTGGTGAGTCGTTTTGCTGTACGCCCGGTGTCGAAAATGATGGAGGCACGTACGGAGAGGATTAAGTCTACTCTGGAGGAGGCAGAAGCGAAGCGGAAGGAGGCCCTTCTCTATGTAGAGCAGCAAAGGGAGGCCTTGAAGCAAGCCCGGCAGGAGGCTCAGGGGATGCTTGCCACTGCGCGTTTTCAGAAGGAGCAGGAGGCGGCGTCGATCCTACAGGAGGCGAGGCAGAGAGCCGAGCAAACGTTGGAGTCTGCTAAGTCGGAGGTTGCACGGGAGCGGGAGGAGGCAGTCCGTCAGCTCCGTGTCGAGGTAAGCGGTTTGGCTGTGCAGTTGGCGAGTCGGATTTTGCATAAAGAGGTTGATCGGTCCCAGCACGAGCAGTTGCTGGAGCGATACTTGAGGCAGGTGGGCTCGTGAGCTTAGTAGCCAAACGGTATGCGCTTGCCTTGTTCCGAGTTGCCGAGGAACAAAAAGTAGTGGACATGGTGGAGCAGGACATGCGTAAAGCGGCGCGTGCTTTTTGGGGTGTTCCCAAGTTGTGGTTTTGGTTGGGTAGTTCCGCTGTACCCTTGGCGCAGAAACGTGGTTTATTCCTCACAGCATTGCGCGATGTGCATCCATTGGTTAGAAATACCTTCCTGTTGTTGTTGGATCGGAAACGATTCCAGGAGATTTTGTCGGTAGCGGAGGCTCTGCATGAATACGTCCTGGCATCGCGAGGTGAGATGGAGGCTGTTGTTATGGTGGCAGCTGCACTCTCAGCGGAGGATCGGTCGCGTGTACAGGGGGTATTTGAGAAGAAGTTGGGTCTCCGTTTGCGTGTTCAGTGGGTAGTGGATGATAGTCTTCTTGGCGGTACCGTAGTGCGTGTGGGTGATCGTGTGTATGATGGCAGCTTGAGTACGCAGCTGGCAAGGTTTGCTCACTTAGCGGCGCGATCCGAAGGGTGAGGCAGATGTACGGTAGAGGCAGGGGGTATAGCAGGCATGGGCATTCGGGCTGAGGAGATCAGTACACTTATCAAGAAGCAGATTGAGCACTATGGCACGGATATGGAAGTGGCTGATGTGGGTACCGTCATCCAAGTGGGTGATGGCATTGCACGTATACACGGTTTGAGTGAAGCAATGTCTGGCGAGCTCGTTGAGTTTTCTAAGGGTAATCTGGGAATGGTTGCGAACCTGGAGATGGAGAATGTCGGTGTTGTGGTACTGGGATCTTGTGATGAGATTCATGAGGGGGACCCTGTACGCCGTACAGGTCGGTTGATGGAAGTACCGGTGGGTGAGGCATTGCTGGGTCGGGTAGTCAACCCCCTCGGACAGCCCCTAGATGGGGCAGGGCCTATTTCCTCGGAACACTTCCGTCCTGTGGAAATGCCAGCTGCAGGTGTTGTGGATCGCCGATCTGTTCATCAGCCCCTGCAGACAGGGATCAAGGCGATCGATGCGATGGTGCCCATTGGTCGCGGGCAACGCGAGTTGATCATTGGGGATCGTCAGACGGGGAAAACGACGGTTGCGGTGGATACGATCCTGAATCAGAAGGATACGGGTGTCCTTTGTGTCTACGTAGCGATTGGTCAGAAGCAGTCTACAGTGGCGCAGGTGGTGGAGAAATTACGACAACGGGGTGCGATGGAGTATACCACGGTGGTGGTAGCGAGTGCTTCCGATCCCTTTCCCCTTCTGTACTTAGCCCCCTATGCGGGTTGTGCGATGGGCGAGTATTTTATGTATCAGGGTGGCCATGTGTTGTGTGTATACGATGATCTTTCCAAGCAGGCTGCGGCCTACCGGGAGCTTTCCCTTTTACTTCGTCGTCCGCCAGGACGTGAAGCCTACCCCGGGGATGTTTTTTACTTACATTCCCGTTTGTTGGAGCGTGCGGCCCAGTTGTCGGAAGCAAAGGGTGGCGGTTCCCTGACAGCATTGCCTTTCATTGAGACACAGGCTGGGGATATTTCTGCCTATATTCCTACTAATGTGATTTCTATCACTGATGGACAAATTTTCCTAGAGACGTCTCTTTTTCATGCGGGTGTGCGACCGGCTGTCAATGTGGGCTTCTCGGTTTCCCGTGTGGGTGGTGCGGCACAGGTTAAGGCCATGAGTAAGGTCGCGGGTACCCTTCGTTTGGACCTTTCGCAGTATCAAGAGCTAGCTGCCTTTGCTCAGTTTGGTTCTGACTTGGATCCCTCTACACAGGCTAAGTTGTCGCGTGGTAGGCGTACGATGGAGATCCTTAAGCAGGGAGAAAATAAGCCGTTGCCTGTAGAATTACAAGTATTGTCGCTGTACCTGGTTACGAAGGGTTATTTGGACGATGTTCCCGTGGATCAAGTTCGTAGATTCGAGGAAGAGTTCCATCTGTCGGTTCAGAGCGGGGCACAGGATTTGTTAGCGAAGCTCCGTCAAGAGGCTAGATGGACAGAGGAAATTGAGAGAGAACTGCAGGGTGTGATTCTTAAGTTTAAGAAGACGTTTCTAATAAAATAAGGGTTTGCAAAGGGGTATACATATATGCCGGCTAATACACGCGAACTCAAACGGAGAGTTCGTTCGGTAAGGAATACCCAACAGATTACGAAGGCTATGAAGATGGTGGCGGCTTCAAAGTTGCGGCACGCGCAGGATCGGGTGGAGGCTGTCCGTCCCTATAATGTGGCGTTGTGCGGTGTGTTGTCGCGTGTTTTGTTGGCCCATTCTTCCGCCGAGCACCCTTTGATTGCACCGCGCGAGGTACAGCGTCGGGCTTACTGTGTCATTACCTCGGATCGTGGTTTGGCGGGTGGTTATAACAGTGGATTGTTGCGCAAATTGGAGATGGAATTGCAGGGACAGGGTGTATCCCAGTATTATCTGATTGTTTCTGGGCGAAAGGGTGCGGAGATTTTGCCGCAGCGTGGATATACCTTGCATGATGTTGTGGATCCCATGTCCGATATGCCTGCCTTTTTAGTGGTGCGCGAGTTGGCGAAACGGTTGATCGAGGGCTATGTAAATGGAACTTATGATGAGTTGTTGCTGGTTTTCAATCGGTTCATCAGCCCTATGGTTCAGGATCCAACAGTGGAGTCCCTCTTGCCTTTGGCTCATTTATTGCGGAGCGCGGACGAGGGGGAGACGACAGAGGATAAGGCAATTTTGTATGATTATGAACCTTCCGTCGCCGGTGTTTTGGATGATTTATTGGTTAGGGTGGCGAGAGCACAGGTATACCAGGCGGTGTTGGAGGCGCGTGCGAGTGAGTTTGCGGCTCGTATGCACGCAATGTCACAGGCGACGGATAACGCCGAGGATATGATTTCCTCGCTTACGTTGCAGCTCAATCGGGCACGGCAGGCGGCAATTACGCAGGAAATTGCAGAGATTGTGGGCGGTGCAGCAGCGTTATAGAGGGAAAGGCGGCAGGGTGTCTATGGGTAACACACAAGGGAAAGTTGTACAGGTACTAGGTCCCGTTGTGGATGTTGCATTTCCGCAGGGGAACCTTCCTGGTATCAATCATGCTTTGGTGTTGGAAAAGACGGATGGAACGACGTTGACATTGGAAGTGGCTCTACATCTGGGGGATCAGGTGGTTCGGACCGTAGCCATGTCTTCCACGGAGGGTTTGGTTCGTTCCACGCCTGTTGGGGATATGGGAGCGCCCATTTCTGTTCCCGTTGGGGAGACCGTGTTGGGTAGGATGTTCAATGTTTTGGGTGAGCCGATTGATGAGGCGGGTTCAGTTGAAGCTGAGAAACGGATGCCCATTCATCGGTTGGCACCCACCTTTTCTGAACAATCAACGGAACAAGAGATGTTGGAAACGGGGATCAAGGTAGTTGATTTGCTGGCTCCTTATGCTAAGGGTGGCAAGATTGGTTTGTTTGGTGGCGCAGGGGTTGGTAAGACGGTTCTGATTCAGGAATTGATCCATAACGTGGCACAGGAGCATGGTGGGTTATCTGTTTTCGCTGGTGTGGGAGAGCGGACCCGTGAGGGGAATGACCTGTATCATGAAATGAGGGATTCGGGGGTAATTGATAAAACGGCTATGGTATTTGGCCAAATGAATGAACCCCCAGGAGCTCGTATGCGTGTGGCGCTCACGGGTTTGACGATGGCGGAGTATTTTCGGGATGCTGCCAATCAGGATGTTTTGTTATTCATTGACAATATCTTTCGTTTTACACAGGCTGGTTCGGAAGTTTCGGCCCTCTTGGGGAGAATTCCCTCGGCTGTAGGGTACCAGCCTACATTGGCTACGGAAATGGGTCAATTGCAGGAGAGGATTACCTCGACACAGACGGGCTCGATTACCTCGATTCAGGCTATTTATGTGCCGGCGGATGACTATACGGATCCGGCTCCAGCGACGGCGTTTGCCCATTTGGATGCGACGACGAATCTGGAGCGCCGGCTGACGCAAAAGGGTATTTATCCGGCCGTAGATCCCCTGGCTTCGACTTCGAGGATTTTGACACCGTCGATTGTGGGTGAAGAGCATTATCAGGTGGCTCGGGGTGTGCAGCAGATTTTGCAACGTTATGCTGAGTTGCAAGATATCATTGCCATACTGGGTTTTGATGAATTGTCGGAAGAGGACAAACAGTTGGTGCTTCGGGCTCGCAAGGTGGAGAAGTTTTTATCGCAGAATATGCATGTTGCTGAACAATTTACAGGTCAGCCTGGTGTTTACGTTCCCATCAAGGAGACGGTACGTGCCTTTAAGGAGATTTTGGACGGTAAGCATGATAAGGTTCCTGAGGATGCCTTTTATATGGTTGGGAATATTGCTGATGTTTTGGCTAAGGCAGAGCGTTTGTCGTCCTCTGCATAGGGGGGAGAGTCCTCGTGGAGTTGATCATTCGAACACCCGAGCGGGAAGTTTTGTCCATCCAGGCGGCGTATGTATCTACACGGGCTGCTGGGGGTGTCATCGGGATTTTGCCTAGGCATGCACCTATGTTGAGTCCGTTATCCCCAAGCGTTCCGGTACGCGTTCGGGATCGGCAGGGACGTGAATCTTCCTATGCTGTTCACGGTGGTTTTTTGGAGGTTTTGCCTACGCAGGTCTTGGTGTTGGCTGAGAGTGCGGAGTCGGCAGAAGAAATTGATGTTCTGCGTTCTCGGGCCGCGCGCGAGAGGGCCGAGTCCCGGTTGGCTAGTGGGGAAGGGGATCTGCCGCGGGCTGAGGTTGCCTTGCAGCGGTCCCTAAATCGCTTGTCGGTTGCGGGAGATAGAGGTAACAAGGATTGAATACTAGAATGAATGTTTTTTTGTCTGTCCCTGTTTTGGGGGCAGGCTTTTTTGCGTTTGTATCGATATCGTATTTATACTTTTGGGCAATGGAGGCCTGGGGGGTTTTGTACAACAATCCACCAAATTGTACAGTGAGCCGTCCCAATTGGGCCCATCCCCCCCTGTACACTGTGTATGCTGCCCTATAACGTGTAGGACAAGTTCCGTTGTTGTTTCCCCCCCGTGACTTTTCCCCATACCCTCCACATTTGGCGTGTACTTAGCCGCGACTGTCCATGTTGAAAAGAGAGGGGTATCTACCCCCAAGCCTATCTATGGATCAACTGGTTATATGGCAGCCTAGTGACCTCAAACGGTCTGTTTGTCTATCCGTTCCCCCTATGTTACCCCACATAATACTGCTTGCTCGATTCATGTAGTAATTTCACACCCAAAAGCCGTTGTTCATACACCCGCTAGGAACAGCTGTGGTTTACATATATATCACGATCATGTATAATATTGCATGTTTGTAATTTTTAAAAATTTAAATATATTAATAAAAACATTTTATCAATAACTATGAGGGAGGTTTTCCATTAGAATGTTTGGTGTAGGAATGAATAAGGGATTCTTGGGTGCTAGATCAAGTATATGGATCATAAGGACCGGTTCTTTCGATTTGTTGATCCGACGATGGCATCGCGTTTTCTATTCCATTGCGTATATTTTTTGTTTATCTGTAGTATTCTTTGTACCTCCCTCCCCTGTTTTTGCTTCGGATGAGATAACGTCAGGACAGCAACAACAGCATGGGTGGCGATTGAATAAAGTAGAAAGGTCATACGAAGATAAGAAAAATAGGCGACCACAGCAGCCACAACAACAGACGAGGGAAATACCGCTCGAAGGTCGGGGTGATCGGTCGAGATTGGATCCGAGGATAGAAATACCGTGGGATGATTCACAGTCGGGACAGCAACAACATTATGAGTGGCGATTGAGTAAGGTAGAGGGGTTACGCGAAGATAAGAAAAATAGGCGACCACAGCAGCCACAACAACAGACGAGGGAAATACCGCTCGAGGGTCAGGATGATCAGCTGAGATTGGATCCGAAGGGGGGGGATGGGAGACCACAACAGCAGCACTCACAGCAACATTTGGCAGACCATAGTGATCCCGTGGAATGGGATCCAATGCAGTGGAAACGATATGGGGAGCAACTGAAACAGGTACATGGGAGGCGACAATCGTTTAGGAAGGAATTGGAACGGCAGGATGATAATGGTGTGGAACAGCTACAACAACAGCAACGTTCGGAAGATCATGGCAATCGAATGGAATTGGATCCAAATTCATCTACTTCGTTGGGGGCACAACAGAGGCAACATCAGCTACAGCCAACTTCGTCGGGGATACAACAGAGGCAAGGGATTGCCAATGAACAGGGTCAGTTGGCCCAGGCCATCCATAGGGAGGAGGTTGCCAGGGATAAGGCTTATCGTGAGGGGCAGCAACAGAGGCAACATCAGCTACAGCCAACTTCGTCGGGGATACAACAGAGGCAAAGGATTGCCAATGAACAGGGTCAGTTGGCCCAGGCCATCCATAGGGAGGAGGTTGCCAGGGATAAGGCTTATCGTGAGGGGCAGCAACAAGGGCAACATCAGCTACAATCAACTTCGTCGGAGATACAACACGGGAATCAGCGACGAAGGCAAATACAGCAGCCACAACAACTGCAACAACAGCAGGCGGAACAACTTCGGCAACAACCATGGTACCGACAGTGGCAACAATGGAGGGAACGGGGGGAACAATCATGGCAACGACTGGCGGAACAACAGAGGCAACAACAGGAACAATTGCAACAGCGGGGACAACTGCGGCGGCAACAACAGCGACAACTGCAGCAACAGCAGCAGCACCAACTGCAGCAACAACCATGGTACCAACGGTGGCACCAACTGCAGCAACAACAGTGGCAACAACGGCAACAACGGCAACAACGGCAACAACGGCAACAACGGCAACAACGGCAACAACGGCAACAACGGCAACAACGGCAACAACGGCAACAACGGCAACAACGGCAACAATCAACTTCGTCGGAGATACAACATGGGAATCAGCGACGAAGGCAAATACAGCAGCCACAACAACTGCAGCAACAGCAGGAGGAACAACTTCGGCAACAACCATGGTACCAACAGTGGCAACAACGGCAACAACAGGGAGAACAACGGCAACAACAGAGGGAACAACAGAATCAGCAGCCACAACAGCAAGGACAGCAGCGATCGGGACCAACACGGCAGGAACTGGGGCAACAGTGGGATCAACTTTGTGGTTCCGGAGGGAGATCGCGTAGAGATCTAGGTTGCAAACTGATGAAGGAGCAATGGGTGGACAGGAAGCTAGAGAAACAGAATAGTAGGGTAGTGCCGATCAGTAGTACCGATGGTGGGATTGATGCACAAAGGGGGGGCGGAAAATCCGATCCGATCCATAAAGCCAATGGAAGTAAGAAGTCTATCACGGGGTTCAGATCCAAGATAGGGGCTACAGTGTCGGGGGGAATATTCCACACCGCTGAGGGTATGCAGGCAGAGGATTCTGCTGCCATGTTTGGTGCGGAACTGGGGGGGTATTTAAAAGAAAAATTCCCCCAATTGTTTTCTCCACCTGATTGGCTAACTCGTGCTTCCGATTGGCTTACTCAATCCATTGAGCAAGTCCTTGGGCTGGATACCTTTGGGAGTGGTAGCGGACCTTATAGGGATATTTCATCTAGAGAGCTTCGTACCCGGATTGAGCGTGCTAGATCTTCTCTGGAGTCAATAAAGAGGGAACCACTTATTTTTGGGTCTATACGTGAGAGGAGGGAAAAAGAGGAGGAGACAAGTATGGAAGAGAAGACATTAAAGGGAATGGAGGAGGAAATGGCTGATCGGGACTTGGGAAACGTCTGGAGAGAGGGTCTTTTTCAGCGTAGTCCACGTCCTAGGGATTCGCGGTCCCTTGATCAAACTTTGGGTTCGTAAGGTGGGGAAGTTTTTATCATAGAATATGTACGTTGCTGGACGATCTATGATGGGTCAACTCGGCGTTTATGTACCCATCATAGGGAGGACGGTACGTTTTTTCAGGGGAATTTTGGATGGTAAGCACGATAGGGAGGGTTCCTAAGGATGTTTTTTACATGAGAGTGGCTAACAATAGAGGGATACATTTTTACTAAAATATAGTTTATACAATGATTAACGTCTTATAATTAAGCATTCATGCCCATTACTTCATATAGGACGACCCTATGTTCCGATTGTGTTCTTCGGAAGGGGAACACCACAAGAAAGGTACTGGGTAGACGTTGTTACCAAAGAATTTCTTGAAAAGGTCATCCATCTAAAAATGTAAAATTTTAAAAAATTATTTATGAAAGTTTTCATACACTTATGTACTAGTATATATTATTTTACATAGTAAGATAGAAAAAATCCTGAAATGAATCGTAGCATTTCAATGAGCATTCACTTCCAAATTGTATTGAAGATTGTACCAGAGAAGTTTCCTGATTTTGTATTGTTGTACTTATATAAATAAAACATATTTATATTTTATTTATATAAATATAATTACATAATATCAATGTCTATAAACAAAGGTTTGGCTACTTATAGACGTAAGTGTAAAGGGACTGGCTGTTCATAACCCCCATTTATAAAAAATACCTGGGGGCTGATTCTAAGATACTGCGTTCTTTCTACCAGGTTGTGTCACCCCCAGAATCCTTTGTAAGTTCACAACAACGTTTTCTTCGTATGCCCCAATCACTGGCGCGTTTTTTCCCCTGGCACGGGTAAACGGATTATCCTTCGGTGGTGAGCTGTTTCCATTTTTCTGGGGGTAGGTTTATGACTTCGATAAGGGGGCCGCACATAACATAGCGTTTGGGTGCGTTACCAATGTACCCAAAGGGATAACAGGTGGTTAGACAAAGTTCAGGTTGGTCACTGGATACGGCCACAGAGGTGTCTTTTTTGTCCACAATGCGTGTAGTTCGGTATTGGTAAACGAACAACTGATTGGGTGCCATTTTAGAGGTAATCAGAAAACGATCCCCCTCATGTAAGAGGCGTGCTTTACGGAAATGAGTATCGCGGTGTCCGGAGATGATACAGCGGCCCAGCTCCCCTGGATAGACTAGTTCCGATGTCAGGAATAGACCGAGTCCCTTTTTTAGGCAGTCGGGATCTGTCCCCAACACATAGGGCATTTTTTTCCCAATGCGTGGTATGTAGATCGATCCTGTATACTCGCACAAACCGGGGACCTCTCCCTCCCCTTGGGTCCTTGGGGGAACTTTGAATTCATTCTTCGGTTTGAGATCCTCCCAATCGGACACGAGAGAGCGGGTTTCTTCGGGTGCGTTTTCTACTACGGAACCCTCCTCATAGAGTTGATATGCGTAATAGACCGCAGTACATAGTCCACTCCCCATGAGGGCATACAATATCCAATCCAGGACTTTTATTTTTCCCATGAGGGATATGATTTTCACAGGATCCATTGCCTATACCATCATTCCGTTTTTTTTATCTAGACAGTGGAAGGTTGCATTCTTAAGATGTTTTCCTCCATTCCCATCCGTACCCTTTCCCCATGGGGTGTGTACGACGTTCAACTAAGTAGGGATAGGGGGATGACGAAAGAAATTCCCGGTCCGTTCAGGGGTTAGGGATAATGGATATGCACCTTGTAAGGGTTACGCGAATTGAAACATTGCGGCGTGGACAAAAGGATGCTCCGTTATTGTGAGAGATGGCTCAAAGCCCCGGTGCAACTATCTGATGGAACGATCGAGGAAAAGGACTAGGGCACATCACAAGGGGGTGTCATAGGCCTCCTACTGGCCAATCTGTTCCTGCACTGCGCTTTCGATCAATGGATCGAAACGCAGCCCCGATAGCGGGTCAACCCCCTATTTTTACCCCACCATGGCAAAATAGCCCTACCCCTTGTCCGTGCGGAACAAAACATGTCCATTTCCCATTTTTATTCGTAATTATTCCTAAATAATAATTATAATTAAATTTATAAGGTGTTAGGAACTCACCATCGCTAGTTTATGTCCTACGCTCGTTGGTTGGGTCCTCAGTCCTCCGAGACAGTCTGAACAAGAGGGAAGTTGCCTACCGGAATTGTGAACAAAATGCAGTTCCAATCTGCAGCAGGAGACCACGAGCCAACTCTCCGGAATCGCACACAAAAAAAACCTATCTTAGGAGAGTAGAGAGTGCCAGGAAACTGAATCGGGTGAGGGCAAGACCCTCTCTTTCCCTAAGCCCCACAACGAATGAATCATGTCCGATGATTATCATTCAACCGCTAATTTCTGAGATAAAAATTACTACTCTTACTTATAATTTCTGAGATAAAAATTACTACTCTTACTTATTATCTAAATCATAGGGAAAACCAAAGCAATAGGCAATTGAAAATAAATAAAATAATTATTTTTATTTTTTTATAAATTAAGTTGTTAAATAATGAAAAAGGACAATAAAACCCGAAAATTATCTTTCTTTGAAGCGCAATCAAGTAATATCACTGCTATTTATATAAAATTATATAAAATAGTACTGCTATTCCTTTTGGTTCGGGGATAAGGTTCTTATATAACCTTAACGATCTTTGTTGGATCCCCAGTTTTGGAATTTCTCATGGTTTTCCTATATTCATGAGGTGCTAAATATCCTAAACTCCCATGGCAGTATTCCCCATTATAATGCTTTATAAATGCAATGCGCTCCCTACAAAATTCCTTAAAATTGCGGAACTCAAACCTGTCCAGAAAATTGCTCCTCACAATACTATGATAAGACTCGATATGCGCATTATGGTTGGGTGATTTGTTGGGTATCCGTTCGTGGTAAATCCCAATGGTTTCCATGAATTTGTGAAACTCGTGACTGACAAATTGCGAACCATTGTCTGTTCGAATCATGGGATTTCCCTCCCCTTTTCCCACGCACTTTTTCAAATCCTCCTGTATCGATTTCACAACATCCCTGGATTTACAGGATAAGTAGCCTTGGGAGAAAACAGTAACCCTGTCAAAAACATCGATTATGCTCAAAATTTGAACCATAGTATGGTCCGCGATTCGTTTATGCTGAATATCCATTTCCCAGAGCTGATTAGAGGCCGTTACCTTCCGTTCATAGGCTCTATGAGCGGGTAGGGAGAAGCGGCGTTTTTTTCCTCGGTGACGGAGGAGTCTTGATTCTTTACAGGGGTGGTGCATTTTCTTATGATTAACAATAACTCCATTTCTCCCCCTTCCTTTGTATGCTAGTTTTCTATAACCATAAGCATCAAATTTATTTTATGTTATTTGTCCTAGCACAATATCCATGACCTTTTCATTACTTATCCTTCTTTCTTTCTCATCCAAGGCATATCCAGGAACGTTCCCTTTCCCTTTTCCTTTCCCAGAATGCATACGGACCACTTTTTTCTCACCATCATGTGGAATTTCTCCCTGATTTTCCTTATGTTTCCGGTAAGCATACTTTGACACATTGATAATATCCAGGGTTTTGTTCTGCGAATACCCCTTTCTCATCCAGCACTTTGCCACCTCAATCCGATTTTTGGGGCAGAGATTCTGCTTTTTTACGAGGTCCTCCAGGATATCGATTCTGAGCTGACCCCCCTCTTTTTGTTTCTTCAACTGTTCCTTCAGTTGGTAGATCTGTTCCCTTAATTCGAGAATGGTTTTATGGGAAACATTTTGTTTACCCAAAGATACCTTTTTTGCCTTATCTCCTGTTTTTTCCCAAAGATCCTCTTTCACCTTATACTGCTTCACCCAACTTCGAACGGTTCTGGGGACGAGTCCATAGTTACGAGCAACTTCGGACACATTACCGTTATGTAGAGCCTCTTTCACTATTTTCTTCTTTAGCTCCATGGTGTAGCGTTTTTTCTTCATTTTCCCCCTGTCCTTTTCCTCAATCGACTGATTTCCAACTCTTTACCGCCCCAAAGCCTTTTTAAATCATCAATTTCTCTCTGTAGAGACCGGAGGGAGGGCAAATCCATCGGATATCGGCCCTTAGATGGGGAAAATGACGCAGCTAGCACGCCTTCCCTGTCCTCTTTTATCCATCTTTCGATTGTACTGACAGCAACGTCAAGCTGTCTAGATACCTGGGCAATATGCTGTCCATTCTTGACTTGTTCAACCGCCTTTTGTTCGAATTCCAACGAGAATTTTTTCCGAACCGCTTTCATGGTTCCCCCCCCACGGGAAAGTACCCCTATTGTACCGATCAGGGTTAATTATATCAGGGGGCCTAATACATGGGATCGAAACCCATATAGAACACAGCAGAGGAAGGTGCGAAGAACGTGACACCAGACTGGTGTTCTGAATGGGTAAAATCCTATGGGATCATAAGAGCCACATAATGCGAGAGTAGTACGTGTGGTTCTGTGAGAGGGTTGGCTGAGATGTCAGCCCTACTCGACGGTCATAGGACAGGGGGAGCAAAGGAACATCCTTTGACTTCCTGGGGTTTTACGTTTTGCCCACGTCAGGCCGTAACTCATGTGGGGGGAAGGTTTCTAGGTTACAATCCAGCCATCAGCCGGAAATCAAGGAAGAAGATAGCTAAGCGGGGGAAGGAAGGTAGGAAAACACATAGGTCCAGATAGGGAACTGCATGAGGTGGCGGAAAGGTCCAATCCCATATGGAGGGGCTGGGTGAATTACTATGGGGTCTTTGATCCCTCACATCTGAGGAAATCCCTACTACGGAGTTTCGATGACAATGTTTTGGCCTGGTGGGCCGTGTGTCAAGAAGTCGTTCAAGAGATGAAGGTTGCTCGGCCCTTCGTAACCGGCTGATAGGTAGCAGGTTACAAACTGCCTAGTGCTGCTGGGGTAAAGTGCCCTGGTTGTGAGCGATCTAGGAAAAGGCAGGGCATGACCCTGTCAGGTGGGAATCGGGGAGATCAGCGAAAGCGAACCGTTCGAAGACGCATCGAAAAGGCTAGTTCATGTCAAAACCGATGTGGGGTCCTAACGTCGGGATGAACCGTGGGGGATGACCTATCTACTGCCCTGGTGGCATGCGGTGTATAGGCGGGATGTGTGTCAAGAAGTCGTTCAAGAGATGAAGGTTGCTCGGCCCTTCGTAACCGGCTGATAGGTAGCAGGTTACAAACCGCCTAGTGCTGTGTGTCAAGAAGTCGTTCAAGAGATGAAGGTTGCTCGGCCCTTCGTAACCGGCTGGTAGGTAGCAGGTTACAAACTGCCTAGTGCTGCTGGGGTAAAGTGCCCTGGTTGTGAGCGATCTAGGAAAAGGCAGGGCATGACCCTGTCAGGTGGGAATCGGGGAGATCAGCGAAAGCGAACCGTTCGAAGACGCATCGAAAGGCGTAGTCCATGTCAAAACCGAGGTGGGGCACTAACGTCGGGATAAACCGTGGGGGACGACCTATCTTCTGCCCCGGTGGCATGCGGTGTACAGGCGGGATGAACCCGATTTAGGCTCTTGGTCGGAACTTGAGAGATCGTCGTACGGCGTCCGGCTGTCGCCAGATGGAAAGACCGAGGATAAACCGAGGTTCCGTGCACGAAGTCGGATCAGCTCATAGTAGTGTGGAAGCTTCTGTAATGGGAGTGGAGCGAAGGGGCTGACTCATCCTGAGGAGGACAGTAAAATGAAACTTTAGTGGGAGATCCGCTGGAGGAGATCACTGGAACCTCGGAGCAACATCCCTATAATCGAAGTATGACCTAAAGGGTCTGAAGATTGGGATGGGATGAGAAGAGCTGGATGATGCGAGAGTATCACGTCCAGTTCTGTGAGGGACTCGGCTGAAATGCCGGGTCTACTCGACGCTGGTGTGGAAACACCCCGGTGGTGAGCGATCTAGGAAAAGGCAGGGCATGACCCTGTCAGGTGGGAATCGGGGAGATCAGCGAAAGCGAACCAGCCGAAGACGCATCGAAAGGTATAGTCCATGTCAAAACCGATGTGGGTCCCGAACGTCGGGATGAACCGTGGGGGATGACCTATCTACTGCCCCGGTGGCATGCGGTGTTCAGGCGGGATGTGTGTCAAGAAGTCGTTCAAGAGATGAAGGTTGCTCGGCCCTTCGTAACCGGCTGATAGGTAGCAGGTTACAAACCGCCTAGTGCTGTGTGTCAAGAAGTCGTTCAAGAGATGAAGGTTGCTCGGCCCTTCGTAACCGGCTGGTAGGTAGCAGGTTACAAACTGCCTAGTGCTGCTGGGGTAAAGTGCCCTGGTTGTGAGCGATCTAGGAAAAGGCAGGGCATGACCCTGTCAGGTGGGAATCGGGGAGATCAGCGAAAGCGAACCGTTCGAAGACGCATCGAAAGGCGTAGTCCATGTCAAAACCGAGGTGGGGCACTAACGTCGGGATAAACCGTGGGGGACGACCTATCTTCTGCCCCGGTGGCATGCGGTGTACAGGCGGGATGAACCCGATTTAGGCTCTTGGTCGGAACTTGAGAGATCGTCGTACGGCGTCCGGCTGTCGCCAGATGGAAAGACCGAGGATAAACCGAGGTTCCGTGCACGAAGTCGGATCAGCTCATAGTAGTGTGGAAGCTTCTGTAATGGGAGTGGAGCGAAGGGGCTGACTCATCCTGAGGAGGACAGTAAAATGAAACTTTAGTGGGAGATCCGCTGGAGGAGATCACTGGAACCTCGGAGCAACATCCCTATAATCGAAGTATGACCTAAAGGGTCTGAAGATTGGGATGGGATGAGAAGAGCTGGATGATGCGAGAGTATCACGTCCAGTTCTGTGAGGGACTCGGCTGAAATGCCGGGTCTACTCGACGCTGGTGTGGAAACACCCCGGTGGTGAGCGATCTAGGAAAAGGCAGGGCATGACCCTGTCAGGTGGGAATCGGGGAGATCAGCGAAAGCGAACCAGCCGAAGACGCATCGAAAGGAATAGTCCATGTCAAAACCGATGTGGGTCCCGAACGTCGGGATGAACCGTGGGGGATGATCTATCTACTGCCCCGGTGGCATGCGGTGTTCAGGCGGGATGAACCCGATTTAGGCTCTTGATCGGAACTTGAGAGATCGTCGTACGGCGTCTGGCTGTCGCCAGATGTATAAAGACCGAGGACAAACCGAGGTTCCGTGCACGAAGTCGGATCAGCTCATAGTAGTGAGGAAGCTTCTGTAATGGAAGTGGAGCGAAGGGGCTGACTCATCCTGCGGAGGACAGTTAGATGAGAACTTTAGCGGGAGATCCGCTGGAGGAGATCAAACGACAACTTTAGTGGAGATCCACTATAGGAGGTCACTGGAACCTCGAAGCAACATCCCCATAATCGAAGTAGGACCTAAAGGGTCTGAAGATTGGGATGGGATGAGAAGAGCCGGATGATGCGAGAGTATCATGTCCGGATCTGTGAGGGACTCGGCTGAAATGCCGGGTCTACTCGACGAACCCGATTTAGGCTCTTGATCGGAACTTGAGAGATCGTCGTACGGCGTCTGGCTGTCGCCAGATGTATAAAGACCGAGGACAAACCGAGGTTCCGTGCACGAAGTCGGATCAGCTCATAGTAGTGAGGAAGCTTCTGTAATGGAAGTGGAGCGAAGGGGCTGACTCATCCTGCGGAGGACAGTTAGATGAGAACTTTAGCGGGAGATCCGCTGGAGGAGATCAAACGACAACTTTAGTGGAGATCCACTATAGGAGGTCACTGGAACCTCGGAGCAACATCCCCATAATCGAAGTAGGACCTAAAGGGTCTGAAGATTGGGATGGGATGAGAAGAGCCGGATGATGCGAGAGTATCATGTCCGGATCTGTGAGGGACTCGGCTGAAATGCCGGGTCTACTCGACGAACCCGATGTAGGCTCTTGATCGGAACTTGAGAGATCGTCGTACGGCGTCTGGCTGCCGCCAGATGGAAAGACCGAGGACAACTGAGGTTCCGTGCACGAAGTCGGATCAGCTCATAGTAGTGAGGAAGCTTCTGTAATGGAAGTGGAGCGAAGGGGCTGACTCATCCTGAGGAGGACAGTAAAATGAAACTCTAGTGGGAGATCCGCTAGAGGAGATCACTGGAACCTCGGAGCAACATCCCTATAATCGAAGTAGGACCTAAAGGGTCTGAAGATTGGGATGGGATGAGAAGAGCTGGATGATGCGAGAGTATCACGTCCAGTTCTGTGAGGGACTCGGCTGAAATGCCGGGTCTACTCGACGGAAAGAAGTACAAGGGTGGATCCAGTACATACGAAGAAGGTACAGGAGTCCTGTTCGCCCACTGGCACACAGATGGGACCATAAGGGCCGCATAGTGCGAGAGTAGTACATGTGGTTTTGTGAGAGGGTTGGCTGGGATGCCAGTCCTGCTCGACGGGGATTATGTTATTTTTCAGGATCATGGTGGAATCCCCTTCTGGGGTCCGGTCGTTGAACTGGAGGGTGTCACATTTTGGTGCTTCTTTCCCCATCTTTTCTTTTTTTCTGGGCTTGCTGTGGTTGGGGGGTTATCCGGATTTTCTACTCCTGACTACTGGTTCCTTTCCTACTAGGTCGAGTTCAAAAATAGCCCGGTATGGGGCGGTGCTTGCGATGAAGTCGAACGGGTAGCAAGTGGTGATGTAGAGTTTAGATTCCTTACCTTTATATTCCTTGACGACATCGGCATCGCCGGGGACGATTCGTAGGGAGCGCATTTGGTAAATGTATTGGATTTCGTGATTGCTTAGGATGACATATTCCCCGGGTTTCTTGAGGGTAACTTTGGGTTCATCCTTCTTCCTGGTGGAATCGGCGACGAATTGTTGAAATTTGCTAAGATGGGTATCGTTGTGCCCGCTGAGGATTGCGATTCCCCTATCCCCGGGGAGAACTGTACCCGGACGATTGAGGAGGATTGTGCCCTTTTTCAGGCATTCCTTTTCTACGCCCCCGCTGTCCCGTGTTTCGGGGATGTAACGAATAGAGTAGGCGAAGGTAGGACTCAGGCGAGGGACTCTCATTTCAAATATTTTTTGACATTTTTTATATTTAACTCTAATATTTTTAATAAATTCTTTTTTGTTTTCATTGTTCTTAAGGGCGGGTCGTGGGGCGGTATCATTCCAATCGATGGTATTGGAGGTGTATGACTCGGTTTCGGAGCCGGCACTCTGGCTCTCACTCCATAGTTTATATCCAAAATAGGATGCTGTTGCTATTCCACCAAGAACGACGAACCATGCTATGCGTTCAGCAAAGCGAATCATGAACCTGCAGACCTCCCGAAATGAGCCAAGGGTCCGAACGATCTTCCACTATGTGCCTAACGAGGGTGCCCCTGTAGAATCTACTGTATGATCTGCGCATGCTATACGTAGAGTAGAGAGGGGATGATGGAGTTATATGTAATATATATAATATTTTATAATCCGCAAATTCACTTTATCATTCGTGCGTGCTGTATGTAGGATGGGAGGTCTCTGTCCGATAGATACGGTACCCCTTCGTCTAGGGCGGGATCTGGAAAGGAGATCCCCCTTCCTGTGGTGCATGGGGTGCTATGGCAATAGGGGGGCGGAGGAAAGGAGAAGAGGTATTTTCCAGCGTTTCTTTGGAGCTAGTTGTATGGAATTATTTCCCTGCGGATGATGGATTGGGTTGGGGTTTCCATGGGGAAACTATGTCGTGGGAACCCGTATGGATTTCAGATGGTGTGGTTTCTTGAAACTATTTCCTTTTGTGTTTGGCGTATACGTGGGATATAGGATGGAGTGTTTTTGCGATCCGTGACGTAGGGAAACTGCGCTTTTATTCTACCATAGTAGGCTGTGGTCCACTATTCCCCCTCTTGTTTGTTGTATGTATGGGGTGGCATTGGCGAGTCGGTGGGCTAGCGTTATGGGTGTGGGGGGCAGGTTGTTTGTCTTATGGAAAAGGAAAATTATCGTGTTGATCTTACGAATGGTGCACAACGTGCTACGATCCAAAGGGTGGAGGATGTTGGGGGCCGCTCCAGGGATATTGTGGATACGGAGATGAGTTTTCTTGTTTCCGCTACGAAGGAGGAGATTGCCGAGCTGGATACGTTGTTCAAACAGGCTGAGAAGGCGGACGTGGCTACCTTTGGCATGGCCCAGGTTCCTTTTCTCAGTTCCAAGACATTCGAGAGCTACAATCAAAGGGCGGATTATGCCTTGGATCGTATCTATGAACGGTTGCATGCATTAGGGGTGATGAATATGATTGCGTCCCCTCCGACCGTAGTGGATTCTCCGGGTCCTGGTGCAATACGGGAAGTAAAGCAGAATATGGAAGGGGATTCTACAACTGGTATGTAACGGAGGGCGTGATTGGATGTATTGATGGGATGGGTTTCATTCCATAGTCCAGCTGGACGGGGATGGGGTTCGCCTGGCCCCTTTTTGTTTTATGTTATTACAGAAAAATTTTCTAAAGGGTATTGACTAATCTTAGTATTATAGGCATAATCACGAGTGGGATTGTTTTCTGGGGAATGCACCGTTTAGAGTTCTGAGGAAGTGTTACACGGATTCAGAGTGTATTCCTTTTATTATGTTGGGAGATGGGTTGTGTTCGATTGTATGCGTAAATTCCCCGTGTGGGGTTTCTCCGTGGATTTTTTGAAAGTTGATCCTATCCCAGAGGGTTCTTTTTGAATTCCAGTCATCAAAGTGTATTTATTTTTTATGAATATACAGGGATGAAATCAAATTCGAGCGGCCTGCTTTCGACTACCGCGCACAAAATTGTTCTATCGACTGATGAAAGATGTGGTGCCCAACAACGGGGAGGATAGATTTTTATCTAAATAAATTTTGTATAAATTTTTATTTAAAAAATAATATTTCATCCGTAGTGTTTGCTTTCGTATACGCAAATACGTGAATTCATTAAGTCAAGAACGTTGCTCTCCTCGGTCTTGTGGTAGTAGCAGGCGGATATTGGGGATTTTATCAGGGAAACACCTTGCTTTTGGATCGTTGTATTCATCCCAATAAAAAATATGTGTCTAGTGTTTATAACTATTATTGTGAGATAGTAAGTATTGGTAAATAAGGCTTTTGGGGTAGTACCCATGGAACGTTGGGGGGAAGGGGTTGGTTGCTCCCCAGTGGATTTTAAACGCGGCTCATGATGAGCAAGTCCGAGGGTTTTTGTGGTACTATCCCTAGTCGTCATGAGGTGATCATTAGGAAACTACAGTGTGGAATGGGGGTGTGGTTTATAAAGATGAACATAAATAATAAAAAGAGAATTTTTATAAAAATTTTGTTCTCCGTCCCTATCATAGTGTTTTCGTTGTCCTCTGTTGTGGTGGCGTTTGCGTTTGATGTCGACGTCATAGATCCACCGGAGGAGGCAGTATCTAGTACCACCGAGGTAGCGACTACATCATCCGATGCTAGAGGTTCATCAGGGGGGGTGGTGCCCGTCATTGTGGGGGAATGGAATGGTCCAGCTTTGTCCAACTCCTACACAATCCGAAAAAAATGGGACGATCGTAAGTTGGATCAAACCACATCGGATCATAACCCGTTGGGGGGCGATGTGGATGGGAACCTTAGGGCCCCATGATGATGCGTGGGTACTTATACATGCGTGTGATTCTATAAGGGGGTTGGACGGGATGCCTTTGGTTTCATTCGATGGGGGCTCGGGTGAAAAATATCGAATTTGCTGGACGTGAATCAATTTTCCTCTTCTTTTTGGGGACATGTGTGTAGCATGTTGCCATACCTTATACGTGTGGGATGGGGGAAAGGAATGAATGGTGTGGGCAGGTAAGGCAATAATAATGACAATGGGGATCGTAAAGCGGATTCTATCAATTAGGCTCTTTTGAATCTTTGCACAGGGACATGGAGATGATATGATATAGGAGCAGGGTGGGGGTTCTGTCTAGGGTATCTTTTCTTTGGGCCCACTGTTGGGTCAGTCCCGCTTCCCTGATGGTTTTGTGTTTCGTTTGTTGTTCCTCTTGTGGTTCGTATAGATACTAGGTTGGGTGGGAAAGTGTCGTTTTTCCAGCTGGTCTCTTTTGCGGCTGGATTCCCTCCTAAGGTTTGTAGCGGGGTTGTAGGTTGATTGTGGGATGATCTACAATGGGGTGTGTTTCTGGTGTGCGGGTTCGAATGCTGGTCATAGGGCTACGTTAGACCCACTACAATTAGAGGATGAAGAGTACGGTTTCCCATTATTTACGGAGGTGTTATGAACCGGTGCATTATTCATCCCCAACGTCCGGGGTAAGTGGTGTAACGATCGAGCGGGCGGAGCGACTTTTGTTCCGGAAGGCTTTTTCGTGGATGTTTCTTGGGCTTGTTTTGACAGGCGCAATCGCCTACCTCTTGACCGGTAATCCTGAAGTGGCGACGAGTGTTTTATATTTCTTTCGAGAGCATAGGGTCCTTGCGGTTGGGGTTGCGCTGCTCCAATTTGGTATCTCTGTTGCCGCCATATCTACCCTTCAGTCGGGGCGAACTTCCCCTTTGGTGGGCAAGGTTCTCTTTCTTGTTTATTCGTCCTTGATGGGTGTAACTATGAGTGTGCCCGTAATGTTTTATCCGGGCTGGTCCGTGGGGATGGCCTTTGGAATATCTGCTGCTTTGTTTGGTATCTTTGCGGTTATGGGGTATACAACTACACGTAATCTTCAGTCGCGTGGTGTGTCGTTGGCGATTTCGATGGGTGTTGTGGGCGTCATTTTGGTGAATATTGTGCAAATCTTTGTCGGGTTGGGTATAGTTGAGTTGATTGTGTGCTATGCTATGGTTATTCTTGGGTGTGTTTGCGTGGCCAAAGAGTTGCAGCGTCTACGTATGATGGCTTCAGATGTTGCTGCGCAGGGGGAGAAGGCAGTGGAGCGTCAGGGTGTTCTCGGTGCTCTTCTTCTTTACGTTTATTTCGTGATGATATTTCAGAGTGTGCTTCGTATCCTCAACTTCAGTGACGATCGTTAGGGTTGAGTGTGCCTGCGGGGATTTTGGGTGGGGCGTATGATGATGGTCTTGTCCAGTTTTTCTATGTCCCATAAACAAATAAAAAAAATAAAGGACCTGTCCCCTTCCAAGGACGGGGTCTTTTACTTGTTGGTAATGATAGGAAATATAGTTTAATCCATCTTTACTTTGCCCCTGTTGTTCCATTATGTATGGGTGATGGTTTCTATATCCCAAATTTGATGTCGGGGCCCCTGCGGGGGCCCTTTTTTGTCCTCCCTGCGTCGTCTAATGACCCATATCTGAATCTATTTTTTTATTAATCATTTCATCCTAATATATAATGAAATATAAATTGACTCTAGTTACCATATAGATCCATTCTCTTCTATTATTTTTCCCTACATAGCACTTCTTTGTTGGATCTGTCTTAGTTACTCCCGATTGAAATCCTTTGCGGGGGCAGATTTTTTCCTCCGGATCCTTGTTCCCCCCACGCAGAGAGATGATCCAACGGATCCCTCTTCCCCCGAAAAGGGCCCTTCGCCCCCCAACCATTACCTGTGTTTCCCCAAATTATTTGTAAAATGGGGGTAATTAGTTTCGTGTTTTTGTAGGGGATCCGTTTGGCATATTACATCTTATTTAGAATAAATGTATTTAATAATTAAATAAAGAATATATTTCACAATGGGTGAGGCAAACGTTAGGCCATGTGATATATACGTATCAAATAACAAAAATTATATAAAAAATATTTATAGATTAGAACCTCCCTCCACCCTACCCATTGAAATCTGGAGACTCTCTTTAACGAATTCCAGGATTATGGTAAAAAGAATATCCTTGCAGGGTTGACCCATCGTATTATGGTAATCGGCATATTTTTCCTTGTACAACGAAGCATATCGTACATAGTACGCGCAAAGGATTGCAAGTTTAATTTCTTCTTTGGTGGAACACCAGTACCACTTGTCCGCGAAGTATTCCATCCATTCCTCCTCTACCCCTTTCAATTTCGACGGTTCCATGGTACAATGCCTTGAGACCATCTGTTATCAACCTCCTTCTTTATGTAGTGATAAAGAGGATTGTATAGGAATAACAGATGGTTCAAGTTTCTTTGGGAGTATTTTTCAAGTAATACATAAAAGTTGTTTCGGATGTACATAGGAAGAGAGGGTCACATCCTGCTTTACTTTATATATTCAGAATATTATTATAAATATGGGTAGCCTGACTATAGTTGGGGGACCGAGCTTCTATAGATAGTATGATTTCATAAAAGTTTATGTAGTTATTTTTATGAATCCGCAAAAGCCCATTTTTCATTTTTATTCGAACTTCAGGAAACAATTGCGAACCTTTTCAATCGCACCAGCACCATGAGTCGATCCGACCCTGTTCACGGAAGCCTCGGTATACCCTTAGTCCTTTACACCTGGCTAAGGCCAGGTGTCCGTGCGACAGTTTCCCGTGGTTCCCTATGAGGGTCCCTAAATCGGGTTCATTCCATCTGTGTACCGGATGCCGCCAGGATAGTAAGGTGGTTCGCCTTCCATGGCTTCGTTCCAAGGATAGGACCCTTGTTTCGACATCGACTGCGTCTTTCGGTGCTTTCCTCCAATGGTTTGCTTTACTAATTTCCCTGATTTACACCTGACAAGGATCTTTCGTCCTGCCTTTTCCCAGAACGCTCACCACCATTACCCTTTACAACAGCAGCATTGGGTGGTTTGAAACCTGCCTACCACCTGCCGGTTTCGGGGGGCCCCTCCCCCATCCCTCACAGAGCACGACACAATACACAGAACCGGACAGGGTACTCTCGCATCATCCGGCCCTTCCTATCCCATCCCAATCCTCAGACCCTTTAGGTCGTACTTCAATTATAGAGGGGGTTGGCTGGAATGCTAGCCCTACTCGACCTATCTTCCCTTTCTTCTTTAAAGACGGACTTGCTTTTTCTCCCGATTTCGCCCATAATGTTCATCGTGTGAGGATTTTGGTACAATGTTTTTTTAGTGGGGCGCTCTATTTCCCTCGAGGTCGGGAATGAAAAAACTCTTCGCACCCCCTTGCCAAGGACCGCGTGGTGGTGTTACAATGATTGTCGCGGTGCATAAGTTCGGTGCGGTTGCGGAGAGGTACTCAAGAGGCTGAAGAGGACGGTTTGCTAAACCGTTAGGGGGTTTTGCGCCCCGCGAGGGTTCGAATCCCTCTCTCTCCGCCAGATTACGAGTTACCATACACATGGCCCGTTGGTGAAGCGGTTAACACACCAGCTTTTCACGCTGGCATGCAGGGGTTCGAATCCCCTACGGGTCGTTTTATGGACGATTAGCTCAGCTGGGAGAGCACCTGCCTTACAAGCAGGGGGTCGGCGGTTCGATCCCGTCATCGTCCATACCCCCTTGGTTTGTTTTGGTGTGGTTACGGGGAATATAACAGGGTACAAGGGGTTTTGTGTACGGATTCATGAGGCGGTCGTGGCGAAGGGGTTAACGCACCGGATTGTGGTTCCGGCATGCGAGGGTTCGATTCCCTCCGATCGCCCTCTCGTCGCTGGGGAGTAGCCAAGTGGTAAGGCAACGGGTTTTGGTCCCGTGATGCGGAGGTTCGATCCCTCCCTCCTCAGTTTTTTCTTCTTTTTGTGAGCCATTAGCTCAGGTGGTAGAGCATCTGACTTTTAATCAGAGGGTCGAAGGTTCGAGTCCTTCATGGCTCATGGTTTTAGGCGGGGGTTTCTGTTCTTCCCTTAGGATGGGTGGAGAGCGGGGTCATGACCGCTTTGTGTACCCCAATTGGTGTTTTTTGTTTTTTTACGGAGGCTTCGTTTGGGGAGCACCTGCCCAGTGGGCCCCCGAGCGGGGCCCATACTTTTTGCGGGTGTGGCGGAATTGGTAGACGCACTAGGTTTAGGGTCTAGCGCCTTTGGCTTGGGGGTTCGAGTCCCTCCACCCGCATTTTTAGGGGCAGGCGGTCGTGGTGGAATTGGTAGACACGCTACCTTGAGGGGGTAGTGGCCAATGGCTGTGCGAGTTCGAGTCTCGCCGACCGCATTGTTATGGGGGTGTCCTGTTCCCAGGAACTTTTTCTGTCGGTGTTGCATAGGATGGGTGTGAGAGAGAGAGTTGTCTTGTTGGTATGCTCGGGCAGGGGATGATTTTTCCCTCCATTCTTTTGTTCCTGCTTTGTCCCTTGGTGCCTTTGTTTTTCTGGTTTGCGCGGGTGTAGTTCAGTGGTAGAACATCGGCCTTCCAAGCCGAATGCGAGGGTTCGATTCCCTTCACCCGCTCCAGGCTTGATTTCTTTGTTGGAGAGTGGATCGTCACCATGCGATCCACTCTTTTGTGTGGGTAAAAATCGGGGAGGGGATTTTCGGTATGGAAATTCCCGCGAAGTGGGAGAAGAGAATTATTAAGGATGCCGTTAGCATGCGACAATGGGGTGTTTCTTTAGCTTCCCTATTGCAGAAGGGTGATGTCGTTGCCATTCGTGGCCCCTTTGGGGTAGGGAAAACAACATTGGTGCAGGGAATCGCGTTGGGATTGGGGATCAACGAACCCGTGGACAGTCCTTCCTTTTTATCTGCTAAGGTATATCAGCAGCAAGGTTGCATGTCTCTTTACCACTTGGACGCCTATCGTTTACAGTCCTCGCATCTAGATGCCGATTTGTATGCGGAAATGATTGAGGGAGAAGGAATTTGCGTCATCGAGTGGGCCGAACGGTTGATCCCCTGGTTGCCCGGGAAAACGATTTGGATTGATTTACAGCTGAACGAATCAGGGTTGCGCGTAGCGGGAATAGGACGCGGGTTGCGCTTTGTACAGGGGGGAGAGTGATTCTTTTGAAAGTTATATCTATGGATACAGCAACCCCCTACCTGACCGTAGCCCTGTATGATGCTGAGCGAAAACGTACGTTGGTTGCACGGAGTAGTCATATGATACGACGACATGCGGAATGTCTAGTGCCATGGTTGGAGGGTATGTTGATCGAACAGGGTTTGGGAGTTCGCGACCTGTGTGCCGTCGCGGTTGGGTTAGGGCCGGGTTCTTACACAGGTCTCCGCGTCGGATATATGGTAGCCAAAACATTGGCTTGGGCAGGTCAATTGCCGTGGTATGGATTCTCCAGTTTGCGTATGCTTGCGGCGGGCGTTCCTGGTGTCCAAGGTACCCTTTTCCCTTTATTGGATGCACGTTCTGGTCGTATCTATACTGCTGCCTATCATTGGGACCCACGAGGGGTTTTGCAGGAAACCATGGCTCCCTGTCTACTTCGCGAGGACGACCCCCTCCCCTGGTCCACAGTAAGGGGCCCTCTGTTTTTAGTAGGAACGGATCCCCCACCCGACACCTGGCGGGATCGTTTCAAGAACCTGTCCTTATCGGAAATTTCGCATCGGTACGTGATCCCCTCTGCTGTCCCTTTAGCGCGTTGGGTGGGGGAGGCGCTCATGAGTGGACAATCTGTGGAAGGATCCTTATCACTCCCCCTCTATTTGAATGTATCGGGGGGGGGTGAATCGGTTGTGGGACAATGAAGGTTCCCACCCAGTGGTTGTTGTTCCCTTCATTCGGCGGATGAAGAAAAGTGATTTGAAGAAGGTGGCGGAGATTGAATCTGTCTCCTTTCCCCGTCCTTGGCCCGTTTCATCCTATCGTTATGAGCTTACGGAAAATCCCTTTGCTTATTACATTGTTGCCTGTCGGGGGGATACCGTTGTGGGTTTTTGTGGTTGTTGGTTTATTGCTGATGAGGCCCATATCATAACGATTGCCGTTCATCCTGCATTCCGTCGACAGGGGATAGGGAGAGCGATGCTATTGCATGTGAAGGGTCAATTGCCACGCTTTGGGATTACACGAGTGGCGTTGGAGGTGAGGGTCTCCAATACACAGGCACAATCTCTCTATGGGCAATTTGGATTTGTTGTGGTGGGGGTTAGAAAATTTTATTATGTGGACAACAATGAGGATGCTATACTGATGAATCTGGAGTTGGAAGGGGAAGGGGATCGGGAAGATTGAGTAAACAACTCCTCTTGGGTATTGAAACCAGTTGCGATGATACGGCGGTGGCTCTGGTTCGGGACGGACGGAGGATCGTTGCACAGGAGATTGTCTCACAGACTAAGGATCATCAAAAAATGGGTGGGGTGGTTCCAGAAGTAGCTTCACGTTTGCATGTTGAGGTCTTGGTCCCCACACTGCAGAAAGTATTGTCGCAAGCATCCGTATCTCCTCCTGAGTTAGAGGCAATTGCTGTTACGGACGGTCCCGGATTGGTTGGTTCCCTGCTCAGTGGGGTGATGGTAGCGAAAACATTGGCTTGGGTGTATCGATTGCCCCTGGTACCTGTTCATCATGTTGCAGGTCATATATATGCCGCCCATTTGGTGGAACCGCTCACCTTCCCCCTTGTAGCCCTAGTGGTTTCAGGGGGGCATACGGAATTGGTACAGATGCCACAGCACGGGATCTTCCATCG
This sequence comes from Pasteuria penetrans, assembly GCF_900538055.1. NCBI lineage: Bacteria > Bacillati > Bacillota > Bacilli > Caryophanales > Pasteuriaceae > Pasteuria > Pasteuria penetrans. Next base: position 651,816 of record NZ_UZAC03000001.1, read on the forward strand.
TTTAGGAAAAACCCGTGATGACGCGGCCGGGGAGGCTTTCGATAAGGTGGCGAGAATGTTGGGTCTTCCCTATCCGGGTGGCCCTCCCTTAGAGGAATTAGCAAAACAAGGAAATCCATCAGCTTGTCCCCTACCGCGCGCCTGGTTGCCTTCTACACCACTTTCCTTTAGCTTTAGTGGGTTGAAAACGGCAGTTTGGCAATGGTTGCAAAGGGATCCCAATGTTGCGGCGGTCGATGTTGCGGCCAGTTTCCAGGAGGCTGTGATCGAGGTGTTGGCGGAGAAGGCAATGCGGGCATTAAAGCATACTCGAGCCCAACGTCTTGTCGTAGTCGGTGGTGTAGCCGCCAATGAACGTCTTCGGATGATTCTAAAATCTCTTTGCGAACAAGCTTCTGTTCGTCTTACCATCCCGCCGCCGGTTTTGTGTACAGATAATGCGGCCATGATAGCTGCTGCAGGCACCTATCTGCATAGAAATGGTATTTCCGCCCCATTGACGTTGACGCCTGTTTCTCAACGATCCTTTGCCACGGAAATAATAGGGGAATAGGTGGGGTGCAGGTGTCCCAAAAGGAATTGTTACGCAAATGGGCACGTAGCCACTGCACATCGTTTTGTGGCTGTGACTATCGGTATTGTTCCCAGAAAATTTGTGAACATTTTTTATCCCGTTTCCATTGGTTTCGTGGCTCCGTTTTTTTGGGATACCGGTTTCAATGCAACGAGCCTAATATGGATCCTGTTTTGGATGATCTTTTGCAGCGGGGAAAGCAGGTGTTTCTCCCCCGTGTCGAGGGTAATGCATTGGTTTTTTATCATGTAGATACCCTTGTCCGATGCCAATCCGGTACCTTTGGTATTCTTGAACCCCCTGCTCTTCCGGAGAAAGTTTTGGGTGCATGTGATTCCCCTTGTGTGGCCCTTGTCCCAGGCCTGGCTTTTGATTGGCAGGGGTATCGTTTGGGTTACGGGAAGGGTTTTTATGACCGTTTTTTTGCGTCCAAGGGGATCCAGGGGAGGATGGTTCGTATTGGGGTTGTGTACGAACAAATGGTGCTTCCAACAATCCATCCAGGGATTCATGATGTACCGATGGATTTTTTGCTCACTCAGAGGGGTTGGCATACAATAGGCTCATGAGGATTATACACCTATGTCGTATATGGGATAGGTGGGATAGGAATGATAAGGGGATAATGAAATGACAGAGGATCAGGGAAAATCCCTGGAACCGGATCCAGTGATCCGTAGTATGCCCCTTGATGAACAAGGGGGGGGGCAACAGAGGTCTTGGTACGTGGATCACATACAGGAGTTAAGGAAAAGGGTATTCATTTGCTCACTGGCTATCGTACTAAGTTGGATAGTAGTTTTTTTTTATTTGGGACCGATGATGAAGGTCTTGTTTCAATTTGCTTATTCAGGTTATGATCTGATTCCCGGTAGCCTTATGGGTCCCTTTCAGGTGGGTTTGCGTATTTCTTTTGCATTTGCTTTTTTATTTGCACTTCCCGTGATACTTTATCAGATATGGGCCTTTATTTCCCCCGGTTTATTACAACGGGAGAAGAAGTGGATCTTCGTTTTGTTTCCCGTTGTAATGGGTTTGTTCCTCCTGGGTTGTTGGTTGGGATCCCTGGTGATTTTTCCCTGGGCGCGTGACTTTTTTGGGGATTTCAATCGTTCCGTTGGTTTAAGGGGACAATATGTTTTGGGTGATGCCTTTCGTGATTTTGTGGTGATTGTAATTCCTTGTGGTCTCATTTTTGAAATTCCTGTCCTTGTATGGGGTCTTGCTCAGTTGCAGATTATTACAGCAGCTGGGTTGAAACGTGCACGACGGATTGCTTATCTCCTAATGCTCGTCTTTGCTGCTGCGTTGTCCCCCGGCGATTTTTCGTTGCAGACCGTTATTTTCATTGTCTTTCTATTATTTTCCTATGAGGCCAGTATCGCTTGGTTGGTCTGGAGGGAATCCCGGTCCGGAGAGGGCGGTAGGGGGTTCTAGATTTGGTAAAGAGTGGGGTTGCATAATATGATTCATTATCGGAAATACTATTCCTTGTGATCCTGTGAAATCGTAGTGAAAATAGTGTTTAGATAGTTTATAAGAGGGGGAGTTTAGCCCATTATGTTTCGGTGTAGAAGATCTATGGGGTCCATGGCGTCGTGTGGGTGGACCATCGTGGCATTGGGGACGTTGCTTTATGTGTGTTCGCCGTGTGTTCGTCGAAGGGTGTCTTTTCTGTTTGGGCGTGAACAGGGCAATGGGGATGGGGTTCGGAGGGGCGGTGGTTTCCTGTGCTTACTAAGACAGATGCTCTCCTCTGTTATGGGTGGCCAAGGGGGGCAGCAGGGGAATAGTTGTTCCCCCGGATCACAACAAAAGCGGACCATCCCTTTGTCCACAGAGGGAAAGTCTGGCGGCGGCACAATGCAGCAGCAGGATCCTATTTGATTGCTTCCCTCCCCTCGATGGACCAGATTGGTTCGTATGTTGGGGATTGGGTCGGGGGGAGTATAAAAATACCAGGTGATTTTTGTGATGGCACAGGTTCTTAGGAAAGAGGCAATGTCCTCGTGATATTGCCCTTTCGCTCGTATTTTTATGTACCATCGCGCGTTGGATCTCGGGATAATACTGATCCTTTACCCCTGGAAATTGGCGATGGACCACCCTCTGTTTTGGGTCCACCATGGTCCGATATTTCAATACCTGGTGCTGGTGCTGGAATTAAAAGTCAGTTGATTTGGTTTTTTTCGATATTAATTATATTTCAAAATGATATATATTGATTGCTATTAGTTAATGAATTACTTCTGTATAATATGTATGGATAATTTGCAATGTAAATAAAAAATTGAATAGTATGAATGTTTTGGACCGTATATGAGTGAAACGTAACGATTATGGTTGGATTTCTACTATAACCATGGGAACTTGGTTTTTGAACCCATGATCGCGAAAGTGAATGCCTTATTCCGCAGGCTCTTGGCCAAACTTCGGACCTAGAATATCCTTGGGCTTTTTTTTCCTAATTCTGGATTGTAAGGATGAATTAGGTGGGTGTCCCAGGTTTCCCGAATTCTCGCAGGAACACCTAATTCCCAGAGATGGACGGTTGGCAATGGATTCTAAGATATAACTCATTTTATCTGATTTTGTGGTTTCTCATTTCTCTATTTTCACGATGTTCACTTCGTCCGAAAAAGGGGGCCTTGGGAAATTTAGTTCTGTTTTCATATCGACAACCCCTTATTCCCCGATAGGGGGTGAGTTGCCCATGATTATAACACATAAAACTTTAAATTTTATAAAAATAACGTATATGTCCTACTGTGTTCCCGCAAGAATACCTTGAAATACAGTGAGAGAGAATCCAAATCTAGGCAGACATAAACACAGAAACTTACCACGATACATTCGATCTATCGAACCATGGTTCAACCCCCACCCCTGAGACTGAACCCCCAGGTCCGAAGTTTGGCCAAGGTCCGTTTTGTAAAGCTTAAGATCCCGGTCCGGTGTGTACGGTATTGTTGGAGTTTGTTTTCCTTCTCAGTGCCAACAGCCATCTGTTCTGCCGCATGTGTGGTAATAAGCGCTGTTGTATGTCATCTGGTATCAGGATCCACTTGCTATTATGGGTGTAGGAGAGCTGGGTACTCCAGGTAATTTTAGGCAATACAAATGAACCCAGGATTCGCACCCGCGATTTTGCATCATTCAACTCTATTGTTTGTTGGACCTGTCAAAAGGAATTGACTTGGACGATGAGAGCCATATGACGGGGGTGTGGCTTTGCTAAGCTGCAAAGACGATGAAGGACACCTCTTATGGTTGTGGTTGGTCTTTCGGAAAATCGGCTGGTAAGAACAGATTTCAAGCCACCTAACTCTATGGGTGAGAAGATGAGCTGGTGGTAAGCGGTGTTTAGGAAAAGACGGAAGTGAACCTTTGTCAGGTGGAAAATAAGGGGCTCAACACAAGTGAACCGTTGCCGAATCATTGAGAATTCTAGGTATTATCAAAATATAGGTTGTTTTTTCCGCTCCAGGAAAAAAACCTCATAAAAGGAGTCATATTTGCTATTGGAACAGCATACGGTTGTAGAGACGGGAAGAAGCCTAGTCCCAATAAGGGGGTTCCCTGGTATAATGGATCCAGTAACGATAATACAATGAAGCAGTTTCCCCATAGGGGTAAACGCAAAAGTGACAATTGCTACCCTTATCGCATTATTTTATGTTCTATTTTTATAAAAATTATAATAAAATATGGTATTATTTTTTATATTCAAGGGATGGGTATCCAATTTGTTTTTCGCAGCAGATCCATAACGATCCTACCACTTAGTTGGGAAACCCGTACTCTCATTCCTATCTCCTGTGTATTGGTTCATTACGTTACACCACGGAGTCAAAATATTGGGATGGATTCCCTAGAAGGGAAACATGATGTAAAGTATGCGATGTAGTTCTTTCAGACCTTCCCCTCAAGGGGGGAGGTCCCCCTATATGGGGGTTACTATACTGAGATTGGCTTTTCTAGCTTTGTTATTCAACATACTCATGCTCTTGCATGTTAGCCTATATGGTGTGTATTTTAAGTCCCTTTTGTTCCCCTCTTTCCCCCATTTTGGTGCTTTGGATTGGAGCCTTCTGTCGTTTTTCTCTATGCTTATCTTTAGCACATTGCCATTATGGGGAGCCATTCCGAGATACTTCTCATATGTTTATACATTCATAAATTTTATAAGTGAACATAAGATGGAATGCTTACGAATAGCACAAAAAAATGGGGTCAGTAAATTGCAATGGTATGCGGTCCCATGGATGGGCTTTATATTTTTTTTGATATCTATGGCTTGTTCTATGTGGATCCATGGATCACCAACTGTACAAACCGTGGGAATCGCGGGTTGGTGGGGTAGTTTCCACTGGCAAGTTTTGCGCGAGCGTCGTTGGTGCGCTAGGGAGATCGAAGAGGAGGTAGATATTCGCTCTTTCATGGGCACCAGTATGTTCTTTCTTCTTTTATATATAATTCCTATATACTTACGTATATATTGGGATTATATGACATCCAACAGATTTATGGGTATTATTACGCTTGTGTATACATTCAAAATCTTCCCCACTTGGTTCCATTTCTTGATTGGCAAAAGGCCTTTTATTATAAAATCCTTTGCTGGGAGACCAGGGAGTCAAGAATTGTTCAGGACTTCTCTATTCTACGGTGATTTTGGGAGAATGAGTCTTGTGAAGGACCTGCGAAAAAAAGAGGAAGAGTGGATTCGGAAATACAAAATCTTGATCATTCTGTTTTTTTCTTCAATTATGATCCTAACGGCAATCCTTATGATAAAAGATGTAATTATGTGGTTTCAATGAGAATTGGTCTATGCGGGCTGCATCACCCATTGGTTCTTGGACCTCAGAAGGATCAGGGCCGGCCCAATTTTTCTGTATGGAACCTTTTTGCTCTCCTTTTCCTCCTCCTATCCAACTCATCGCTGTTGTTTTTGTTGGCCCGGCCTATTGTGTAATGGCGCCTGGCTTCCCCGCCGTGAGATCTCCAGAATGGCTCTGCTGCATGGCTTTCCTTTATCCCTTTCTTGGAGAGGAGGTTGTGCGTTATTACTGTACGTTGCTCTTTATTTGGCCCTATGCGATCCTATAGTCCTTCTCACTTTTAAACTAAAATCACCTTTTTTGGGGGTGACACCAAATTTGGGATGCAACCTGTACACCCCCCCTCTGCTCCAACGGAAGAGAGCCAAGATCCAGAGTTGCATAGAGGAGAGGGTACGCTAGTAGGCCCATCTTCACCCACGCATCGCAATATCATCATCCTCCGAACGGGGTGAGACCCGCCGGGGATTTCCCTGGATTTCCGGTACCTGTATCTCCCCTCCAACTTTATCCATGGGGGCTTCTTTTGGCTAAACGGGGGGCTAGGTGCCCATCGCAGGAGAGACCCTCTCTTCTATATGTTTGATTACGAGGAGAATACACAGCCTGTGCCAATCTGTACAGCGCTATGCAATCGATCATCCTGATCTGAATAATGGATGTTGTATCTATCACTAAAGATAACGATCTCTTTATTTTTTTGTTCGCAATCATATCGGAAATCTGCCATAATTGAGGATACAGTACTGTTGATTAATATATTTATACAATAAATTAGGATTAGGATTTAGGATGATTTATATTATGTTCATAAATATATACTATAATATAAATAATATAGGAGATCTACAGATGATCTTTAGATAACTACTGTGACAACCGTACTGAGTCGCAACTTTTTGAGACAACACCCAGTTTTCAGAAAAATCAACCCCCCCAGAAAAGGACAAGACAAAAGTTTGGGCAGCCTGGTTTTACTGTGCTATCAAGGGGAAAATCCTTGTGGAATATGCCCTATCGTCAGGATGGTTAGGACGTGATTGAGTAGTTGGTAACTATGGTTTTTTAAAAACTTATAATGGAATAAAGGACCTGTTCCTGAACGGGGACAAGTCCTGGCATTACCGAAGATCTCTTCATAAAAAATCAGTTGTTTCCCTTTGCACTTTCTTCTTCGCGGACTAAGTTCAATTCAAAGATGCGTCGATAAGGAGCATCTCCACGGTAGTAGAAGGGATAGCAGGTTGTAATCCAAAGGACGGACTGTTCACTTTTTATGGGGCGTAGGATGGCTGCTTCCTTTCGTACAGTTCGGTAATTATGAACTTGGTAAGTAAGCTTTTTTGTTCCATCATCGAAAATGGCGTAGTCCCCTTTTTCGACATTTTTTAGATCTCTGAATTGTGTATCACGGTGTCCAGAAATGAAGGATAGACCGGGTTTACCGGGGAGTACGAATTTTGAGGATCGTGTTCCCACAATAGGTCCATTGTGGAGGCAGGTATTTTCTATGGATTGGTGTTGTGCGAGTAATAGATTGTAAATCTTTTTACTCTTACCCGGGAGGGTCAATTCCGCTACCTTTGGGCAATTTTGGGTTGCTTTTCCTACCCTAACTGCCTTTTCCCCCCTCTCCATTGTGGGTACATTTATGGTTGGAATGTTGGCTTTGTTGTCTGGTGTACCATTCTGTGGATCCTGTGTGGTGCCGTTATCGTATGGTTTTATGTCGCTGCTTTGGGGGATATTTTCTCTTTCGGACCACATTCGGTAGACATAGTACCCGCATACACCCAGGGATAGTGAGAGGGTGACCAGGGCAATTTTTTTTATGAGTGGGATCATTTCGACAGTTCCCCCTTAGGACGGGTCCCCATTATGGGAGTACCTCTTGTAATCCATTGTTTTAATTTACCATCTCTTAACATTTATTATAAATTATTATCTGTTGTTTATTCGATATTTTAGGTTGTATCTCACTTTTCTCCGTAAAATTATGAATAAAAAATATTTTATATAGTTATTATGATGATTTTTCCCTATCGCATGTTCTGCAAGTGGTAGGGGGTGATGAAGGGGATTTCTGATGGAGGTTGACCCTTCAGCATGGAGGCCGGTGGGAGCAAATTCTCAAACGATCTTGAGCTGCCAATGTAAAAGGGCATCGAGTAGGGGGGGAAGTTGGGATATAAGATATGAACTGCCGGCGGACGTAGGGGGGTAGATGAATGATGATTTAGGGTACCCCCCACCGGGGAACCGTTACCGTTAGGGTGGATCCCCCTTCTATGGACACAGCACCTGCACTGCGCACAGGGACAGATCTAGTTTGTAGTAATGAGGAAGTTTTATGGAGCCAAGGAGCAGAATGATGGTTCGGTTTTGGGGAACAGACAGCAAATTCACGGGAGGATTATATGCTGTGAAGGAAGCTGGTTTGTATTGGATCTAGGTACAGAACTACACAACACTACACAACGGGGTGAGTAGGGTTTAGCGTTACGTTGGGGGGAGGGCATTGTTCTTCCCCCGCTCGAAATAGGGAAGGTCCATCGTGGGCCCGGACCAGGCCCATATTTGGATCATCATAACCCATCAAAGTGCCGAATGGGGGCCTTGGGTTAGGCTATACAGACAAACTAGTGATGGGGCATACAGGCTGGGTAAGGCATCCTATCGCTAAATTTGATTCAAGCGGGGGCCAAAACCCACACAGGCAGTTATAGGACGCGCGGGGGTCCCGACCTCCCGCCCAAGGCTGGAAGGATGGAAATCCCGAGGCCAGAGATGGGGAGGAGGACCCTCGGGGTATATTCCGCAATTTTGGGGGGACAGGATGGGCTTTCCAGATAGGAGTAGTCAAGGGATGACCCGAATCCCCCCCTGGGGCTATGTTTTGTTTCCGATCCTTCTGTTGCGTTCTAGGAAATCCCCCCAGATGAGGTCGGAATAGGGAACGCCGTTGAAAATATGCCTGGGGGGATGGGTTCCGATATCCAAGGGATTCTTTGATCCGGTATCACACGATCTGTTGATCCAAGCGTTGGGTACTGTGGTGTTGGTACAAGGATGCTTTCTTGCTATAGGGGAGGACTCAAAGTCCCGATATAGTCTTCCAGCGAAACTATCGAAGAGGGGATTGAAGGGTGTAGGTTTCAAAATCCCCCGGCCGGGGTTCCTAAATCTCTGGGAACCCATTCGAATTTCTTACCTTGGATATCCATTTACTAATGTAAAAATACCTACTTTAACGCATTTACTTAGCCAAGTAGTATTCTATAACTATTATGATAGCAAATGCGGGAACTAAGGTGAACGTGTTTCATGATGGGTGACCGGTTGTCATCCATACCCTGGACCCGGATCCCTTAGGGTACAACATCACAATAGAGGGGTTCTAAGCCCCCCACTGGCCCATTGGTCCCTGGATCCAAGGTTGCTGGAATGTTCTACGCGGATGTCCAGTGTAAGGGTTATGTGGATGATACAATCCCCCATGGTGATCAATGTAAGCCCAAACTGAGTATCTTCTGAGAGAATTCCAACAATAGAGAACAGTGTGGTTTGGATCCATACCCAAAGAAAACCAAAATCCCCCACCACACGGTAGGTGTGGTTATGGGACAGGAAAGGTATAAAGACTTCCTAATTATGGTGCTGGCGCGGTTAACAAGGTTCACAATTGTTTCTTGAGGTTCCAATAAAAATGGAGAATGATCCTTTGCGGATTCATAAAAATAATTATATATACTTTTAAGAAATCATATTATCCATAGCAGTTCGGTTTCTAAATTACGGCCGGGCCATCGATATTTATAATAATATTCTGAAATATATACACAAAACAAGATGTGACCCCTTTCTCCCATGTACATTCGAAACAACTTTTATGTTTCACCTGAAAATTACTGCCAAAGAAACTTGATAACCATCTGTTATTTCTATACAATCCTCTTTATACTATAAAAAAGGAGGTTGATAACAGATGATCCCAGGGCGTTGTACCATGGAACAGTCGAATTTGAAAGAGGTAGAGGAATGGATGGAATGCTTTGCGAATCAGTGGCACTGGTGTTCCACCAAAGAAGAAATTAAACTTGCAATCCTTTGCGAGTATTACAGGAAACATGCTTCATGGTACAGGCAAACATATGCCGATTATCATAATACGATTGGTCAACCGTGTAAGGATATCCTTTTTACCCTAACCATGGAGTTCGTTAAAGAGACCTTCGGGTGGACCGACAGGGAATTGATCGAACGTCTCCCACGGGAGGGACTATTTTTTGAAGCTCTGGGGGGGAAGAAAGGAAAGCCCCTTATAGGTAGAAGGACATTATATGACGGTAGGAAACGGTTGTTGGCATACGAGGAGAAAGTAAGATGCAATGTTACACAGGGTTCCTTTCAGCACTTCACCACCTTCCAAAAGTCAATAGTAGGTATGATATCCACCTGCCGTAGAATGGATAGCACACTAATCAACAGTAACATAAGGAAATTAACCCGTAATGAAGTGATCTATCTGGTGGCAAAAAATGTGGTTTGTATCTCGGCTGAACTTCAAATTCCCCTCCCCGCGGAGTGGGGGGTCTTTTTGGAAAAGGGATGCAAACAAACAGACATCGATTGTCAGCAATCATTGGGCCATCAGCCTCCTCTCCTCCCCCAAAAAGGAGTAACAGCAAGGGATCATAGGACTGCGGAGCTAGTTGGAGTTTGCTTGGCTATAAGGAACTACACCTCCGAATATGACGAAATCAGATCAACCAAGGAGTATGCATTGCTGGAAAGGGTGATCTGGGAACAGACGGAGGAGGATGAACAAGGAAATCTCAGGATGCTCCCCAAGGTGCGTTCTGGTAGTCTACAAAGCCCTTATGATCCTGATGCTCAGTACAGGAAGAAAAACAAACAGGAATGTTGGGGATATTCCGGCCAGATCGTAGAGGATCGTGATGGAGAGAAGGGAATAAGCCTGATTTCCTTCTTTGATCTGAGAGGTTCCCTGCATCCAGATACGACCTTTGCGAAGGAGTACATAGAAACATGGGTTCCCCATGATGGAATGCAGTTGTGTGCCGATGGAGGGTACTACAGCCATGAGATCAGCGAGCTGGCCCAATCAAAGGGTATTTCCCTATGTTTCACCAATATGACGGGCCAAAGGGAGAACCCCAATCAATTGAGGGCAAGCACGTTTGTGCGAGACAAAAGAACAAAGGAAATTACACGATGCGCGGCAAACAAGGAACCCGAGAACAGCCAGTACAAACCAGGGGGAAAACCAGGGAGCGGGACCAGTGTGGCTTATTTCAACAGGGAGGATTGCAAGAAGTGCCCCTTTGCGGATCAGTGCATTGGCAAACCCAACAAAACGGGGGGAAGAACCGTAAGATTGACCGACCGAACGTACTCAGCGGCAAAGCAAAGGGATCAATTGGAGCAACCCAAATACAGAGAAGCAGGGAATCGTCGTGCGGCCATTGAGGGCGTTTGCTCCGCACTCAAAAATGCCTATGGCGCCCGCCGACTTAAGGTGCGTGGTGAACGGAGAGCTAGGTTGACAATGTTCGCAAAGTGTGTAGCGTATAACACATCCCAAGTCTCCGAATATATAGTAAAATTTATAAGAATAAGAAGGAGGGATGCAATATAGTGATTAATATACCTCATAATTAAAAATATTCATAAAATAACCGGCACCATAGGCTGGTCTATTTGTCATGCTAAGATGTACGGAATAGGGCATTCCTTTCCACAAATATGGATTCAAAAACCAAGTTCCCATGGTTATAGTAGAAATCTAACCATAAGCGTTACGTTTCATTGTATCCGGCCCAAATCATTCATACTATTCAATTTATTATTTACATTAAAAATCGTCTATACATATTATACAGAATCAATTAATTTACTATTAGCAATCAATACATACTATTTTTAAATACAATTAATACCAGAAAAAACCAAATCAACTGATTTTTAATTCGCGCACCAGCACCAATTATGGATCCCCTGGGGTCCGTGTGTTGCACCTACTGGGCCCTTAGTTCGCGTGGAGGAGAAAAGAAGGGCGGGTTACAATTTTGGCTATCAGCCAGAAATCAGGATGGGGGGATTGTCAAGCAAGGGTGAAAAATGTTGCAATCCCCCCAGGACTTCCTTACTATGGGAATCTACAATGAATAACCCACACGAATCATTATATAGGGTTTGTTGTGATCGCCGTTTCCATAATAATTTCTTAATGATAGGAGTTTCCTGATCTGGATGGGGTTTCCATCATTCCACTGGGAATTTTTTTCCTACATGTTTTGTTGCTCTTTACTACAAAAACTATGCATTCTGGATTTTTTTGTGCAACGTACTCCCCAATGGGGGGCCAAAACGTCCCCACCAGGGACTATGGGCCCACCGCATTATTATGGATTGCGCCATTTCGCATTTCTTTCTTCCTTTATTAAATCCATTTCAAAGAAACGGCGCTGTGGGGAGTCCCCGGTGAGGCGGTAAGGAAAGCAGGTTTGAATCCAAAGGATGGAGTATTTGCTTTCTATAGGTTTCAGAGTGGCTTTTTCCTTTGGTATGGTTCGTATTCTACGAATCTGATAGATTCGTTTGGTTCCTTTTTTGTCAACGAGGATGGCATAGTCCCCTATTCTTAAATCCTTCTCTCTCAAAAAAAGGAAACTTGTGTCGCGGTGGGCGGCAATGAAGGACAGGCCAGGTTCACCGGGGTATTTGAGAGTCGATGATCGTGTTACCATAATAGGTCCTTTTTCCAGGCATGAATCTTCCCTTGCGGCAGTTTGGGCCAGTCTCACGTTGAAAATTTTGTCGCTACGATTCGGGAATGTCAATTCCATTACTTTAGAACATTTTTCCGAATTTTCCCCTATTTTATGAACGGGTTCCTTGGGTAGGATCGTTGGTTTAGGGGAGGTATCCTCTGGATTTTTCATCGAATGGAGGATATAGGCGGGATCATCGACTCCAGCATCCCGAATATTCGACCACCATTGGTAGCCAAGGTATCCGCATACCCCCAGTGACCCTAGGATAATGAGCCAGATCAATCGTTCCACGAATCGAGCCATGTGGGCTGTTCCCCTTCTAAGTCCAAGATTTTCTATAATTATGAACGAGTGTCCATCGTACGTATTTTTTGCACACTTACGCCAATTATAAATCATCATTGTTTCTAGTTCAATGTGTATGATAGAAATGATACGGTGCTGCTACATTCGGTTCTTTTTCACTCAGATTCCCTATCCAGGGGGTGTTGTGTCTGATTATGTTCATGTGTTTAGGGGGTCGTACGAGAGATGAGGGGGTGTCTGGATTTGGAATCATGGTGGGTTGGGCGGCAGGTCTCAAGCTGTCTAGTGCTGTTGTTTCTGGTAGGGATCGGCTAGGAAAAGGCAAGATTTGATTCATCAGAAGGAAAGAAGGTAGGAAGTCATAAGGAATAGGTTGTCGATTCGAATCTCAACATTTTATTTTTATAAATTTATAAATACAAAAATAAATACTTTTAGATAAAAATTTAATTTTTATTAAGTATTTTTTATAATATAATAATTGCTATGATTAGGAAAAATATAAAATGTGGGTGAAATCTCCTCGGGGAACCTTTGATTCTACATCCAAGAAAAAGGGTCTATATTTTCCTAGGTGTTTAGGTATTTATTTATAAATTACATAAATAAAAAAGGACAAGGATACACATTCTAGGTATCGTTGTCCTTATAGGATGGGTACATATTTTATGAATTTATTCATTGTGCCATTTTATACCCTTTTCCTCACGAACCAAATCCAATTCAAAGATTCGTCGATAGGGAGCAGGTCCGTGGAATGAGAAGGGGAAACAGGTGGAAATCCAAAGGATGGAGTATTTGCTTTCTATAGGTTTCAGAGTGGCTTTTTCCTTTGGTATGGTTCGTATTCTACGAATCTGATAGATTCGTTTGGTTCCTTTTTTGTCAACGAGGATGGCATAGTCCCCTATTCTTAAATCCTTCTCTTTCAAAAAAATGAAACTTGTGTCGCGGTGGGCGGCAATGAAGGACAGGCCAGGTTCACCGGGGTATTTGAGAGTCGATGATCGTGTTACCATAATAGGTCCTTTTTTCAGGCATGAATCTTCCCTTGCGGCAGTTTGGGTCAGTCTCACGTTGAAAATTTTATCGCTACGATTCGGGAATATCAATTCCATTACTTTAGAACATTTTTCTGAATTTTCCCCTATTTTATGAACGGGTTCCTTGGGTAGGATCGTTGGTTTAGGGGAGGTATCTTCTGGATTTTTCATCGAATGGAGGATATAGGCGGGATCATCGACTCCAGCATCCCGAATATGCGACCACCATTGGTAGCCAAGGTATCCGCATACCCCCAGTGATCCTAGGATAATGAGCCAGATCAATCGTTCCACGAATCGAGCCATGTAGGCTGTTCCCCTTCTAAGTCCAAGATTTTCTATAATTATGAACGAGTGTCCATCGTACGTATTTTTTGCACACCTATGCCAATTATAAATCATCATTGTTTCTAGTTCAATGTGTATGATAGAAATGATACGGTGCTGCTACATTCGGTTCTTTTTCACTCAGATTCCCTATCCAGGGGGCGTTGTGTCTGATTATGTTCATGTGTTTAGGGGGTCGTACGAGAGATGAGGGGGTGTCTGGATTTGGAATCATGGTGGGTTGGGCGGCAGGTTTCAAGCTGTCTAGTGCTGTTGTTTCTGGTAGGGATCGGCTAGGAAAAGGCAAGATTTGATTCATCAGAAGGAAAGAAGGTAGGAAGTCATAAGGAATAGGTTGTCGATTCGAATCTCAACATTTTATTTTTATAAATTTATAAATACAAAAATAAATACTTTTAGAGAAAAATTTAATTTTTATAAGTATTTTTTATAATATATTATATATAATATAATAATTGCTATGATTAGGAAAAATATAAAATGTGGGCGAAATCTCCTCGGGGAACCTTTGATTCTACATCCAAGAAAAAGGGTCTATATTTTCCTAGGTGTTAGGTATTTATTTATAAATTACATAAATAAAAAAGGACAAGGATACACATTCTAGGTATCGTTGTCCTTATAGGATGGGTACATATTTTATGAATTTATTCATTGTGCCATTTTATACCCTTTTCCTCACGAATCAAATCCAATTCAAAGATTCGTCGATAGGGAGCAGGTCCGTGGAATGAGAAGGGGAAACAGGTGGAAATCCAAAGGATGGTGTTCTTGCTCCTGATAGAAGGTATGGTATCACCCTTCCCCGCCACCACGGTTTTCATTCGTCGTACTTGATAGATGAATTTTGTTTCCTGATCATTGAAGACAGCGTATTGTCCGACCCCGAATTTTTGTAGATCCTTGAAGTGTGTGTCACGATGTCCGGATATGACGGACAATCCAGGTTCACCAGGGGATACGAGGGGAAGGGCCTTGCGCCCTGTTAAAATGGGTCCCCGTTTGAGACATGCCTTGTCTGTGGAGAAATCCCGTGAAAACACGATATTGTAAATTTTGCTGCTGGTATTGGGAAACATGAGTTCTCCTACTTTAGGACAGCCCTTTGATTCTTTCCCTACTGTTTTCACCTTAGCTTTAGGAGTGATGGTTTCCTTACGGGAGGTATCCTGTGAATTTTCCATCATGCGATCGGTATAGGAGACATCGTCGGTTCCGGCACTTTGCATTTCGGAAAGTAGTTCGTAGCCAAAGTATCCACCGACACCTACCGCTCCTAGAATGATAAGCCAGATCAGCCATTCTATGAATCGGGCCATAGGCGTTGCTCCTTTTTGTAGCTGGATTTTTTATGAGGATTCATTATGGATGGTATCAGATAAAAGGAAATATTGCTATTTCTATTCCCTAGTTTTAGGGCCTCCGGAAACTATGATCATTTTTATATATATAATATTTAATATGTTAGTATGTTTTGGATCTTGTTGTTTGAGTGTGGGGAAAACCCCTGAGGGGCGTAGACCCTAGCTTGAATATCGGGTCGGGAATTCAAGCCAGAGAATGGTCTTTCGATAAGTTGAATGTTTCGCGATAGGGTCCTGTTTTGCCTAGATTGGAACGTCCCCCATTGTATTCTACAAATGGCGTGGGCTCGTTATCATTAAAGGATACACACCATGAATGTAGTGTGAAAAGGGCAAGCTTCTGTCCGATCCATCTTGGAAAATACGGAGTTTATTCAAAGCCATCCGATGATGTTTTGAACTCAAAATTGGGTCAAGGGCTCCAGGAACCATTACCAATGATGTCTCCTGGGTTGGTTTCCCCTGTTCGGTATTGTTCCCATTCGAGATCTTCTGACCCCCCTGTCTAGGGACTTAGGTACGTGGTGATGATCTGCTTTTGTCCCTACGGATTTTCACAATAGATACAATTTTGGGATTCGTTGGTGTGATCTCTTAATGGTCTTCATTAGAATTGTGCCAAGGTACACCCGATTCTTCACGCACCATTTCCAGCTCGTAGATACGTCGATAGGGGGCCGGACCATGGAATTTAAAGGGGTAGCAGGTACTAATCCAGAGGAGTGATTTTGTTGTATTCGTAACGGGTTCAACCGTCGCTTCGTCTTTGGGAATAGTTCGGTACCTACGAACCTGGAAGGTACGCTTTGTCCTTTGGTCATTGAGGATTACGTAATCCCCTTTTTCTACGGTCTCCATGTCTTCGAATTGGGTATCCCTATGTCCCGATACAACGGCCAAACCTGGTTCACCGGGGACCGCGAGTCGGGAGTCGTCCTCTCCCCCCAGCAGTATGGGCCCTTTCTTCAAGCAATCCTCTTCCATTTCCGTATTATGAGCGAACATGATGTTATAAATTTTGTCGCTATTGCCAGGAAGAGTCATTTCCTCCACTTTGGGGCAGTAACGATTTTCCTTTCCCAACAATGTGATGGGTATTCTGGTTGGTGTTATATCTGATTTATAGGATGTATCCTCCCAGTTCTCCATGGAGGAATTCGTGTATTGAGGATCCTGTGTGGACGAGCTCCTTCTCTCCGACATGATTTGATAGCCCGTGTACCCACCTACACTGAGTGCCGCTAGGATGACGAGCCAAATGAACCATTCCACGAATCGAATCATTGGCGCATAGCTCCTTTTTTGACGAGGGTGGGAGGGTTATGCATGTGCGTTTTCCCTATGTGGATGGTTATCCAATCCACCGTTGTTGTAGTTTTCCCTACTATAGCGGGTATTTTTGAGGATCACTAGACCGGTCACTTCTTGCGTAGGAACCGCGGGGTTCGGGTTTTTATTTTGAAATGCATGATCTTTTGTTTGTATGGATGGTTTTTTCTCACCTATTTTTTATAGGGGAAATTGTTTTATAGGTTTGTTGTACTGATTTTTTTGTATAGGTTTTTGGGGTTCTCTTTTTTCCTGTTCTATCCTAGTGTTTGTATTTGGGGTGTTCCTATGGGGCGAGTCTGCGGTTTCCTTGTGCCGTAGAAACCATGCCTTCTAGGTTCTTGTCATGCATCCTCACGATTAATATTTATTATTAATTATACACATTCGATGATTCTTTAATCTATATGATAATAATAACATTGTTCTATCTAATAAATAATATAAAAATTATTATAATATTTTGGTAAAATTAAGCAATGTAGTGCAAAAACTTGTACATCATTAATAATATGCAAACAGTCTATGTAAATATTTATAGTATAAATTTAATTAATATACAAATATTGCCTATTTCTCAGAATAAAACCTTATTTCTATCATTTTTGTTGGGTTCTCCAATCAAGGCGGGGTAATAGTATCTGATTTCTAATTCTGCCCCTTTTGCGTACGCCAAAAATAAATCGACACAAAGTTTATTTCTATTCTCTATTGAAATTTATTATATATTAAATTACATTCGTTGTTGATGTCCTTCTCTCCTTGGTCCCTTTTGGTGGGGGCAACGAACGACCTGGGATCAATGGTGGGCCGATTTTTTTGCTATCATGGACCCGTACCATCCCTATCTTACTGGGTTTTTTCCTTTGGTCGGCCTTAGTTTGTACCCACTCCTGGTAAGAAAGAGGCTCTTCATGGCTTGATATGCTTTAGTTATGACTATCAATCCAATGGGCCCATGCTCGTTGAAGATCTCTAGGTTTTCTTTGATGATGGGACAACGGCGACGTATCTCGATTATGACCTAGCGGATACTGTTCAGAATCGTACAATGGGTTCCTTAGAAAGAAATCACAGAGGGGCTAGATGTCATACGAATGGGGTGGGCTGTTATCCCACCCTCGATTCATTCCAAAGGGTGATGGATTCCGTATACCAAAATTTCAAAGTCGGGACAGGCAGAGAAACCCAGTGGGATGGACAGTCACTCTGTGCCCGCGGGGGCTGCGAGAATTCGCTATCCCTGTCATGTATTCCCTATTTTCATACTAAACAGAAAAACCAATCTACCCCCGTGGTAGGTTTCTTATGTGACTACATAAAGTAAGCCAATTTGTTTCTCCTGATGTGTTCGGTTTTTCAGCGGTAGACGAAATTTATGATGATAGTGAAAGGGCGTCGAGTAGGGCTAGCATTTCAGCCAACCCCCTCACAAAACCACACGTGGTACTCTCGCATTATACGGATCTTATGGTCCATAAAGATCAAGATTCATACGACTAGACGCCAATATGCGCAAAACAACTTCCCATACTTGGAACGAAGCCATGGAGGGCGAACTACCTACGGTCCTGGCGGTATCTGGTGCACAGATAGAATGAACCTGATGTGGGTCCTCATAGGGGAACCACGAGAGACTGTCGCACGGACGCCTGGCTAAGGCCAGGTGTAGAAGGGCTAAGGGTACACCGGGGCAGAGGCCTCCGTGAACAGGGGTCGGATCAATCCATAGTAGTGAAGAAACCCTTGTAATGAGGGTGGGTGGGGCGGAGGGGTTGAAGGGTCCGGCCTGGATCGGCCGACGTACCATCAGTCCGCACAACCATCACAGTGGACACACGTTGTGCACCGTTGATCTATGTGGGGTAAGAAGGGCTGGATCATGCGAGAGTGTTGAGTTTGGTTCCGTGAGGGCCCCGGTTGAAATGCCGGGTTCACTCGACGTCGCATGGGCGCGGTCAGGTGTAATGGAGGCCAAAGTTAACTGAAGTTTGTGCACGGTGGTCGGATCAGCTCATAGATAGCGATGAAATCTTTGCAATAAGGGCGGAGTGGAGGGGTTGCCTATTCATCCTGACGAGGACAGTGAAACGACAATTTTAGGGGGAAACTCATTTGAGGGGTCGCCGGAACCTTAGAGCAACATCCCTGTAATCGAGGTGGGACCTAAAGGGTTTGAGGATTGGGGTGGAATGGGAAGAGACGTACAATGGGAGACTATTGAGTATGGTTCTGTGATAGGGCTGGCTGAGATGCCAGCCCTACTCAACATTTACATATCATTGTTTCGGGCTTGGGCGCAGAGTGATGGGCCTATGTGGGTAGAATATGATAAAGTCCCTCCCCTTGGGGAGGGACTTTATCATGAACAATGAAACATACGAATTGTTTTATAGATCATAATGAATCTGTCTAGTTTCCGAGCAAATGGGATGGTCATCCGGTTATTTTCTTCTTTATCCGTTGTTTCATTTTGGTTTATCTTCGGTTGTAGTTTCACCCTTCTTCGCACGGCGTTGCTGGGGAATTGGATAGGACCACCCATCAAAGGCGACCTCTGTGTTGGGGAAGATGGATCGGGCCTCCATTAGCAGTTCTTGGGCCGCTTCCCTGTCATAGCGGGCACTCAAATGGTTGAGCAGTAGGGTCCTGATCCCGGCCTCCCTTGCCACTCGGGCCGCCTCAATGGAGGTAGAGTGGTAGAAGCGTTCCGCTCGTTCTGTCTCACTGTGTCGGTAGGTGGCCTCGTGGACCAGGATCTGGGTTTTATGGGCTAGTTGAACCGTTGTTGGGGAGGGTCTTGTATCCCCGCAGATTACCAAACAGCGGGGGGGAGGACTGGGGAGCAAAAAATCCTCCCTCCTTAACAGATTTCCATTGGGTAATAGTGTTAGTTCCTGTTTTTTTAGTTGACCGTACAGAGGGCCAGCTGGGATTCCGTGGGATTGCAATTTTTCTGTGTTGAGGGAACCGGGTCGAGCAGGATACTCATCTAGTCGTATGCCAAAGGAGGGAATGCCGTGTTCCAGTTCTGCGATTGTCAAGGCAAAGGGCGGTTCTAGGAATACATCCCCATCTTTCCATTCTATGATAGAAAGGGGATAGCGTAAGCGTGTAGAACTGATTCGTAGTATTGTTTCCACTAGGTTTGTAATTCCTTCAGGTCCGTACAGAGTTAGTGGTTCTGTGGCCCCCTGTGAGGCACGACTGCTGAGAATACCGGGTAGCCCAAAAACATGGTCCCCGTGAAGGTGGGTGATGAAGATATGGGTGAGTTTAGGCAAGCGTAGGGGTGAGGCGTGGATGCGATGTTGTGTGCCCTCCCCACAATCGAAGAGCCATATGATTCCCCCCTGTTCCGGCATCTGAAGAGCCAGTGCGGAGACGTTGCGCAGCAGTGTGGGGCAACCCGCCCCTGTTCCCAGAAAGTGAAGCTGCATTGTACCGACTCCTCGTTGCCATTCTGAAGCTGTGACTGCCTGTATTACAATTTCATTGTAGCAAGGGAGATTTTATCTATCCAGAGTATGGACGATGAAATTTATTAATAAAATAAATCTGACCTATAATGGTAAAAATTTCTAAGGGAAAAGGGAATGATCGATCGGATTTGTGGTATGGAGCCCGTAGATAGGAATGGATTCTTCCTGTAGGGCATGTAGTAGGGCGGGAATACTGCGTTCATCCTCTACACAAGCTGTCAATTGATTGTGATCCAATGTCCATTGTGTGGCCCCATGGGGGAGGGTTCGCCTTCTGAGGGATTGTAGACGTTCCTTAGCGAGGGGGGTGGTTGTTACATTGACGCGCAGAGGGCCCATGATCCACTGTTTTTGGATCTGCTCGGGTGTACCCTCCATACGGATTCTCCCACCGGCCAGGACGGCTATACGATCACAGGCATTGTAACAAGATTTAGCCTCCGCAGAGGCCCACAAGATAGCTTTTCCCTGGCTAGCCTCCCTCTGTAGGAGATTCGTGACCATAGATCGGCTTCGGCCATCCATAGCGGCTAAGGGTTCGTCCAGTAGCAAAATGGGGGGGTCATCAAGGAGGGCCTGTGCAAGGTTGAGTCGTTTCCTCATTCCCAGGGAAAAATTTCGTACAGGTTGGGGGTTGGAAGGATCGATATTTACCTTTTCCAGTAGACTTTGGAGATTTCGTTTCTGGGGGGAATGTGTCGTCTTTTGTTTGAACCATTCCAGATTTCCAATGGCTGTTCTTTCGGGGAAGATAATAGGTTCCTCCATTACAATCCCCAGTGGTGGACTATGCCATGCGGAAAAGGGCTTGTCTAGCAAAAAAATTTGCCCCGCGCTGGGGCATAGAAGGCCTGCCAGGATCCGAATTGTGACTGTTTTGCCGGCACCGTTAGGACCGATAAGACCCAGAAGGGTACCGCGTGGGATCGTCAGGTTTATGTTGTGTAGTATGCGTCTCCCCGCGAAGGATTGACTGAGGTTTCGGATGACAATGGCGTTTTCTTGGGTGATGGGTGGGGATATTGCAGCCCGACCCAATTTCTTTTTTTTTAAACCAAATTTTCGTAATGGGTTTTCCCACCAATGTGTGGTCTGTCCCCTTTGTTGTTCAAGACGTTTCATGCGGCTCAGCGGGGCGGTGGATGTGGATCGTTCACGCGGGGTTTTTCTTGGGGGAATTTCCGAACCCATCTCGGAAAACCATCGGGATTGTGCATCCAATCCACGTAATCGATGGGATTTCTGTGTTGCGGGGTGAGGGGGGGTGTGGGATGGCAATGGCGGTTTGGAGCGGAACGGTTCCTTATCCCTCATACTCCTCGCCTCCGCAGTATGGGGATAGATGCTAGGCAACTGAGGGTGCCCAATGCAATTGGTATGGTATGTACCCACGGGTTGTCCCGGTCCACCCAAAACATGGGGGTAATCCAGTGGAGGGTTGTGGTCGTTTGATTTATCTGGCGAGTCAGTCCCAGGGTGATCAGTGCCAGCCATAGTACCATACCAATCAGTAGGATGGAGGAGGAATTTCGGAAATGACTCGATAGCAGAATGGTTATTCCTGTGGAGAAAACTAATATGGCATACATATTACTCAGGTCATACCAAGACCCTGGGGAGTAGAAAAGGGAGAGGATCAGGAAACCCATCGTTACGGTGATGATCCAGAAGGTAAGGATGCCGAGGAACTTTCCTAAGATGACTTCCCCATAGGAGAGCCGGGTGAGATAGAGGCGTAATCGCCCCGACTGGAGATCTCTCTCCATAGACCCATGGGAGAGGGTGAGAACGAGTAGAAAACCGAACAACATAATTAGGAGATGGAGAATGCGGAGTGCTAATCCCTGCAGGGGCAGAGGTCCCAGGGACGATTGTAGGAAGGACGTGTATTGTGTAGATAGGGCTATGGAAATGCCCACGAGGATGGCAACCAGTGCCAACAATTGTAGGCCTCGTGTGCGTAGGGAGCATTCGTGACGCCAGATAGTTAGCATATAGGTTATCCCCTCTCCCCTCATGGCGTTCGTAGTTTTGTCCCCAGGGTACACAAGAAGGGGGGGTGTCATACGTAGTAAATTCATTCGATGGTGTTTAGGGAGAAGCCCGCCCGATAATGGATCTGGTGCCATAGAGTGAGGGGGAGAATGGAGTGGGGATTGTTGCTTTTTATTTCAAATTGTGTTGGAAAAGGGAACGAGATGAAATTTACCTATCCAGGTGGTGGAGGTAGAACATATTATGAAACCACCACGCAAGTCGGCGGGGGTCATTTATCGCCCCTTTGATTTCACCGCGTTGGTGAAGCGTGCCAGTCCCGGTGTTGTCATGCTTGTCATTCGCAAGAGGGTGAAGGTTCCCGTAATGGTGGAGCGTCCTTGGCCACCTAGTGACACGCAGGAACTCCTCCAATTTATGGAATTCGAACGGCCAGTGGAGAAGGAGCAGATCGTAGAAAACATTGGTACGGGTTTCATCGTTCACGAGGGTGGTTACATTCTGACTAATTACCACGTTATACAGGGCGAACATTCCATTTTGGTGCGCCTATCCTCCGGTGAGAAATTATTACCTGTTAGGATTTTGGCAGTGGATAGGGAGAGGGATTTCGCACTATTGGGAGTGCAGACGCCCGCACCGATCCCCCCCCTGCCCCTGGGGTGTAGTCGTATGGTGCAACCGGGGGAGTGGGTAGTTGCCATTGGTAACCCTCTCGGTGCAGGTTTTGAGAGAACGGTAACGGTAGGGGTTGTTAGTGGCTTACAGAGATCGGTGCGGGGCAAGGATAGGGCGTATCAGAATTTGATTCAGGTGGATGCAGCGATCAATCCGGGCAACAGTGGGGGTCCACTGTTGAATGTGAGTGGATATGTAGTGGGAATGTGTACTTTGGTAGTCCAACCCGCACAGAACATAGGTTTTGCCATCAGTGTGGATACCATCCGTGATTTTTTGGGACGTTGTTTTTCATGAGGGGAAAGAGTATTTTCTTTATATCGCGATCGCGACTCTTAAAGAGGTAATTCCCGCATGAAGGGTGTCATCAAGGTATTTATTTTTATAAATATAATAACTTTTCCATAAATGAAAATATTTAAATGTGATACATGTATACATGAAATAAAAACCGCAAAGAGGGTGGGGGGTCCTTCCTGCGGTTTTTTCTTGCGGGTGATGGTATTTTCCTATAGACTTAGGTTTCAGTTCTGTATGGGTTGCACAAGTGAGAATTGATTTCCATATAGATCGGCGAAGACAGCATGAATCCCCCAGGGGTGTTCCACAGGCTCAAGTACGATGCGCACGTCTTCCCTGCGTAACCTTTCGATTTCTTCCTTGCAATCATCGGTATGGAATATCCAACCTGCCGTAAGTCCTGGTTTTTGAAACAGTGGGGTGGGGTCCTTTTCATTGGCGGGGTAGATGGCGATTTCTAAGTTGGGTTGTTCTGATAGATGCATCGTCAGCCATCGTATGCCACCATAGGATTCATCCGTATGTACCTCCCACCCTAACTTGTGAGTGTACCACTCTTTGGCCTCTTCTTGGTCCTTAACTACTAGGGTGATGTGGGATAGTTGTTTCAAAGGTTATATACCCCCCGGAACGATTGATTGGGATTTTTTCTTTTCTTTACATAAGGGATCTGGACATACAGGGGGAGTCTTCCTGGCATAAAGAAAATGTATGTAGGGTTCTGGAAAGGTGAATCATTCAATGGTCCTTGTGGTTTCAATTATTTGGATAGCAAGGAGATGAAATAGAATTTTGCAAAATAAATCACAGCTCGGTCTCATTGATTTTTCCCCTACGTTGCATCACTCAAAGGCAGTACGGGTGAAATTTTTACCACCTTCCCTTCGCATAGTAGGTAGGGGTACGGATGCGGTGGTAGTACAAGGGATCTGTGGGGGAGGGATTGTTTATAAGGTATACCATCCCGGGACGATTCACAAGCGGGATCGTGAGTGGGAAGTGTATCGGCGTTTGCGTCGTCATCCGCATTTTGGTGTTTGTTTGGCAGCACAGGATAACTGGCTGGCTCTCCGATATGAGCCGGGTCCGACCCTATATCAGTGTCTCAATTGGGGGGTTATCATTCCTCCGCAGGTTGTCGAGGACGTTTTTGTCGCATGTTCCTATGCACGGTCGCAGGGGCTCAATCCCCGCGGCATCCACCCGCACAATGTGATTCTGCAGGGGGGGCGTGCTAAGGTCATTGATGTGGCGGAGTTTTTGAAGCCTGGTGATGATAAACGTTGGTTGCATACGGTGGCCTATTACGAGTCCTTTTACCACCTGTTGTGTGGCCGGCGTATGCCGATTTGGCTGATGGAGACGTTGAAGGGTGCTTATAAGATAAAGCAGAGAATGCGGGGGGGCCTGGGTAATTCGGAGCATAGATAGATTTTTGTTTAGGATCAGATGTCAGAAGATTCCCTCGCTAGGGGTAGACGTGTCCAACTCATGAAGGGGGTAAGGATGTCTCCAATTCAGTGGGGGAACTCCTATATTCATGATGGGAATGGGAATATCCTTCTCTCTCGTGGGGTTATCCAGTGTGATGGGGTCCGGGTGCTACGAAGTGTAAGAAGGATCTTAGAGGAATATTGGACCTGGGAATTCAGTTTCGGGAACGGCATAGTTCTATAGATCATCTATTTCGCGATAGAACCCTGTATTCCCCTCTCCCTAGATGGGAACCATCCCACTGTATTCCACAGGTAGATTGGGAAGATAAATATTAATGTCGAGTAGACCTAGTATTTTCATCCGAGTCCCTTACAGATCCGGACATGATACCCCCTGCATCTTCTGGCTCTTCCCGTCCTATCCCAATCTTCAGATCCTTTGGGTGTCGGGTCCAAAGTATGGACGGCATGGGGTTGGTCATTTAGGCACCCCCTACCTTACTTTCCATTCTTGCTTTTATGTACTCATAACATTCTATATATTAATATATTTTCGCTATATGTAAGCATTTATTCAATATCTATTTTAATTTATTGTTAAAAGTCTTACGATTCAAATGGGTCTCCGCTGTTCATAGCGGGTAGATGAACGGCAACTCTTTAGCATGAATTTTTTACGGGAATCTGCGTGGACAAATGTGTTTATGGGGTGACGCGTTAGAAAACGAATAAAATGCTTGCTATCTGATGACTGTAAAATTAAGGATCATAGTTCCTTGGTTTGATAGTTATATAAAAAACAACAAAAAAATAGGTCATTAGCCCCTCTTCTACTATAATGCTCCATAGAGAATGCCAAAATTCCTATGGAAAAGCAAGTGTTAGAGATAATAACCTGCCCCCACTTTACCACAAATCCCCTTTGCAGTGTAGATGGTGTAATAGCTTATGTTGAAGTTGGTTTATCGGACGTACCCAAACACTATGGACGCATTTCCTGGAGTAGGGTTCAGGATCTTTCCGAGGTTCTTTTGAAACATAAACCCAAACAAGGATTCGGATTCCGAGTCCGTCCCCGGGGAGCATTCAGTTTTTGGCTGCTCACAAAAATCAATTACAAACCACCCATTGGGCCAAAGATTTTATAACCACAACAGAAACGCCATAGACAAAAAACACACGGGAATCTAGAAAAAATGGGATCATTTTAGGGATGGAATTGGTGTAGGGGGACATCGGCCGGTGTTGGGGATGTTTATGGAAGATGGGTGAGATATTTCTTATGAAACGATCCCTGCCCGTGGCATCCCCCGGCATAATGGTTGCAGAAAATAGGGTAATTTGTTACCCTCATTGGGTTAGGTCATGATTATGGATTATTTTCCATAGGTGGAAAGGATTGCACAGTATTTTATCCTGGTGGGGTGGGTCTTCCATCAATGGGGGGGATAGGGTTGTTACGGGTGGGTAGTGTTTATCGAGCCCATTATACTATAGAGCATGTTGTGCCTTTTCTATCGGGCCAGCTGGCAATGGCTTCCGCGGAGAATCGACGATATTATCTGCAGAGTGTACCCTTGCGAAAACGTTCCCCTGAGCGTATGGTACGGCAGTATCGTTCCCTCGTACACGAGGCATGGCTACCTGTAAGCAGGGTTTATGAGGAAAGTAGACAACTCGTGTTGGTACGGCCCTTTCTTCCTTTGGTACCCCTCAGTGAGGTATTGATTCGGCACGGAAAGTTACCCGTGTCCTTTGTTTTATCCCTAGGGAGGCAATTGCTTGATTTTGCTTTGTTGCTGGAACTGCAGATGGTTCCCCTACGTCTGATGCTCGATCTCCGCAATGTGGGGATGACAGGGGATGGTAGCTTTAAGGTTCTGGGTTGTACAGTACCACGGGTAACCGAGGTTGCGGAGGGAGGACTGGATTGGGGAACATGGTTTTTTTGTCTATTAAGTGGGGAATTACATGATAAACCTATGATTTCCCTTCCCTTTCCGATTCCCCTTCGTCGTTCTTTGCGGATCTTTATAGACAAAATATTCGGTGAAATAGACCCTAACCGTGTCCTAGGGCATCTTGAGGAATGTAGAGGACGTCGTTTCCTGGCACATTATAGGGAACGATGGGGTTGGCATCGGGACATTCCATGGGAAAAATTAGTACATCATGGAGTGGAACCGTCAGCAGGGAGGCCGGTGGCAGTTCAACAATCAGTACCCCCGGTATCTATGTTTCGGGATCGTAAAATAACCCCACCCCCGGTGGTTATCCCGTGGAAACAGGGGGACAGTATTGGTCATGGTCTGCAGTTGATGGAATCATTGACGGCAAGGGAACGATCACGCTGGACACCACTCTGGCAGAAAACCCTAAGGGGAATCCAAAAATTACAAGAAGAGCAGGCCCTTTACGAAAGGCATGGACAATCACAAATGGAGCAGCGCCGGCTGGATACTCTACGTGCGGAACAAGATTTATTGGAGGGGTTCTGGCAAGAGGTTCAACAGAAGGAAGGGGGGGGGTGTGTGTAGGTCTCCCCCTTCCCTAGCGTTTGTGGACTGGCGTTGGTTTGTGATTCATAGGTTCCATCTCTCCAAGAAAATCAATATTCCACGGATTTGGACAAGGCCTAGGGACGCATAATGATGTTGGTGCCTATCATGATAACGGCGATAGGTATGGTCCCAACCATGTCATTTTTACTTTTTAGTACCCTTTTTAAAGTAAAATTTAAAAATATAATAATTTAGTATAGAGTAGCGAACGCCAAAGTCCCCCAGAGGGGGTCCTAAATTCCTGGAAATTCATCTGGATTTTTCCACTGAGTATATCCGCTTATTAGTAGAAGTATTTATACCGTGTATTTGTTAGTAAATAGTGTGTTATGATTGTGGAATAGTAAGTACGAAAACCAGGGTGGGTGCGTCCAAAGGATCGGCCCGTACCGTACTTTCGATTCGACATCCAGGGGGCGGGTTTTGTTTTATCGTCATACCTACGTTCCCTCCCTCTATCTGGAGATGGGCCGTCATGTTCCCAATGCTAATAAAACACTTTTCATTTACCACATATTTACCATAATTATGGTATTTTTGCGGGTGTTTGTTTTTTATATATTCTGAATTCATGGGTATCAGGGTTCCACTTTTCTTTTTGTGATAGTATTTTTCAATTCCACTGATTGAGGGTGATAGGGTTGATGAGCGTCCCTTCTCCTAGTAGATGGATCGTTTCCCCCACTAGGGCATTTTTATTTGGCGATGAAGTTACTGTTCCAGACGGGGACCCATTCGCCTTGCTATTGGATATCCAGGCGTGTAGGGATACCCCCTCTACACCGTGATGATTCCATTGGATGCGGGGGCTGTGCAAAGAATTTTACAGGGTTTGGAGACTTTGTATCCTAGGGCTCGTTGTGAATTGGTATACCAAACACCCTTTCAGCTGTTGGTAGCAACGATGCTTTCTGCGCAAACTACGGATCAGCAAGTGAATGATGCAACAAAGGTTCTATTTCGAGATTGTCCTACCCCGGATCGGATGGTGCAATTGGATGAGGATACGTTGGTTTCCTACCTACGACGTTTGGGATTGTTTCGTACCAAGGCCCGTCATGTTCTCAGAATGTGTCATATGTTGATGGACGAGTATAAGGGAGATGTACCAAGGGATCGTGTTGCTTTGGAATCCTTCCCCGGGGTTGGGAGAAAGACAGCCAACGTGGTGTTGGCCTATGCGTTTTCCATTCCTGCATTGGCTGTGGATACTCACGTGCATAGGGTAGCGAACCGGTTGGGATTGGCAGCGTCGCGGAAGCCCTTAGAGACGGAGAGGCAGTTGGTACGACTCCTGCCACGGGAGAGATGGATTCCTATCCATCAGCAGTTGATTTGGCATGGCCGCCGGGTCTGTAGGGCTCGAAGGCCTTTATGTTCAGAGTGTCCCTTGATAGAGGACTGTCTCTATGGGAGGCAGCAACGTAGTCCGTGAAGGAATTGACAAGGTGTAGAGGGAAGAATACAACCCAGGGTGTGTTTTGTATGTTTTTACCATTCTGAAATGAATACGTACTTCCAGTCTTTACTTCTATTAGCTTGTGTGTTTTTGGAGCATACTCTCCGATAAAGGATTGCATGGAGGAAGTTGCATGCATACGGGGGGATTTTGGTTATGAGAGGAGGAAAGTTTCGTCCTTCCTTCCTCCGGCATGCTACCCTATTGCCTCCGCGCAATAGGCGTGTACAAGCGAGGACATCTGCCGGGTATCGTTTCTTTACATGGGGATGGTTTTTCTTTGTTCTTGTCTCCGTTGGTGCGATCATTGTGACAGGTTATGTAACCGTTGTATTTGGGGAGCATATGTTCCCGCCGGATAGGATTGAGGCGCGGTATAAACCGGTTGCGTCCGTGCTACGGGATCGAATGGGTAGGGTATTTGGGCAATTAGGACGCCAACAAAGCGAATATTTGTCGTTGCAGGAGATAAGGGAAAAGAATCCCCTGCTTCTGCGGATGCTGGAGAGGGTTGAGGATCATCGATTTCGTAGGCATCATGGCGTAGATTTCCAGGGTGTGTTGCGAGCGGTCTGGAAAAATGTTCAGGTACTCGATCGACAGGAGGGCGCGGGTACGATTACGATGCAGACGTGTCGTAATATTGTTCTCCAGGATCACAGGAAGTCCCTCTCACGCAAGTTCAAGGAAATAGTTTGTGCCCTGAATTTGGAGCGTCGGTATTCTAAGGACACGATTTTGGAAGCTTATGCAAATTACATATCGTATGGTTTCACAATTTATGGATTACCTATGGCGGCTAAGATCTATTTTGGTGTTGATTTGGCTAAGCAGACATTACGACCTGAGCAGGCGGCCATGCTTGCCGGCATGCCGAAGGGACCTAATCAGTATAATCCCATTCGCCATCCACAGCAGGCATTGCAGCGGCGTAATCAGGTACTGGAGATGATGGCTCAGGGTGATGAGGATGACCCTCCCATTCTTACGCAGCCTCAAGTGCGGGAGTTGCAGAAGAGGGGATTGGGTGTTTATTCGGAAGCAGAACGTTTTCTGTTGATTCGGGCGGGGAGGGAAGCCTTTAGGGACGTTGTAGAAAATGAAATTCGTCAGCGTTATGGTCTAGATCCTGATCGAATCATTGGTCAGGGATACCAGGTTTATACCTCTATGGACCCAAA
This sequence comes from Pasteuria penetrans, assembly GCF_900538055.1. Classification (NCBI taxonomy): domain Bacteria; kingdom Bacillati; phylum Bacillota; class Bacilli; order Caryophanales; family Pasteuriaceae; genus Pasteuria; species Pasteuria penetrans. The sequence continues at coordinate 681,513 of NZ_UZAC03000001.1, forward strand.
GGCACAGGAAGTAACGGAACAGGTATTGCGGAATGATAAATTCTTTCGTGATGTTCAAGGGAGACCGTTGCCCTTGGTAGACGCAGGAATGGTACTCTTAGAGCCACGTACGGGACATATTCTTGCAGTGGGGGGGGGGGCGTCGTTTCCAGTTTGGATCGAGAAACCGTGCTTTGGAACGGGTACCTGCAGGTTCAGCTATCAAGCCACTGACCGTTTTCACCCCAGCCATTCAGGAGGGGGGGTATAATGAGTATAGTTTGGTACCCGATCGGCCGATTCGATTGGGGGATTGGGAACCAAGGAATTTCAATGGGGAATGCGAGGATGACGATGTTACAATGCGGGAGGTGGTAGCTCAGTCGCTCAATTTACCCAGCGTTTGGTTACTCAAAGAGGTTGTGGGTTTAGATAAGGCCATGAATTATGCACTCCGGCTTGGTTTGCCACTCCTACCCCCTGACAGGAATTATGCACCTCTTGCTTTGGGGGGGTTGTCCAGGGGCGTCCATGCGGGGGAATTGGCCCAAGCCTATTCCGTGTATCCCAATCATGGTAGCTACCTACCCATGCATGCCGTGGTTTCTCTTCGTGATCGAGCAGGGGCAGAGATACAGCCTTTGGATTTTCCACAGAAGTTGATTTCTGTTTTTCAACCGAAGGCTGCCTATTATATGACGCGGATGATGGAGGCGGTGGTTCGGTATGGAACCGCAAACTCTGTTCGTCTCAAGAGGAATCGGCCTGTGGCTGGTAAGACAGGTACTAGCCAGAATGGTGAGGTTGCTTGGTTTGTTGGATTTACACCGGATCGTGTTTTGGCCGTGAATGTTTTTTATCCACAACGCCAGGCGGTCATTAGCATGCATGGGAGTGAGATTCCAACCCGACTTTTTAGCGCCGTGTTGGACGGGGTGATGGCAACTCCACCCCAATCCTTTCGCCCTCCGCCAGGTATTTCCCCACCGGCTCCTCCCTTTGATCTCCAGACACCCACAGTTCGTTTGGTAGCTGAGGGGGATTGGGTTCGTTTGCATTGGCCTGCCCAACCGGAAAGAGTGGTTTTTGCGATCTATCGTGCAGCTGTGGGGGGGAAATTTGAGAAGATAGCACAGACCAGGGCCAACGTGACTACATATCAGGATCTACCGCCTCCTGGGGATCGTGCGTATTCGTATCGTGTGGCTGCTATTGATGTCCTTGAGTCCCAAACGCCCCCTCAATTTTCTGATGTATATTCAGTGATTCTACCGCGGTCCTTTTCATCCCCCCCTATCTTTTCACAACCAGGGGGGAAATTGGGGAGGCAGGGTGAATCAGGGGGGGATGATGAGCCCAAGAAGAGTGAATCAGGGGATGATGAGCCCAAGAAGAGTGAATCAGGGGACGATGAGCCCAAGAAGAGTGAATCTAGGGGGGATGAACCTGAGGAAGGTGAATCCATCAAAAGGGATGAACTCAAGAGGAAAAACCCCCTTGCTCCTTCTCCCGATTCTAAGGATCCCAAGGGGGAAAGGGATTCTGTTCCGATTCCTCTGTCATGATGGGGACCTATCCCAATATCTTTTTGTGTGTCCCGTAAGTTGTATAGGTGATGGGGGTTGTGATGGATTCTTCGGAACCGGGGTTGATAAGTAGGATAGGTCCCCAATATCTCACATGCCATAGGATGATAGGTTCGTGGCCTGGGATCCGTGGCCGTATCCATCATCATGGAATTCAGAAACTGAAAGGGTGTTCGCATCCAGGACATTTTGTACTATGGAATCGATCAGCCAGAATGCATTCCGACTGGGCGCATGGTTTTTCAAAACCTTCGTTCACGCGGTTTATATACAATATACCTCCTGATGACTACGAATGCCCATGACGGATCCCTATGGCCATACAAGTCCCCCTTGTCCAATGGGAAAATTAGGCCGGAATCTACGGGAGGCAACTCCGGAGCGGGATTGGTCCCCTGTCGCAGGATGAGGGTCCTTCCCAGAAAGAATTCTTGGGGAGGGGTACGGGAAGAGCCCTTAGGGAAATATGGATCCTAGACGGCTATGGGGCTCGATCATGAATACCGCCTCCCGTACCATTCGTACCATGGGGATGTTTTGGAAGAGTCCAATTACGATTCACCTTCGTTATGATGGAAACGATTGTACGGTTTATCGTACCACCAACATAACGGAACGAGGGAGGGGGAAAATCAAATGAAAAAAGGTTCGTTGCTCTCTAATCTTGGGTGTCCTTCATCCCGTGGTGGGGCTTTGCATCCTAAAACGCAGCAGAAAGCAACGAGAAAGAGCCGTGCGGAAGAGCGGGTTGATTGTATTATAATATTTTAGTATAATATTTTAATAATAAATACATAAAACAGGGGCTTCTTAGATGATGTCGGAAACGGTCATTGGGGCCGTTGTTCTATATAATTTCAAAGTATTCACATATTCGACCAATTGTAGGAAATCATAGATCTCGTGAATTTCAATTTTCGTATGATTCATGAAGGATAACAGGGGGGCGAACAGCCCCCCTGATTTATTGTACCGGTTCAGTAATTTCCTTTTTCAATTTATTTTCCTTTTTTATTTTAATTTATTTAAAGTCTCCTTTTTCTATGTCTTTGTCTACTGCGTCTTGTGATTCCTTATGCTTTGATGGATTTTTTCGGGCTTCTTCTGCAATCTTCTTCAGAATGGACCGCACTTCTTCCGGGGTGGATTTATTCCCAGTTCCGTATTTACTATTATATTCATTGGATGCACTTGCGAAATCTTTCAATTCATCCGTAGATATTTCGTTTGGATTCCTCATTTCTTTTTCAACTAGTATTTTCAATTGATTATTGAGTTTCTTCGCTAGATCTTTCTGTGTGTATGATGAGTTTAGGCCACCACTTTTATGCATATTTTTGCTTGATGTTGTACCTTCCTGATCCCCTGTCGACTCGGCCATGACACTATTTCCCCCCATCAGGGTCAACAGGCTGGTGGAGGCGAATAGAATACCCATTTTTGCTTTTTTTACCATGATTATGAACACTCTCCTTTTTTTTATTAGGATAACTACACCCCTATCTCTTGGCAGGGATTAGCATTCCTACTTACTTAAGTATAATTTGTTTATACATATATGTATATATAATGGGTATTTCAATCTCCTTACATTATCCTTACATTGGTTCAACCTCTCTGTTTTCGGTCCATCATGGTCCGATGTTTCAACATTTGCTCGGGGGTACGAAGCAGGATCCATGCCCGTTTTTTGTATGTTACCCCCCATATTGACAATTCGTACTTCTTCCCCTTGACTCTGTGACGATTTCTTTCCTTCTGAATCCTGATTCATCAACCGATGTCATGGTTTCTTCTCCCCGCACGGCGGCAGGGGGTAGGGTAAGAAGCCATAACGTCGTGAGGTAATCCATTGGGGAACACCGTGGGGTGTTTGAGGGAGAGAGTTGTCCTATCCTTGTTTTTTCTCCCCACCGCGTGGTTATCTTCTCTATCCTTAGTATCCCCCACTTCTAGGCGCGGCCCACTGCTTTGTGTGGTTCATCAACAAGTCATTGATGGCCTACCCCTGGGGACGTCATCGATTAGGCCCCCTAGTACAATAGGTCCCGGTGGGTATCATGATAGCTGGTTTCTTGTAAGGGGTGGACATGAAAATGGTATGTAGAAAAATTTTCGTTGTAATTTAATAAAAGTGTGGTTGAATAGGTCCGAGGTGTGTACCATGTTGTCCAGGTTATCTAATAGGCCCCCCGCTGGTATAATGGGCCCTGATCGTCACAGTAAGAGTGGGTTCCCCGCGGGGGGAATATGGAAATGATTCGAAAAAAATTCTCATTGGGATTCAAACAAGGGGTAGTGGAACAAGTCAAGAATGGACAACGTATTCACATATTCGCTCAATTGTAGGAAATCGTAGATTTTGTGAATTTCAATTTTCGTATGATTCATGAAGGATAACAGGGGTGCGAACAGCCCCCCTGATTTATTGTACCGGTTCAGTAATTTCCTTTTTCAATTTATTTTCCTTTTTTATTTTAATTTATTTAAAGTCCCCTTTTTCTATGTCTCTGTCTATCGCGTCTTGTGATTCCTTATGCTTTGATGGATTTTTTCGGGCTTCTTCTGCAATCTTCTTCAGAATGGACCGCACTTCTTCCGGGGTGGATTTATTCCCAGTTCCGTATTTACTACTATATTCATTGGATGCACTTGCGAAATCTTTCAAGTCATCCGTAGATATTTCGTTTGGATTCCTCATTTCTTTTTCAACTAGTGTTTTCAATTGATTATTGAGTTTCTTCGCCATATCTTTCTGTGTGTATGATGAGTTTAGGCCATCATTTTTATGCATATTTTTGCTTGATGTTGTACCTTCCTGATCCCCTGTCGACTCGGCCATGACACTATTTCCCCCCATCAGGGTCAGCAGACTGGTGGAGGCGAATAGAATACCCATTTTTGCTTTTTTTACCATGATTATGAACACTCTCCTTCTTTTTTATTAGGATAACTACATCCCTATCTCTTGACAGGGATTAGTATTCCTACTTACTTAAGTATAATTTGTTTTATACATATATGTATATATAATGGGTATTTCAATCTCCTTACATTATCCTTACATTTGGTTCGACCTCCCTGTTTTCGGTCCATCATGGCCCGACGTTTCAACATCTGCTTGGGGGTACGAAGCAGGATCGGTGATATCCCATTTTCGGTTGTAATCTCCCCCTGGTTGATTTTCTTGGGTTCCTCATCCTTCGGAAATCATATCATCGTAGTGAATTACAACTATTGACATACATAATAAAAGTTAAAATTACACAATAATTTAAAAATTATGATAAAACATAAAAAATTACTGTAAATGGCAACTATGTAAAAAAATGGAAGCCATACCCATACCCAGGGTAGTTTGGTTTTCCTGAAAATAAATGTAAGAATATTCTTTTTTTAGTGTGAAGATAGGGAATACATGGCAGGGATAGCGAATTCTCCCAGCCCCCATGCGGACACAGAGTGATCATCCATCCCATTAAGTTTCTTTGTCTGCTCTGAGTTGAAATTTTTATACATGGAATCAATCATCACTCTTTGGAATGAATCAAGGGTAGGATAACAACTCACTCCATTCGTATAACGTCTGGCCTCTCTGTGATTTCTCTCTAAGGAACCCGTTGTACGATTCTGAATAGCATCCGCTAGGTCGTAATCGAGATACGTTGTCACATCATCAAAGGAAGCCCATAGACCTTCAACGAGCTTGGGCAACTTGGATTGATAGTCATCCACTAAAGCGTATCAAGCCATGAAGGGCTTCTTTTTTGTCAAGAACATGAAAAATGTCTTGATAAATCCGGCTTCGGATGGGTTCCCACTTCACTCCTTTTTTTCTCGGTCTATCTTTTTTCTGAAGGCCTAGTAAAGATTCATCATTTTGTGGAATTGACACCCTTGAAAACCTGCTTCGGGATATACTTGGCTCAGCGCCTTTCTGATTCCCTTATGACCATCAGCAATAAAAAGGGTATCAGGACCCATCCGTAAACCACGGTCGTAAATATTTTGGAGGGCTTCATACCAAGTTTCAGCTGTTTCGGGGGGATTTACCAAACTTGATAAAATCTCATCTGTTTTTACCCCTGATGTATTTTTCCTACTCGCTTTTATGACATAGACAGCTACTTTCCCGAATCCACGAACGGGTTTGTAGTAAGCATCCACCTTTACGGTCCTAATTTCATGCGGGTTTCTTATGGGTTCCTCATTGAATCCTCTATTCTCTTCCTTTAGATGTCCCATAAGTAATCTTGACACAGTGGAGCGTGAGATTTTTGATCGCAGAATATCATTCGACAATTCGGATATTTTTTTTACGGACATACCAGCCTTACGTAAGGAGGAAAGAATATCTATACACGACTTCGTATATTTTTTGTAGGGTTTAGTAACCGCAGATCGGAAATGCCCTTTTCTTGGCTGGGGGTCATAGTAAACCACAATTCCTTTGCTGGTGCGTTTTTTACGTTTTTTATAACCATTTCGGGCTACTTCTGGGAAATCGGGACCCCTTTGGTGTTTCTCCCGGCCACCTAAAATTTGTTTTTTAAACTGATAATTGGCTATAAAAGTATAAGCCCTCCCCATGGAACAAGGATCCCATTCAGAATCTTCCTCGATCTCTTCCACTACATGGGGGATGGATTCCTGTAGCGATAATCCCTCCTGTTCGTAATGTTGTATACGTTCTTCCATCCTTTTTTCCATTCTGTCTATATCCAAGTCAATTGGAATCATAAAACCAACCTTTCCTATATTAAGTTTTTCATTTCAGAAACCAAGCGGTTGTCCTCTATACATTTCCCCACTCTTGTCTTGTATTTCCCTTTTTTATCTCACCTAACCCTGTTGATCATCATGCATATCGCGGAGGATCCAGAAGGGATCATGGAACAGAGTTTTTGAGTAGAGGATCGACTGTTTCCCAAGGGCAATAGCGGGAATTGCGTATGTAAAAGTGAGAAGGACTATAGGGTCGCATAGGGCTACATAAGGGCAACGACAGTCATAGAAGAACCCCCCTTCCCCACAAGGGAGAGGGATAAAAGAAGGCCATGCAGCAGCGCCATTCTGGAGCCCCCACGATGGAGAAGCCAGGCGCCATTACACAATGGGCCAGGCCAACACAAACAACAATGGTGAGTTGGAGGGAGGAGGGGTAGGGGCGCGAAAACCCCCTGGCCTAGGCCAGGGGGCAAGGGGAAAAGAACAAAAACACAAGGGAATCAAAACAAAAGATCAAGGGACTAAAGGCAAAAACAGAGACCAAAAACAGGGGGAGGGAGAGCTTTAGGTTCTACTGAGATTCCCGTTTCGTGTAGGAGGGACGTTTTGCTGACCTATGGATTCCTCCAGAGGGAACCCCCTGATTAAAATAAAATTATTCTGAAGATATATCTAACCACGATTCCGAGAAAAAGCACCCCTATAACGCCTTTTGTGCTATTTACAATATGATTTAACAATAAATTTCTATCTATTTATTAAAAACATAAAAACAATTGTTAATCGAAAAGACGCAAATAGGGAATTTTTAGGGACCACAGACTACCCGCTCTTGAATCTTACAGCGGAAAGTGGGATATGACCGTTTTTTTCTTTGTGTACTATCCCGAAGGGTTGGCTCGGGGTTCCCGCTTATAGATTAGGATTGCATTTTGTTCACAATCCCAGTAAGCAACTCACCTCTTATACGGACGGCTCCGGAGGACTACGGACCCAACCAGCGAGCGTAGGACATAAACCGGCGGTGGTAAGTTCCTGATACCTTATAAATTTAAGTATAATTATTATTTAAGAATAATTACGAATAAAAATGAGGAATGGACCCGGTTTTGTTCCTCACAGGCGAAGGGTAGGGCTATTTTGCCATGGTGGGATAAAAATAGGGGGTTGACCCGCATATGAGCTAATAGTATCTTGTTCGAAGTAGATATAGCCATGATTCTCATACTCTTGCCCTTCTTATATCCCCAGCCCACCAGTTCATGATGATCTTCTGCCGGAACATCCGTCGCATCCACTAAAAGAACGGTTGGATCTAGCACCCCCTCCTCCTTTATGTTACAACCGTGTGAGTCTTGCTCCTTTGGGAGGGGTTTCCCATACGGGGTAGGATGATGTGCAGGTGAGAAGGGGGGATGACGGGAAAATTATTAGAGTGCATGAGTAGGGAGATTTGGATCGTGTGTTTTTTTTAGTTTCCCACCAGAGCATGATTTGTGGGGTCGTCTAAAGTTGGCCCAGTTATTTCGAGGTTGTGTAAATTTCACATTATTCAATATATACAGAAATTTAAAATTTTAAGAAAAATTTTTATATATTTAGAGAGAAAAATAAATTTAGGGGTGTATTATAACTTATGAAGAAAATGTCTAGAGTGTACGGCAAATTGCCAAAGGTTGTCGCATGTTTGTCTTTATCCATAACCTCTCTATCCTTCGTACCCAATGCATCAGCAGAGCCAGAACCTGATTATTATGTGGCGCCACCAGCGTTGGGGGTGAAAGATTTTCGGAAAATTGGCGATGGAGTAGTGAAAGGAATTGAGTGGCTCGGCAGATTGGAAATTGTGGACAACACGGCGGAAAAGATCAGAAATTGTTCATGGTGCCCATGGAACTGATATCTAAACCTAATAGGGGATCATCCGGCATTTTTTCTCGATGATGGATGTTCTTATAGAAAATAGGTTCCTGCATGCGTAAGTACCAAAATCAAGATGAGGGCATCTCTGAATCGAAGGGGGCTTTGCGGGGGGTCAAATGGTAGTTTAGTTGACCCCCGTGCATAGTAATGGGTTATCTATGATTTCACTGCTCAGTTCTCTAAATCCCCCGGATCCTAAAATGGGTAGGTGTCTGGGGGTCTATTTTCAAGAAATCAATCCTAAAAAATAGTCGGGGGTCAAGTTAGTTGCTTAAGTCAATTACAGTGGGTGGATACGGGAAAATGGATAGGTAACCCCAGGTCCTCTAAAATGCCTGCAGAGAACGGGGTTGCTCTTTTTCCCGAAAATCCCGCAGCTACTGTTTCCTTTTCCTTGTGCGTTGCGTACTTTCAGCTAAAACATCCAGACCTATAAGGGATCACCGGTATTTTTTCCGACTCAGATATTTTACAAGAGATGGGCTACTGTCATGGGAACGAATCTTAGTTGAATGATCGGACCCGGAGTTTCAATTTTGGGGGTGAATTTTTAAACGGGTCAACTTCTTATTTTTGTTCCACCATCATCAAACACAACGGGTGTTCTCTCTTCTTTCCTCTGTACTATGGGCGGTAATCATTCCATCTGCTTCACAATCGTATGCGTCTGTGTTGTTGATTAAGTGTTTCATCTACTTTACAATCGTACGAGTCTTGCCCCTCCGGGAGGGTTTTCCCATACGGGGTAGGGTGATATGCAGGTGAGGAGGGGAGATGACGGGGGAATTATTAGAGTGCATGAGTAGGGGGATTTGGATCATGTTTTTTTTCAGTTCCCCACCAGAGCATTGTTTGTAGGTCCGTCTAGAGTTGGCCCAGGTATTTCGAGGTTGTGTACTCTTCGTTATTTCATAATAGACAGAAATTTAAAATTTGTAGAAAAAGTATATTAAAGTAAAATACTAATATATTTAAAGAAAAAACTAAATTTAGGGGTGTATTATAACTTATGAAGAAAACGTAGAGCTTAATTGGGAAAAAATATGGAACGGGCCGGACGGGCCCATCAAATGGGGGGTGGACATGGTGGAAGTGGTGGAGAGGACCAGAAATTGTAAATGGTGCCCATGGAACCGATATCTAAAACCTAATAGGGGGGTCACCCGGCGTTTTTTCTCGATGATGGATGTTTTATAAAAAATGGGTTCCTGCATGCGTAAGTACTAAAAACCAAGGTGAGGGCATCTGAATCGAAGGGGCTTTGTGGAGGTCAAATGGTAGTTTAGGGTGCATCATAGTAATGGGTTGCCTATGATTTTACCGCCCAGTTCTCTGAATCCCCCGGATCCTAAAATGGGTAGGTGTTCGGGGGTCTATTTTCAAAAAAATAAATCCTAAAAAACAATCGAGGGTCAAGTTAGTTAGTTACTCAAGTCAATTACAGTGGGCGGATACGGGAAAATGGATAGGTACCCCAGGTCCTCTTCCTTATGCGTTGCGTACTTTCAACTAAAATATCCAAACCCATAAGGGACCACTGGTATTTTTTTTCCGACTCAGATGTTCTACAAGAGATGGGCTATTGTCATAGGAACGAATATTAGCCAAATATCGGATCCGGAGTTTCAATTTTAGGAGTGAATTTTTAAACGGGTCAACTTCTTAATTTTTGTTCCACCACCAAACGCAACTGGTGTTCTTCTTTCCTTTGCACAAAATTATCAAGAAAAGTCAATATCCGGAAAGAAAAATCGTGGATGGCGGGGGTGATGGGGGTAAATAATCCGTCCATTGACTTCTTCCAACTCATTAGGAAAGCGCCAGAAAGTCTATGTTTTCTTTGCTATAATCATGATGTCTTGGTATATGAGAAGTGGTCCTAGCCAATGGGATAATGGCAAGCGGGGAGATGGCCTCAGCCAACAGGACAATGGCAACAGCAAATGGGAGCACAAAATGGGCTCATTCCGAGCTGGTGGTAACCGATGGTGAAACTGGGGAATCCGATACTACGGGTGCCGTCCCCTGCCATCCAAGGGTATGAAACCGTAGTGAAAAGTGTCCCCGGGCACAATGATTGCGGAAACGAAACCAGATCCACTGATGGGTGGTTCCCCATTTACAATTTCGCATAGCGGGAAAAAATAATGGTCCGGGGAATGTATCATCCGGGAGGATGGATATCACAAATCGATGGGTCCAGAGGTTCGGGATCAGCGTGTCAGGCAAGCTGTGTGAGTTGATGGAGGTTTGTAATTGGCCCTTCGGAGCTGGGGCTCTGGTAGAAGCAGGCTCCGAACCACCTAACGCTGCTGGTGTGGGAACGACCCGGTGGTGAGTGGTTTAGGAAAAGGCGGGGCCAGGATCCTCGTCAGATGGGGATTAGGGAGCTCAAGCGAGTGGATATCCCAAAGCCTGATGGCAGCAGGGGACCACTCGGAATTCCTACCGTAGCGGATCGGGTGGTTCAGATCGTCATCAAGAACAGATTAGAATCCTATCTGGAACCCCATTTTCATACTTCGTCATATGGGTGTTGTCAGAGAAAATCGGCCATTCAGGCTCTCCAGTCCTGTCGAAAGAACGGTTGGACTCATATCTGGGGGGGGTCGATCTTGACATCAAAGGGTACTTTGATTCATAGGATTATGCAAGCCCTTCACCTCTTTACGAAGGACAGAGTGATACTGCTCTACTGCGAAAGATGGCTAAAGTCGTCTGTTCCAATGCCGGATGGAACGAGCCAAGCAGGGACCGAGGGCACACCGCAAGGTGGGGTTATCAGGCCACTATTGGTCAATTTATACTTAGTTCTGCTATTATAAAGAGCCAATGGTGGTGATCGTTATGCGAAAAGGCAGGACGAAAGAATCCTGTCTGGTGTGAATCAGGGAGATTAGTAAAGCGAACCATTGGGGGAAAGCACCGAAAGGCTCAGTCGATGTCGAAACAAAGATCCTATCCTTGGAACGAAGCCGTGGGGGGCGAACCACCTACTGTCCTGGCGGCATTCAATGAACCTGATTTAGGTCCTCATAGGGAACCACGAGAGACTGTCGCACGGACACCTGGTTAAAGCCAGGTGTAAAAGGGCTAAGGGCGGCTTCCGTGAACAGAGTCGGATCAACTTATAGTAGTGAAGAAACCCTTGTAATGGGGGTGGTGGAGCGAAGGGGTTGAATGGTTTGTCTGGAGACCATCCGACGTACAATCCGAAGCAAAGAGATGATCGTGGGTTAGACCTGATGAGTCTAACGGGACGCACAATCTGCGATAAGGAGATGATCGCAAGTTGGACCAGGAAACATGGGATCGAAACCCGTATAGAACACAGCAGAGGCAGGTACGAAGAACGTAACACCAGACTGGGGTTCTCAATGGGCAAGATTCTATGAGACCATAAGAGCTACATAATGCGAAAGTAGTACGTGTGGTTTTGTAAGAGAGGGTTGGCTGAGATGTCCAGCCTTACTCGACACCCTTACGTGCCTAACGTTTTTCCTTGATGATCTTAGGGAAGGAACCAAGTTATGGGGTCCTGGGAGAGTGGGGTGGATGGTCCTCTCCCCTGAATGAAATTACTAGTCTCATTTTCAGTCCCCATGATATTGGTGTTTTTGGGCGGTAGCTGGTTGGATTGTTGAAAAATGCATGGATCTCGGTGGGGATGGATTCCATAGGGGGAACGGGATATTGTAGGTCTTATCCCTTTGCCTAACGAGAGGGTGTTGAATAATCCTATGATTAACACATGTAGGAACTGAAGGAACGGGGCCCTGAATGTCGACGGGGTGTGTGTCGTCACTGTAAGATGGGCATGGTGTGCCTCCCCATTGTTGTATGCAGGCATTTCTCCTACGATATACGGTTCACCAACGATGTTACGTTCATGCTATTCGTATCACCATGAATTCTGCCTTTAAAAGTCTGAAGAAGGAAATAGCTAAGGATGTCTCTTATGTCCTACGTCTAAAGATGGGGAACAGGCATGGGAACGGTGGTTCGAGTATGCAAAGAAGTATTGGTTTGGAAATGGGGTAGCACGCGAGGTATGGGAAAGGCTTAGTCCTAAAAAGATCTCATTGGATTTGCAAGCAACCCCGATTGTCCATATTGCTACCTTATTTGATGTCTACGAACTACATGGGATCGCTGAATGTCCCTGTTTCATGAGGGAATGAATCGCAAGGGAGGGGGGATTCGTTAGCCTCGGGGTAGCCGATGGGGGAAGAATGGATGCTTACCGCTTCAATAATGATTTTTTTCAAAGGTGTACCTAAATTCGTAATTGTACGGGTCCGATCAGAACACGGGGGTTCTCTAAGACCGAGGGGAAATATTTTTTTGAAAACCTTGTCCAAAGGAATCTACATACAAGGGGATACTGCTCAGCTCAGAGGAGGTTTAAATCTTTGCCTTTTATACCCTACTTTCTAGTTATATTAGAGGCAGTCGGTGCTGTTCTTCTTGTGCTTTTCGATCGCAGCTATAAGCGGGCTATAGTTCACGGGGGTGGGAAATTTACACTAATAAAGAATATTGGGAAAATGATTGATACGGTAACTATCATAGTATCATTTTATTTATTCTCTTTATTATTTCCGAGAATGGATTCATTAATAGAACCTTTTTATAATTCATCTGTATTCGATAAGTTGGCTTTTCTTTCTCTCTTGTCTTCGGGTCTGTTGCTATGTTTAGTTTCCCTATGGCCAACATTCCGATCCTATGTCATGATAAAATTAGGCTTAGAACCCCAGCGGTATCTTCATCGTGTTATAGTCTATTGGATACTTTATAAAATTGCCTTCTTCATAGGTTATAAGCAAGCATCTGTAGGGGTCCGTTCAGATGTATCGACCCATGCGGGAAATGGAACTTTCATTAATGGTTTATTGTATACTTTGTGTGGCGCTGTTCCTGCTATCCTCGCTGTGGGGATAGGAATTACCCGTAATAAGAAAGAAACATTGGCTCGTTTGGGACTCGGGAGAAAACTAACATGCAAGGGTTTTTTTCTCTGTAACTGCCTCCTCGTTGCTTCCTTGTTGTACTCATCAGTGCTTATGTTTTTATTTGGAAATAGACATTATGGGTTGGATGATTCCGTGCCGTTACTGGATTCGCTCATTTACCTTTTCGTGATAGGGGTGTGTGCCGCAATCGGTGAGGAATTTTGGTATAGAGGGGCTTTGCAGCCACGTTTGGGAGTTTGGGTTACTAGCGTTGTGTTTGCTTTGGGCCACTTTCAGAAAGAATGGTGCGAATTACTGATCACCTTTCTGACCTCATTACTCATGGGGTGGATAGCGCATCGGTATAGCCTATGGTTATCTATGTGGTTTCATATGTTTCGCAATATTTTGTTTCCTATCCTCTATCCCTTACTATTCTATCCCCTACTACTTATGGTTTGAAATCTATGGAGTAGTTAGGTGTATGAATGTTGAGTGAGGTTGGTTGGAATGCTAGTTTTACCCGACATCCTTAAAATCCAGAAGCGATTCGTGTGTCAAGAAGTCGGTCAAGAGATGAAGGTTGCTCGGCCCTTCGTAACCGGCTGATAGGTAGCAGGTTACAAACCGCCTAGTGCTGCTGGGGTTAAATGCCTTGGTTGTGAGCGATCTAGGAAAAGGCAGGGCATGACCCTGTCAGGTGGGAATCGGGGAGATCAGCGAAAGCGAACCGTTCGAAGACGCATCGAAAAATGTAGTCCATGTCAAAACCGATGTGGGTATCGGACGTCGGGATGAACCGTGGGGGGCGACCTATCTTCTGCCCCGGTGGCATGCGGTGTATAGGCGGGATGAACCCGATTTAGGCTCTTGATCGGAACTTGAGAGATCGTCGTACGGCGTCTGGCTGTCGCCAGATGTAAAGACCGAGGGCTAACCGAGGTTCCGTGCACGAAGTCGGATCAACCCATAGTAGTGTAGAAGCTTCTGTAATGGAAGTGGAGCGAAGGGGTTGAATTGCCTGCATGTTTCAGAGAAGTACAGCAACTTGGATGGAAATTACCGGAAGAGGAGACTGGTATGAAGCAAGCAACATCGGACCAAAATCCAGACAGATACAATATACAGCAGAAAGAGGTACTGAAGGCGTGGCATCAGGTAATGTCTAACGATGGAGGTCCTGGAGTGGATCAGCAGACGATTACCGCATTCGCATACGATCTGAGAAGTAATTTGTATGTGATATGGAATCAACTCTGCGCAGGATCCTACTTCCCCTCCAAGGTTAGGCGTGTGTGGATTCCCAAGTCATGCGGTGGAAAAAGGCCACTTGGCATACCCACGGTAGCAGACCGGGTAGCCCAGACGGTAATAAAGAATCGGCTTGAGCCTCTCCTAGAGACCCACTTTCATGGAGATTCCTATGGATGTCGCCCCAAGAGATCAGCGCATCAGGCGTTACGTGTAACCCGTGAGCGCTGTTGGGAGTACGACTGGGGAATCGACCTCGACATAGTGGGCTTCTTTGACAACATTCCGCATCACCTCATTTTGAGGGCCCTTGAGCACGTTGGGGCGGATAAAGTAACGTTACTCTATTGCAAGAGGTGGCTTAAGGCACCGGTATTATTACCTGATGGGACGAGCGAGGAAAGGGTTAAGGGCACGCCGCAAGGTGGAGTCGTAAGTCCCCTCCTGGCCAATCTGTTCCTGCACTACGCTTTTGATCAATGGATAGAAACGGAGCACCCCGATATACGTTTTGCGAGGTATGTAGATGATATTATCGTCCACTGCCGGAACAAAGCGCAAGCTGAACATCTTCTTTCAGAAATTCGGCAAAGATTGGCAGAGTGCGGGCTGGAACTGCATCCGGAGAAGACCAAAATCTTCTACTGTGAAGATGATAGGCGGAACGGGAATCATGATGTTGTTGCCTTTGATTTTCTAGGGTACGCATTCAAGGCCCGTGAGGTCAGAAGTCGTCGTACAGGGGTGAGATTTGTGGGTTTCGTACCAGCCATAAGCCAAAAATCTAAAAGCAAGATAGCTAGGCAAGTTGGGAAGCTGGGCATCCCAAGTAGAGTGGGCATAGATCTGGAGGAGATAGCAAACCTTCTCCATGCCAAACTCATGGGATGGCTTACCTATTATGGCGCCTTCTACCCTTCGGCCATTAGGAGTTTCTTGCGTGACCACATCGACCAAGTTCTGGCTCGATGGGCCACGAAGAAATACAAAAAGCTGAACAATTGGAAAAAGGCCCTGAGATGGGTTCGATATATACGGGGAAAGTACCGAAGGCTGTTTGTACACTGGCATCTGAATAGGACAAGATCCTAATGGGGCAATAAGAGCCGTATAATGGGAGACTATTAAGTACGGTTCTGTGAGAGGGTTGGCTGAAATGCCAGCCCTACTCGACAATCCCTCTATTTTTATCTCACCATGGCAAAACAGATCTACCATTCGCCCATGTGGGATAAAACAGGTCAATTACCAGTGTACAAACAGCCTTCGATACTTCCTTCGTATCCATCGAACCCATTTCAGGGCCTTCTTCCAGTTGTTCAGCTTTTTGTATTTCTTCGCAGCCCATCTAGCCAAAATTTGGTTGATGTGGTCACGAGAGAAATTCTTCACGGACGAAGGGTAGAAGGCGCCATAATAGGTAAGCCATCCCACGGGTTTGGCATGGAGAAGCGGTTCATCCCCGGTTTTGGGTCCACCACGGTCCAATATTCCAACATCTTCCCCGTGGAGGTGCGGAGCGGGATCCATCCCCATTTTTTGTATGTCCCCCCATATTGACAATTCGTACTTCTTCCCCTTGGTTCTGTGACGATTTCTTTCCTTCTGGATCCCGATTCATCAACCGGTGTCATGGTTTCTTCTCCCCGTACGGCGGAAGGGGGTAGGGTAAGCCATAACGTCGCGAGGTAACCCATTGGGGAACACCGGGGGGTGTTCGAGGGAGAGAGTTGTCCCATCCTTGTTTTTTTTACTCACCGCGTATCCTTCCCTATTCTTAGTATCCCCCACTTCCAGGCGCGGCCCATTGTTTTGTGTGGTTCATCAACAAGTTGTTGGTAGCCTATCTCCGAGGCCGTTATCGATTAGGCCTCCTGGTACAATAGGTCCCGATGGGTATCATGATGGGGATTTCCTGTAAGGGGTGGACACGAAAATGGTACGGAGAAAATTTTCGTTGGAATTTAAGCAAAGTGTGGTTGAATAAGTCCGGGGTGGGTACCATGTTGTCCAGGTATCTAATAGGCCCCCTGCTGGTATAATGGATCCTGGTCGGTACAGTAAGAGTAGGTTCCCTGCAGGGAGAATATGGAAATGATTCGAAAAAAATTCTCATTGGGATTCAAACAAGGGGCAGTGGAACAAGTCAAGAACGGATAACGTATTCACATATTCACCCAATTGTAGGAAACCATAGATCTCGTGAATTTCAATTGATTCATGAAGGATAATGGGGGGACGAACAGTCCCCCCAGATTTATTGTGCCGGTTCAGTAATTTCCTTTTTCAATTTATTTTCCTTTTTTATTTTAATTTATTTAAAGTCCCCTTTTTCTATGTCTCTGTCTATTGCGTCTTGTGATTCCTTATGCTTCGATGGATTTTTGTGGGCTTCTTCTGCATTCTTCTTCAGCATGGACCGCAATTCTTCCGGGGTGAATTTATGCCCAGCTCCGTATTTACTACTATATTCATTGGATGCACTTGCGAAATCTTTCAAATCCTCCGTAGATATTTCGTCTGGATTTCTCATCTCTTTTTCAAGTAGTAGTTTATATTGATTATTGAGTTTCTTCGCTAGTTCTTTCTGTGTGTATGATGAGTTTAGGCCATCACTTTTATGCATGTTTTTACTTAATGTTGTACCTTCCTGATCCCCTGTCGACTCGGCCATGACAATATTTCCCCCCATTAGGGTCAGTAGACTGGTGGAGGCGAATAAGATACCCATTTTTGCTTTTTTTACCATGATCATGAACACTCTCCTTCTTGTTTTTAGGATAACTACACCCCTATCCCCTGACAGGGATTAGTGTTCCTACTTACTAAGTATAATTTGTTTTATACATATATGTATATATAATGGGTATTTCAATCTCCTTACATTATCCTTACATTGGTTCAATCCCCCTGTTTTCGGTCCATCATGGTCCGATGTTTCAACATCTGCTTGGGGGTACGAAGCAGGATCCATGCCCATTTTTTGTATGTTACCCCCCATATTGATAATTCGTATTTCTTCCCCTTGGCTCTGTGGCGATTTCTTTCCTTCTGGATCCCGATTCATCAACCGGTGTCATGGTTCCTTTTCCCTATAGAGGTACCATGTTTGAAGTAGACCGCAAATATGGACTCATTCCCAGAACCATCCGAAGTTTGGGGAAGCAGTACGGGGGAGAAGGGGGATCTTGGGGAAAAAACCGGAAATAATGCGAGGAAGGTATCTTTGAGTAACAGGATGTTTTCCATGAAACGGTTCTCGAGTTGAGAGAACGGACCTACTGAGGGAAAGAACCGTTAGGAAAACAAAAAGAAGAGGATTAGCTCAGAATCTACATTCTGAGGGGGTTCCATAAAAAAGTGGAATCCAGTCCTGGTGCTACCGCAGAAAGGAACGATCCGACAAGTACCGCCCAGAGCATTGGTTTCCAAAATTTGGTTCCCTCCCGGACCTATAATAAAATTTAATAAATATAGTAATGTTATTTGATAGTACTTGCTCCTTCATTCAATGTATCGCCGGGGAATAGATCAGCACGATATTTCATAATAAACAGTTTATTTAGATTATTATGTATCAAACCATGGTAATTAAATCTTGTTAGTTAAAAACATGGTAAGAGATAATGGAAAAGCCATCTATCCTTGTTGTATAATCTTCCTTATCAAAATAAAAAAATATAAGGAGACTAGAGGACAGATGGCTTCTCAACGTTGTAACACAATACCCAATGACTACGAAACAGAGGAAATAGAACAAAGGGAAACTTACTTGCAGGATCGTCTATTATCCATGGTGGGTACAAATCAACCTTCCGATGTAGAATTTGTTTTCATCCTCCTTGGCCTGTTCTTCACCGAATATGCATCCTTATATAGGAAGAGATACAGTGGTTACCACAATACCATTGGGAGGCCATGCATACATATACTCATACCATTGATTTTCGACATAATCAAGGAGTTTTTACGGTGTAGCGACCGTATGCTGATCATTCAAATTCCACGCGAAGGCCCTCTCTTTGAGGCATTAGGTGGTAAAGAAGGTAGACCACTTATGGGTGAAAGAACACTATATGAGAGTCGAAATCGCCTCAATGTCTATGAGGAAACCGAAGGCTATAATGTGAAGGAACAGTTCTACTCCGACTTCACCCAATTTTTGATGGGGATCGTGGGCATGGATCCCAGTATTTATCGGATGGATTCAACCCTTATCGACAGCTGTATCAGGAAACTGAGCCGCAATATGTTGATTTTCTTGGTGATTAGGATTTCGGTTCGTACGATGGCCAAACTTGCCCTACCTCTTCCTTCCGAATGGGAGATCTTCTTGCAACCAGATTGCGGGATGGCCGATGTAAACGAAGCCCAGGCCCATTCTTATAGGTCCCTCCTCCTTCTACCAGCGGATCACCCAACGGACAAGATGAAACGGAGGGCAACACTGCTAGAGATTTGCCTAGCCCTCAAACACTTTGGGAACCAGTACAAGGAGTTTCAATCCGCCCCAGTCCATATACTGTTGCAAAGGGTGATAGGAGAGCAGACAGAGGGAGTTGAACAGGAAGGGCAAAAGAGACTCATGGTGCGTTCCACCTCGCCATCAGGCAGTCTGCAAAGCCCCTTTGATCCAGACGCCCAATGTCGTATCAAGGGTAAGCAATTGTGTAGAGGGTATGTTTGTAACCTTGTCGAGGCCCGTGATGAGGTGAAGGGATTGAGTATACTCACCCATGTGAATACCCAAGGGGCACTTCATTCCGATAAGGATTTTGGAGTTGACTATATATCCAACCATGCACCAGAGGACAACAAGACCTTGTATTTCGACGGAGGGTACAACTGCCATGAGGTAAGGGAGGCGGCTAAAGAACGTACTATCGATATACACCCAACCGATAGGATGGGAAGAAAGGAAAATCCCAGTAAAAAAAGGGTAAGCGGGTTCAAGAGGGGGAAGGATGGAAAGATCCATCGGTGTCCTGGTGGCAAGACCCCCGACTCATCCACGTACCAACCCGGAGAGAAGGGCAAGGGTAAGATAGTGGCCCGCTTCCATAAGGGGACCTGCGGGGGATGTAAATTTGCCGAGCAATGTGCAGCCAAACCTCTGAAGAGGGGGGAAAGGGTCCTGCGCACCACGGATCAGTCCTATTCAACGGCGGAACAACGAGACAAAATGGAGCAACCGGGGTACAAAGAGAAGGGTAATCGTCGTGCGGCTGTGGAGGGGGTTTGTTCTTCTATGAAGAACCGTTTTCAGGCAGCCAAAATGAAGGTGCGTGGTAAGACGAGGGTGGCACGGGCCATGATGGCAAAAGGATCTGCTTATCATTGATCCCAGGCCGTTCGTTATCTTCAAAAGAAGATCAGGAAGATAAGGATAAGATCACCAATAACTACATAGGGTTTAATATATAATAATATTTAAATAAAAAATAAAATTCGACTTTATGTCGGTTTCTTTGGTGTGCGCAAAAGGGGCGAGATAGGAACCGGTTCCTAAGATTCCACGGTGATTTCGGTGGTTCAAAAAAAATAACCGATCGCACGAAATTTTCAGGTGCAATCCCCCAGAAAGGGGTACCTTTCCACCCCAAAGAACTTACGCTGGAAATACCCATATAGACTGTTTTTATATCCATTAACAATATAAACATTTACTGAACACATCATTTAATCTACAAAAATATTTTAATAAGTTTGATACCTTTTTCGCGGTAGCACCAGTCCTCCAAAATCAGGTTGGGGTGGCAGGGTGCTTGTTGGATGGAGAAAGGGTATTTGTAGAACGAAACTCCGGATATTAGTTGACATATCAAAGTTTTTTTTCCGGAAATATGGGGAAATCAGGAAGAGGTTTTATGTGATGGTGGGGAGAAAGTGGTTCGCATGCGTTCTAGAAAGATAAAAGGAAAAGGGAACGTCTCTGGATATTGGATGGGCAGGGAAGAAAGATGAGTGATGGAAAGGTAATGGATAGGATAGCCAATACGAATAACAGAAAATAAATTTGTATCCCAAACACGGCGTCACCCCCTGAATAGGTAATGTCTTATCCTTGCTCTTGCGAATTGCTTTCCCAGGGGTATTTTTCGGATCCATCCTATTGTTCATGAAGAATATAAATAGTAAAACCACTATGGTCTACGATTTCTATAGTTTAGTAAATGTTTGAATATTCTTAAATTATATAGGCCGATACCGTTGGGGAGAAAGCAGCCAAGGTCGGATGGCAGCGAACCTTCCCTCGTTTGATTCCCTCATTCCATCGTTCCGTGATATTGGTGGTACAGGGAGAAAGAGGTCGAAGGGCCTTTCAAGGTGCGAGTTCATTGGGATTTCTATAAAGGGAAGACAAGGAGTAAGGGGCTTATTAGGAGGGTTCAGGTCGGAATACGCCTTGCTCTAATGGGGAAACAGGGATCCAAGGGGAGGACCCCCCTCTGCAAGGCGATTTTAACCGGGGGTAATTGAAACAGGTCCAATGGAGGAGGCCTATGTAGAAGGAAAATAATGAGGGAGAATGGATAGGATAATTAGGTTCAATCCATATTTTATTATATATTATATTGAAAATAATGAAAAAAATAGATTCAGAAACGGGTCCTCGAACGGTGCAGGAAGGACAAAAAAAGGCCCCTCTGGGGGGCCCGACACTAAATTTGGGATGCAATCAGATCACGTATGGGTTAGGTAAGAAGAAAAGGGGGGGTATAATTGTCCATCATAAGAGGATATATCGCCTCTGTAAGAGGGCAGGAGTTCCTCACAACTGAGAAAAGCTACGCGGCTTCGATGACAATGGTTTTGGTTTGGTGGGCCAAAAAGAAGTACAGAAAGCTCAATAGCATGCGCACAGGTGGATCCAGTATACACAAGGAAAGGGGGGATATACATATTCGTCCATTGGCATCCATTAGACGCCAAGATGGGGCTATAAGAGTTGCATAATATGAGAGCAGTGTTGTTCTATGAGGGGGTTGGCTGAGTGAGATGCCAGCCCTACCCGATGTGGGAGGCTCAGCTGAAATGCTGGGCCTACTCGATTCCCCCTTTTTCAAGCAGTAGTACTATTGTTAGGGGAAAGGGTAAGTAGAATTTATATTCAAATCCATACCTAAAATCCATAATTAAGCAGAGGCTGCCCGATGATATCTCGAGAGCCCGAGGGAATGGGTCTGGCCAAAAGGGACTGGAAGAAATTAGGTTGCATGATGGAGGGAGGGTACTTCAGACATACCTAATAAGGAGGGATTTCCAGAAATCGATGACGAGGTACCTCGACCTCTAGGGTTTCGGTATTTTCGGGTATTGGTGGTGTATTTTCGGGTACTGTTGATTGGTTTTCGGATACCGGTGGTGTTTTTTCCATACCGATTCGAGGGTCTCCACTGGAGCCATCGTATTCGAGGAATTTCTGAGAACAAATGACGTCGTGTTTCGCGCCTTTCCTTAATCCTTGGCAAACCATCCCCCTCGTATCCCGCCCTCCATTCTCATTTGGATCTATAAATGGGAGTATTGGTTCTAATTTTTCGATATCTTGAATTTCCCAAATGCCTTTGGATTTTTCAATGGGACGTTCCTCTATCCTCTCACTCCTTTTGTCTAAATCCTCTGAGAATGCATAAACATAGCTGGTTCCCTTTAAACGATCTCGGACTAGAACCCTGAAGGGCAGGGAATCCAATGTGTCAGAATAGGAACTAGTCCCTTTCATTCGATCCCTGATGAGGAATCTGGTGGGTGGGGGAGTCTCAGGCACCGACGAAGTTTTCCTGGACACTGAGGATAGGGTTTCAGATACCACTTGTGGGTTTTTGTTAGAGCCATCATCGTATTCGAGGAATTTCTGGGAACAAATGACGTTGTGTTTCGCACCTTCCCTTAATTCTTGACAAACCATCTCCCTCGTATCCCACCCTCCATTCTCATTTGGATCTATAAATGGGAGTATTGGTTCTAATTTTTCGATATCTTGAATTTCTTCAACGCCTTTGGATTTTTCAATGGGACGTTCCTCTACCCTCTCACTCCTTTTGCTCAAATCCTCTGAGAATGCATAAACGTAGCTGGTTCCCTTTAAACGATCCCGGACTAGAACCCTGAAAGGCAGGGAATCCAATGTGTCAGAATAGGAATTAGTTCCTTTCATTCGATCCCTAATGAGGAATCTGGTGGGCGTCGGGGGGGTCTCCTTAGTAGACACTGATGAGGAGGTTTCAGGTATCAACAGGGGAGGGGTCCCAGACACCGACGAAGAGACCTCCTCAGCAGACACCGGCGGAGGACCCACGACAGCAATAGAGAATAATCCGATAATACCCCAGTAAGAAGGTTGGAAAAATTTCAATGGGCGATTGTTACGTCTACTATTAAAACTTGTACTCATATTATATTATAATCCTCTTTTTAATATATTATTATTTATTCAATGATAATTATGATCATTTTTAATAGAATGGGGGGAAAGGGGTGCCCACAAGGGGGATGAATAACGGTTCTCACCCCCGTGAATCCCTAGGATACGAGGTAGTGCGGATAGGTAATCCCAAGTACGGTTTTCCGGGTGGAGTATCCAAATCTGAGGGAGTAGGCAATTAACCTTCGCTATTCTATACTTTAACCATGCATAATTGCAAGCAATAATTGTTTCTACGCCGAAAAGTAATATAAAAATCATTGTAATATCCAGGTGTGATTAAACGATTATTTATAAATATAAAAATATTTATGTTATTAATATGTATATAAACATTCTATGTAAATATTGTTATCGTAGGTGATTTTTATAGATAATAATTTCATTTTATGGGTATTTAAGTAAGAATTTATTACTATTGTTTTTATTTGGTCCCCAATGTACACATGCTAAATAAATGGACAATGGAGTCAATTTTTATTTTTAATAAAAAATTGTATAAATTATAAATATTTATTTATACTCTCCCCTTTTTTGGGGGGGCGGCACATTTCTCGGCAAATTTACATCTTCCCAGGTTTTTTCGTTGAAGTGGGCCACCGTCTTACCCTTGCCGTATTCTCCAGGTTGGTATGTAGATGGGTCGGAAGTCTCATCACCAGGGCACCGATTGATTTCCTCCTCCCCCTTCCTCTTGAATCAGTTTCCCCTTTTTTTACTGGGATTTTCTTCTTCCTTCGGTCCGTCCTATCGACTGGGTGTATATCGATGGTATGTTCTTTGATTGCCCCGCCTATCCTATGGCAGTTGTACCTGTTATCAAGGTACAAGGGTCTCCCCCCGGGGCACGGTTGGACATAGAATCAATACTCCAATCTTCATTGGAATGAGGTGCTCCTTGGGTGTTTCCATGGATGATTATACTCAATTCCTTCTCTTTATCATGGTCCCTCGACGACAAGGGTATCAACATACACCCTACCCAATGGCTCGCCCTTGACACGCCCCCTGGGTCTCTGGATCAGAGGGGCTTTGTAGATTGCAGATGGCCATTGGGAACGTACCGTGGATTTCTCTCGCCCTTCCCGCCCAACTCTTTACTATTGGCTCCCTGTGTTACTCTTTGCGACAGTATGGGGGCTGGGGTAGATTAAAACCCTATCGTACTGACTTTCAAAGTGTTTGAGAGCCAGGCAAATCTCTAGCAGCGCGGCGTCGCCTTCTGTTTTCATCTTGTTCGTTCGGTTATCCGTCGAAGGAGGTGAGGAGGTACCTACTAGGAATGGGCCCGGGTTTCGTTATCACTCACCATCCTGCAATTGGGTTGTAAGAAGATCCCTCATTCGGGAGAAAGGGGAAGGCAAGTTTGGTTATCGGGCAAGCTGTAATCTTGATGATCCCCAAAACCAACATATTGATTGAGGCCCATTTTCTTGATGCAGTTGTCCATGGGTGTTGAGTCCACCGGATAAAAAATGAAGTCCGTACTAGCTGATTTCCATTGATAGGAGGATAAATTTTTATTTAAATAAATCTTATATAATATTTTATATATAATAGAATTTATGTATACATGCAGTGTGGATTTGGATGTCAAGAACCGTGGTTGGCGCAAGCAAATTTTTGGCCTCCTCCCTTGCGGTCCCCCTGATCGGATGGTCGAGTCCATTTGAGTTCATTATTATAAAATATATATAATATATATATTATATATAATATATTACTCCTTGGGCCGTGGTGGACCCAACCCCGGGGATTGAATCGATTGATGGTGATGCGATGCCATGCATCGATTCCCCCCTAGGATTCCGATGGCATTTGAATTTTGCCCAGTGGTTCGCTACAATGGGCCGTGGTACGTAGCATCATTTAGGTATTTTTTTTTTTGTATATGTGGGGGGGCAGTGATGTGCCAGATCACTTATCAAGGCAGAAGATTGGGAAAGTCGCAGGTTTGGCTCTGTTGCAGTTGACGGAGAGGGAGCAAAAGGAATTTTCTGGACAACTGGACAAGGTGGTAGTTTTTATCGAGGAATTACAATCTGTGGATACGGAGGGTATTCCTCCTACATCCCATGCTATGAGGGTGGAACATGTTTTACGTGAGGATGTTGTTACGCCCTCCCTCCCTCGTGAGAAGGCTATGCGATTTGCTTCCGTCACGCAGGACGATTGTTTTGTGGTGCCCGCAGTTATGGCGGGCAGGAAGGGGGGCAAATCATTGTGACGGCCTGTGGAAACGCCTCACAACAGCTAGAGAAATGTTTGCAAAAAATTGAGAAATGGGAGGGAACCTTACGTTCCTTCTTGACCGTAGATACGGTAGGAAGTCGCGCCAGGGCCAAATCCCTAGATTCTCTACCAAAGGGGGCAATGGGGTCCTTGTATGGTTGTCCTGTGGGTATCAAGGACAATTTTTGCACCCCCTATCTACCGACTACCTGTGCGAGTCGGATGCTAGCTACCTATCAGCCCCTTCACGAAGCAACGGCGGTGTCCCGTTTGAGAGCAGCGGGGGCTGTGGTAGTTGGTAAAACGAATATGGATGAATTTGGCATGGGATCATCGACGGAGAATTCCGCTTTCCACATTACGCGGAATCCATGGGAGAGGAACTCCGTACCAGGTGGTTCCAGTGGTGGTTCTGCGGCGGCTGTGGCGTCTGGTGAGGTTTGTGTAGCTCTTGGATCTGACACGGGGGGTTCTATTCGCCAGCCTGCCTCCTTCTGCGGTGTAGTGGGCCTGAAACCCACCTATGGGCGTGTTTCCCGCTTTGGTCTGGTAGCGTTTGCTTCTTCTCTTGACCATGTAGGACCTATCACGCGCACTGTGGAAGAGGCGGCTTCCGTTTTGCAGATTATTGCTGGTAAGGACCCAAGGGATTGCACGACTGTTCCGGATCCAGTGCCCGATTACATGGCTGCCCTGACAGGTGATGTGCGCGGTTTGAAATTGGCCTTGGTAGAAGAATTTCTGGGGGAGGGGATTGATGATGGTGTCAGGCAGGTTATCGAGACGGTTTCCGATCGTCTCATTGCGATGGGGGCTACGGTAGATCGTGTTTCCTTGCCCCATGCCTCCTATGCTGTGGCTACCTATTACATTCTTGCGCCAGCGGAGGCTTCCTCTAATCTCGCCCGCTATGACGGGGTACGTTTCGGCACAAGAGTGGAGGGAGCGGACACGTTGGAATCCATGTATCTCCAAACTCGCAGCCGGAATTTTGGCGCCGAAGTGAAACGACGTGTTTTGTTGGGTACCTATGCTTTGAGTGCTGGTTATTACGATGCTTATTATCACAAGGCCCAACAGATGAGGACCCTTATTCAGAGGGACTTTCGGAATCTTTTTTCACAGTACGATGCCCTAATAGGTCCCACCACACCCACGGTTGCTTTCCCCCTGGGGGCCTGTAAGGATCAACCCTTGCGGATGTATCTGAGTGATATTTGCACGATCCCGGCTAGTTTGGCGGGTATTCCTGCCATTAGTGTTCCCTGTGGTTTCGTGGATGGGTTGCCTGTGGGGTTACAAATCTTGGCACCATCGCTGGCAGAGTCTGTAGTGTTGAGGGTGGCCCATGCATGGGAACAGGAGCGGGGTCCTTTGCCAGAGTTGCCGATGGGTGGGGAGGATGTGTGTCGTGTCGTACGAGATTGTCATAGGTCTTGAGGTACATACAGAATTGATTACAGAGAGCAAGCTTTTCTGTGGCTGTTCCACTGCCTTCGGTGCATTTCCGAATACGCAAACCTGCCCGATTTGCCTGGGGCACCCGGGAACATTACCTATGCTCAACCGTCAGGCCGTGGAGTATGCTCTGCGTACGGCGTTGGCTCTTCAGTGTACTCTTGCCAGAGAGAGTTGGTTTGATCGTAAGAATTATAGTTATCCTGATTTACCTAAAGCCTATCAAATTTCTCAGTACAAGGCTCCTTTTGGAGAGCATGGTCATTTGTGGGTGACTACGGAGGAAGGCAAACGGAAAATTGGCATTACACGTTTGCATCTAGAGGAAGACACGGGTAAGTTAATGCATCGTACCCGGGACGGCCTATCCCTCGTGGATGGAAATCGGGCCGGTGTTCCTCTGTTAGAAATCGTTTCGGAACCTGATTTACGCTCTTCTGTGGAAGCTAGGGTATATCTAGAGGAATTGCGAATGATTTTACTCTATTTAGGTGTATCAGATGGGAAAATGGAAGAGGGTTCGTTTCGTTGTGATGCTAATATTAGTTTGCGTAGGCATGGGGAAGAGAAATTGGGAACCAAGACGGAGCTAAAGAATCTTAACTCCTTTCGCTACGTTGAGAAGGCTCTCCTTTATGAGGTACAGCGTCAGACAGCCCTCTTGGACCAAGGGGAGAGGGTGGATCAGGCAACGTTGCGTTTCAATGAGACTACGGGTAGGACAGAATTATTACGTACCAAAGAGGATGTACACGATTATCGTTATTTTCCTGATCCCGATCTCATTTCGATCAGGATTGATGAAACCTGGCGCCAGAAATTACGGGACTCCCTGCCCGAATTACCGGCGGATAGGCGGGCTCGTTACCGTGATAAGTGGGGCTTGACTGCTGATAGTATAGAGATTTTTATACGCCAACAAGATTTATGTTCCTTCCTGGAAGCAACGGTAGCTCTGGGATCGGATCCACAGGAAACGGCCAATTGGTTGATGGGTGAGGTTTCGGGTTATGTAAATGCCACAGGTAAGGACTTGGCGGATACGGGTCTAACACCGCAACGATTGGCGGGAATTCTGCATCTTTTGAAGAAAGGTACAATTGGTCGTAAGTTGGCAAAGCCCTTACTGGAGGAAGTATTGAAAACAGGACAAGAGCCGGCTGTTATTGTGGAGGCCCGTGGTTGGGGTCAAATCAGGGATATCCAGCAGTTACAGGACCTTGTGCAGGAGGTCCTCGATGCTAATGCGCAGAGTATTGAGGATTTGAAGAAGGGTAAGGAACGGTCCCGTGGCTTCCTCGTGGGGCAAGTGATGCGTAGGACCCAGGGACGCGCGGATCCTAAGCTTGTCCAGCAATTGTTATCGGAAAAATTGAAGGATATTTTATAGGAGGTCGGTTTTTCCTAATCTATGGGAGCCTGGTTGGCCAGGTTCCGGTTTTTTCTTCCTTACTTTTTTTGAAAATCAGGAGGTGTACCCCTGTTCGTTGAAGTCATTTATGGTGCTACTGCGGGAAGTGATACCAAACTTATTAGAATATTTCACAGGAATTATATAATGCCATATTCGGGGTGGAAAGAGGCTTCTTATCATTGAGTTCCCGTTGTTCGTTCACCCGCTATGAACAAGACGGAGACCCCCAAAAATAGAAGCCCACTCCCAGAAAGGGGCGGGCTTTTGAGCGCCTAAAGGTTCTGTATAGAAAAATCGGGATCCCGGCCGCATATCGGACCTGAGGGTTCAGTCTCGGGAGTGGGGATGGGCAACTCACCCTCTATCAGGGAATAAGGGGTTATCGATATGAAAACAGAACTAAATTTCCTGAGGCCCCCTTTTTCGGACGAAGTGAAAATCATGAAAATAGAGAAATTAGGAACCACAAAATTAGATATAAAATGAGTTATATCCTAGGGTCCATTGCCAACCGTTCATTCCCGGGAATCAGGTGTTCCCGGGAGGATTCGGGGAACCCGCTCCCATTATACCCGCCTGGACCTATTGTAACAGGGGACTTAATAGGAATTATGAAAAAACCACCCAAGGATATTTCAGGTCTGAAGTTTGGCCAAGATCCGGTTTGTGTACCGTTGGATCCATTCATACGAATGGTTGCCCCGGGGCTAGGGTGGGTGTCGATGATGATCAAGGGGAATCGACCTTGTTGATCGAAGATTTTTGAAAATCCGGTCCCAGGTGTCTAACATTTCGGGAGGGCCGTACCTAAACAGTAAAGAATCTCCCGGACATCATTCCATCTGCGTCCTATCGCTATGTCAATGGTTATTTTTTTCTTTGTTGTCATGAATCCTTAGTAGCATCGGACTGAATGGTGGGTATTAGCCCTGTAGGGCGTGAAGATCCCATGCGTTCCTCAGACGGCTATCCTGTTGGGGTACGGGACGGGGAATTCCCTTTACCGGGTATCCCCCACTACTTTGTTTGCCCCCCAGGGCTCCAGTATCTTTTATGTTACAATACAATAAAATATTTAAAACGTGAATACATGAAGGAGGTCCCTAAAGGTGAGGAAAATCCGTCCCAAAACCCCGTTCAGGAATGTTATGCCCGCAACGGGATGCCGCCGTTGTGGCTAAAAATTACCTCAATTGCGGAGGGATCATGGTAGTTGGTTCCTATTGGGATGGTTCCAAGGATGGATGTGTACGGTAATCATAAACAATGTATATTTTATTATATATAATGGTTAAAATAATTAATAAAAAAATAGATCCTGAAGCGGATCATCATAGGATGCAAAGAGGATAAAAAAGGGCTCTCCAGGGGACCGATATCAGATTTTGAATGCGATCGCGGTTTTATTTTTGCATGGCGACAAATGTTATTTATCCCAATCCTAAAAGATGTTTGACTATACCTAGGATGAAATTTAGCATGTGATTTCCCCCTTAATTTTTGTTATTGTGACTCCCTTTCCTTCATTAGCTACAAGATCAATGGATTATGGATAAATTATAAGGTTATTTTCATGTAGTATAAAGTATAATTTAATGTAAATTAAATTTAGAGGGTACCTGATTTGGGATGAGATTTTTGTTTCCAGTTGTGACTGGCATTCGGGGTGGGTATGTGCATCTCCTAGGAGCTCCTTTGGCCCAACTTTGGTGTTTCTGTAGGGTTGGTCGATATGATCTACACCCCGGATGTGATGTCGATGGGGTATACTATGTTTTATGTATTTTATGAAAAATGAACTACCTGTACCCCATAGGAACAGGTTTTCATCAGATTCTATACGGAAAATTGCAATTATGATGGTTTCTGCCATCGTTGTCACTATTCATGAGGGGGATGGATGATCCCGACCTAGGGCCGTCTTTCATAGGTTTTGGGGGTTCCTATACCAACGTGGCCCATCGGATTGGGTCCGTTATGAGCATCTGTAGTAAGCAGAGGAATCTGCTGGGAAACGGAAAAAACCTTACGCCAGGTTTGGACATACCCTGGTTGATCCATTCCTATAGTACAGAATTCCTTGGGTGCTAATATCATTCCAGTCTTTGAATCCTATGACGATTTACACGGTTACCAGTCTCAGAATACAAACATGGTGCCCCTGCTGAAAAAGGGTATCAAACTTATCGGAATCTTTTTTATAAATTTAATTATATATTTCTAAATGTTTATATTGTTAATTAATATAAAAACAGTTTATTTGGGTATTTCGGTCGTACGTGCCTTGGGGTTGAAAGGTATTCTCTTCCGGGTAGGCCCTCCATTTTTTGTGTGCACTCCAACCTGAATCGCAAAAAAAGTGCATTTCTTTCTCGCGTGTCCAGAAAACGGAGCCAGGATTTTGTGTACTCATGGTGTTGTGTTACTCCTCCTCCTATAAATTTATAATAAATATTTTTATATTTTTCTGATGGTTTTGTCTGTGACATTTTTAGGGTTGTACTTTTGACCCTCGTGAAATAATTTTCATCCGTGGAGTAACTAAAATGGGCCTAATAAGGGAGGGAAACAATGGAAGGGAGTGGATCCATATGGTAATTAGAGGTAACCCGTATTTTATTATATATTAAATTTAAATAATTAATAAAAAATAGACCCTGAAATGGGTCATCAGACAACGCAGGGGAAACAAAAAAGGGCTTCCCCTGTGGGACCTGACATAAGAATCTGAAATGCAATCTATCTGCGTACGGGAACTCCTACGACCTGTTTCCCCCTAATCGCTCACTACCAGTACAACTTGTTTTATATCGGCACTATAGGGTTTTTATAGTTGATTCCATATTCCCTCTGTTGCTGACAGTGTGGCTTCGATGTCTGACTCTGTGTGGGCGGCCATGAGGAACCAGGCCTCGTATTTAGAAGGAGCTAGGGCAATTCCAGCGCGGGAGAGGGCCCTAAAGAATAGGGAAAAACGGTTTCCATCGCTCTCTCGAGCCTGTTGGTAGTTATGGACCGATTCTGTATGGAAATAAAGGGTAAAGGCCCCCCCAAAGGCATTGATGGTTACAGGAATGCCTGCGCTCTCCGCCTGTTTTTGTAGGCCCGTCCACAATCGTTTGGCTAGGGCTTCTATTTTCGGGTAAGGGTTGGTTGTGCGCAGTTTTTGTAGGCAGGCTAGGCCCGCTGCCGTAGAGATGGGGTTCCCTGCCATGGTCCCTCCCTGATAGGTTGAGCCGAGGGGGGCAACATTTTTCATAATTTCCTTGCGACCCCCATAAGCACCGATGGGTAATCCCCCCCCGATGATTTTCCCCAATGTCGTGAGATCGGGTCGTATCCCAAAGTGATCCTGTATAGCACCATACTGGAAGCGGAAGGCCGTGATGACTTCATCATAGATTACCAGTGTTCCTGCTTCCTGGCTCCATTTTTGGATTTTGGTTAAGAATCCTGGGTTTGGGGGAACGATGCCAAAATTGCCTACCAAGGGTTCCACCAGGATGGCGGCAAATTGTTCTCTATATTTAGAGAATGTTGTTTCGAGTGCAGAGGGGTCGTTGAAGGGTATGGTGATTACATCCTGGGAAACACTGTGAGGAATTCCCGTGTTGTCGACTGTTCCTACTGTTGTTGCTACCCCGGAGCCTGCTCCTAGCAGGACAGTGTCACAATGCCCATGGTAGCAACCCGAAAATTTGAGGATCTTGGTCCGTCCCGTGTAGGCTCGGGCCAAACGAATAGCTGACATGACGGCCTCCGTGCCGCTACAGGTGAGACGGACCTGCTCTAACGAGGGGATGGCTTTTTGCAGGGTTTCAGCGAATAGGACTTCCCGTTCGGTAGGTGCTCCATAAACAGTTCCATGGCTCGCTGCTACACGGATAGCCTCTGTAATAGTCGGGTCCCCATGGCCAAGAATGATCGGACCAAGAGCAGCTATGTAGTCAATGTATTTTTTTCCTTCCTGATCCCATAGATAGGCCCCCTTGGCTCGCGAAACGAAGAAGGGTGCATCCTCCTCCCCGATTCCCTTCCAGGATCGAGAGGGGCTGTTGACACCACCTGGGATGGTGGTACAGGCGCGTTGATACAGGTTACTCACAGAGATATCTCCTTTTTTCATTGTTTCTATAGTTAATATCTAGGATCTTATAGAGATAGGGATGAGTAGGTCCTATTTATGCAAGGGTAATTTCCCCTATCGACGGGTCCTTTTTTGTGGTGGGGTTCATGTTTCGGTTGCGTTACGGGCCCGTAATCCGGTACAGTGCCTTACAAGCATAGCATGTGTATTCTATGGGTGGAAGGGGTATTTGGTCTATCTCTTGCGTGGGTGTGATCCTATGTAGATCATGGTGAAAGTGGATCTAGAGCAGTTCTTTGCAGCGGATAGGGAGCTATGTTGTGGGGTTCCCATGCTGGAGAAAAGAGAATAGGGGATCCGTTTTTGTGTCAAGCTACGTGCATCAGGAATGGACAAGGAGGGTTCCTAGTTCCCATTATGGGCCGGGGGGGTACTCAATCATGGCGGATAAATTTCCGATTTTTTTGTCTCTATCCATAGGAACTCACCTGAATGGGTGCGGAGTTAGGTAAAGCGAGTTCTGTGAAAGTGGGTTGTTTTTTTCATGATGGTTGTCTTGACGTGTAGAACTATGTAGATGAGGGTAAAACGTTGAGTGATGATTTTTTTATTTTATTGATGCTATCATTTCTTGTGATGATTGCACAGTATTTTTGACATAGAAAAATGTTTTCTAGAAAGGGGTTGTATGGATTATGTTACGTACGGGTGATCAGGCCCCTGATTTTACCTTACCAGCTGCTAATCAGGAGGGAGAAATCTCCCTGTCGGACTTCCGGGGTTGCTATGTTTTATTGTATTTTTATCCCAAAAATGATACACCCAATTGTACAACGGAGGCGTGTGCCTTTCGCGACCAAAATGATTTTTTTTCAGAGTTCAATACCGTGATCATAGGCATAAGCCGCGATTCTGTTGCTTCCCACGAGAGATTTGCAAAGCGATACCACCTTCCGTTTCTGTTACTGAGTGATCAGGAGGGGGGGGTTTGTTCCCAGTATGGTGTGCTGAAGGAGCGGAAGCTATTTGGCAAAGCACACAAGGGTATTGTGCGAACAACCTTTCTCATTGATCCCGAGGGGAAGATTGTACACGTTTACGATAAGGTTAAGGTGGAAGGACATGCTGATGAAATCATCCATAATCTGAGGGACCTTGTGAGGTCATAATGGGGGGTGTTACCTACTGTGGAAGAGTTCCCCGTTTATGGTATTTGGTACACACCTTCCTGTCCCCCCGGTTGGTGATAGGTGGGGATGTTTTGCCATAGTACCTAGTTTATAGTAGGGTATTTTAGTGTGCGAGGGGTTTGTTGGGAGTGGCCAGATCGAGCAGGTAGCATAGGGTGCGGGTATGCGATGATTTGCAAGGGACCCCCGTGGGGCGTGTAGGATATAGGTGTTGTATAGGAGGGTGTGGGTTTTGTATCCCAAACGCGGTGTTACCCCCGAACAGGTGATGTTAGGTTCCTTGTCATGGCCCGCGAATCGCTCTCCGGGGGTATTTTTCTAACCTATCCTAGTTGTTCATGAAGAATATAAATAGTTTACAGTGTCTATGGTTTCCTATAATCGGGTCCATGTGGGGATGCTTTTGAAATGATATAGGACGATGGTCCCGATATCTATTTTCTGCATTATCTCTAAGAAGCTTCCACTTACATATTTATTAATTAAATAATTTATATAAAATTAAAAATATAATGTATAATAACATCATTCAGAATATTATAATAAAATCAGCGCGCCCTTAGCATGGATTCACCCTGTTGCCTTCTGCTGTGTTTTAGGACATAAAACCCCGTCGGTGGATGAAGAAGAGCCAACCCAAGGTTGGAAGGCAGCGAACCTATTTCCGTTTGGTTTGATCCCCCCCTTCCCTCGTTCCATAATGTTGGTTGTGCGATGAGCCACACGATCGTTTCCATCGTGGCGAAGGTGAATCGTAATTCGGACTCTTCCGGAACATCCCCATTGGTATGAAGGTGCAAGGAAGCGGCATTCATGATCGATCCCCATGGCCGTCTTAGGCCATTCTCCCAAGGGCTTCCCCCACCCCCCATGAATTTTCTCTGGGAGGGATCCCCATTCCGCGATAGGGAAATGATCCCGCTTTTTCAGGGCTACTACTTTTCCATTGGATAAGGGGGTATCCCCCCTTATAGGGCCTGAGGGGTTTGTCCTGGGCAATTCATAGTCATCGGGGGTTTATTGTGTATGTAAATCGTGTGTGAACGAGGGTTTTGAAAAACTCTGTGCTCGGTCGGAATGCATTCTGGCTGGTCGATTTCATAGTACCAAAGGTTCTGGATGCGAACACCCTTCCAGTTTCTGAATCCTATGATGATGGGATATGGCTACGAGTTCTAGGCCACGAACCTATGTGTAGGTAGTATCTCCCTGAAGGAAGCTATCTTTGCAGGGAACGCTGATTCCATTTATGAGGTAGGTAGAGGAGGGGTCTAAAGAACTAATTCCCTCCGATTTAGCCATGGGATCATTTTGATGTTGATGTCTATACCACTGTTCTTTTCTAAGTGTCGGTTGGCTTTTTTCCCCCATGGATTTAGCCGTTTGTTCAGGTTGATTCCTTTGCCCTTTGTGGAAGGCGAACGCGTTGTACAAGCTTCCCGTTTAGGTTGGTTTTGGGGGGTTTTTTTTCTCCCTGCTCCCACATTGTTCCCATTCGGTTAAACCCGCACATCGGCGTCCGATCCAGACACCTAGGAACCCAACAAACTCCAGGACGCTAAACAATTGTGGGAGACGGATGGAGTTCTCCCCTATGGTGGGGGGATGGAACCAAGTGTTTAGGGGGGACCAAAGGGTAGTGAAGAGGTTTACGATCCATGAGGGTGCTTCGTAAACGGCACTATCCATCCGTAGCCCTTCGATATAGAATCGTCCAAGGGCATACCATAGGAAAGCAGAAAAAAAGATTTCGCCGCGTCGTAGCTTGGGGGCAAAACGGAACAGGGCCAGGAGGACTCCAACGCCTAGGATATTCCAGAGGGACTGGTATAGGAAGGTGGGATGATGGTATTCCCCTCTGATGTACATGCCTTCGATGAGCCAATCCGGCAACAGCAGATCCTCTAGGAAGGAGCGGGGCACTGGACTTCCATAGGCCTCCTGATTGATAAAGTTTCCCCATCGTCCTATGGCCTCACCCAATAGTAATCCGGGAGCTGCTATATCGGTGATTCGTAGAAAGGAGATACGATAACGGCGGCAGAAGAGCCATCCCGTGATCATGGCGCACAGATAGGCACCCTGGATTGAAAGACCCGATAAACCAAATTCTGTTGGTCCGATGCCGATGATGGTCAGGGGATGTTCCCAATACATGGCGTCCCTGGAAACAATGACATCATAGAGCCGTCCCCCCAGTACAGCAATGGGTATGCAGAGAAGGAGTAGTGGGATAAAAAATGAATCTAGCTTATATTTTTTTGCCAGTGGACATGTCATCCATGTTGCTATTGCTAAAGCTAGTGCTGTAATGAGTCCATACCAATGCACCTTGAAATATCCTAGATCCAGAATGACTGGGTCCATGAGGACTTCTACTGGCAAGGCTTCATCCGTCCCCTCCGTTTTGTGTTAGATTTTGTGTGTATCTTCCACCCACTATAGTACAAAATGTTCTGGATGCGAATACCCCTCCAGTTCCTGAATTCTATGATGATGGATACGGCTACGATGAATCCCAGGCCACGCACGAACCCATGTATAGGTAGCATCTCCCCAAAGGAAGCTATAGCATGTAGGAAATGTTGTGTACTTTAGATTTGGAATTTTAATAGCTATCCAACCGATGAGAAAGAGGGGAATGGGGGATACCGCTATGGCATGACAACAGGGATCATTTCGATCATCCATCCTGCGGAGACACATCCCCAGCGCGGGGGATACCTTTCCCCATCCACAATGTGTATACCTCTGACCACGTTTCATAAAAAACGGATCCTCCCTTTCGTACCTTAGGGAAGGGAATCGTAAGGGAACCGCAACCTGTCTGTATGGTTTTTTTTCCATAACCGTTTCTGCGAATCATCCTACCCGGAACCATCGGGATTTTTTCCCTGAAGCCTCTTGCTGCCGATAGGGGTCCCACTCATGATGAACGAACCACTCGAAAGCCTTGGAAAGAGAAGGTAAATCAATAGGGGGATTTTGGGAACGTTCTCGCTCTCCATGCCCAATAGTCCCCTGGAACAAACTCCTCATTTTTTCAGGTATTTCCATTGATATAGCAAAAAAGAGTGCACCCCTTTCTCCCATGTCTAGTGAACGGGATCAGAAATATCAATAACTCATGCGTTACTCCATTTATTAAATAAATTTGTTAATAAATATTATAATGTTTTCGGTAATTTTGTCTATGATAGTTCGGAGGTCGCACCATAAAAAAATAGGGTAGGTAGGGAGCTTTGGGACCATCATTAGTTTGGGGAAACACAAGTAGGGGTGGAGAGAAGGGGGGCGAAAGGTCCCCTAAGAGCGGGTTCGTTGGGATTTTATAAGGAAAGGCAGGGAATAAGGGGCCTGGGTGGGTTCGGGGGGGGAAAATCTGCCCCGTCCTAATGGTGGACAAGGGTTCAGGGAAGAAATATTTTCTGCAGGGCGATTTCGAGCGGGGGTAATCAGGACAGGTTCAACAAAGGGGTCCTACGCAGGGAGAATGAATATATAAAGTAATTAGATTCAATACTATAGTTTTATTATAATTTTATTTAAATAATTAATAAAAAAACAGATCCAGAGACGGGCCCCAAAGACGGAGCGGGGACAAAAAAGAGCTCCTTCTAGGGACATCAAATTTTGGATTCAACATTCCCCGGCGAACACGGGACTACCCCATGATGCGGATTCTACTGAACCAACAAACGACAGGGGATCGTTTCTGTTTAGAATCATTCTCTGGTTCATGAGACTGCCTTTTTTTCATCTCTCCATAGATAAAATGAAGGGATGGATATGGTGAATGATGGGTTTGGGGTTCATGGTTATTGCGTTGGCCTCTGTAGGGCGTATGATGGAAACATTGATCCGGCATACCTATGATAGGGTGGGTAGAGGGGGCTAAAAAATTAATTCCCTTCGATTGAGCCATTGGATCATTTTTGGTGCTTATATCCAATACCATTGTTTTTTTCTAAGTGTAGGTTGGCATTTTTTCTCCCATGGATCTAGTCGTTTGTCCATGTTTGTTCCCTCGTTTTTTTGTGCTCTCTTCCCTGCCTTTTGTGGAAGGTAAATGTGTTGCACAGGTTTCTCAATTTAGGTTGGTTTAGGGGGTGTTTTTTTTCTTTCTGCCCCACTGTGTTCCCATTTCGGGTAGGCTTGTACATCGGCGTCCGATCCAGACACTTAGGAACCCAATGAACTCCAGGACGCTAAACAACTGTGGGAGACGGATGGAGTTCTCTCCTATGGTAGGGGGATGGAACCAGGTGTTTAGGGGAGACCAAAGGGTAGTGAAGAGGTTTGCGATCCATGAGGGTGCTTCATAAATGGCACTATCCATCCGTAACCCTTCGATATAGAATCGTCCAAGGGCATACCACAGGAAAGCAGCAAAAAAGATTTCGCCGCATCGTAGTTTGGGGGCGAAACGGAATAGGGCCAGGAGGATTCCAACGCCTAGGATATTCCAGAGGGATTGGTATAGGAAGGTGGGATGATGGTATTCCCCTCTGATGTACATGCCCTCGATGAGCCAATCCGGCAATAGCAGATCCTCTAGGAAGGAGCGGGGTACTGTACTTCCATAGGCTTCCTGATTGATAAAGTTTCCCCATCGTCCCATGGCTTCACCCAATAGTAACCCAGGGGCTGCTATATCGGTGATTCGTAGAAAGGAAATACGATGATGGCGGCAGAAGAGCCAGCCTGTACTCATGGCGCACAGATAGGCACCTTGTATGGAGAGACCTGATACACCAAATTCTGTCGCTCCGATGCCGATGATGGTCAGGGGATGTTCCCAGTACATGGCGTTTCTGGATACAATGACATCATAGAGCCGTCCTCCCAGTACAGCAATGGGTACACAGAGAAGAAGCAGTGGGATAAAAAATGAATCCAGCTTATATTTTTTTGCTAGTGGAAACGTAATCCATGTTGCTATGACTAAAGCTAGTGCTGTAATGAGTCCGTACCAACGCACTTTGAAATACCCTAGGTTCAGAATGACTGGGTCCATGATTTCTGCCGGCAAGACTTCATCCGTCCCCTCCGCCTTGTGTTAGACCTTGTGTATAATCCTTTATCTAAACATACCCCTTATCCGTATTTGTTTCCATGTCGTTTTCCCGTTTTATACGGTTGTTTTCTATGGTCCCCATGATTGCCTTCCGGTGTTTCTGCTGCCTAGGCATATCGTGTATTCTTTAGGGATTGTAGGGGATGATATTTCCTTCTCCCCTGGAAAGACCCGCTTCCTATAGTTCTTTTCCATTGTACACCGTTGCTGAAGTTGAAAGCGACCTTCCTAGGAAAGAGGTTCACTTTGAAATACTCTCTTTTCGATATGAGGCGGTCTCCCTAATGATCCCCGCTTCCCTCATTCGGGTTCAAGGGAGTGGGGATTTTTTCGTATTTTGAAATGCCTATATTCAATATGTTAACACAGAGTATAGGAGTTATAAATTGTAATTCCATCATTTATTCGATTTAAAATAAAAATAAATATATTATTATGGTAATTCCTGTTTCCGGCGAAGAAGTCTAATGCGTTATAATCAATGATACAAGGACCTGTGCGGGGTGTAGGATTACGGGGGCCTTTGGCGTTAGGACGGGTATGATCAGGAGTGGGAAGTGATGGGTTCTGGAGGCCATCTGCGAAGGGAGATTGTGGTGCGTTATGGAGGGCTTGTGGGGGGATACGGTAACCAGTGGTGAGACGATGGTGCAGTTAGTGATTGTAACGGGCATGTCAGGGGCTGGGAAGACAGTGGCCATACGAAGCCTGGAGGACTTGGGTTATTTTTGTGTGGATAATCTACCCCCGGCCTTGTTGGCGGAGTTTATTGATGTATTGATTGGTTCTGATAAGTATCCATTTCTTTCTGCTATTGTATTCGATTTACGTAGCAAGGATTTTTTCCCTACATTATGGATAGCACTGGATAAATTGAAACAAAGTTGTCAAAGGGGAGTTATTTATCATTTTCTTTATCTTGATGCTAGTGACGCTGTGTTGATCCAGCGTTATAAATCTACCCGGCGCTCACACCCCCTATCAGTCCCAGGAGGTTCCCTATTGGAAGGAATTCGAGCGGAGCGGTCCTTGCTGGCGGAGGTTCGTTCACAGGCCTACTCCGTTATCGACACAAGCTCCTTTCGCCCGCTCGATTTGAAACAGGTGATTAATGCGCGTTTTGCAGCATTGGGGCAGAAGACGTTTGTTGTTACCTTTCTCTCGTTCGGTTTTAAGTATGGCTTGCCAATGGATGCGGACATTGTTTTTGATGTTCGTTTCCTTATGAATCCCCATTATGTGGATGCATTGCGTTCTCATACAGGTAGGAATAGATTGGTACGTTC
This sequence comes from Pasteuria penetrans, assembly GCF_900538055.1. Taxonomy (NCBI): domain Bacteria; kingdom Bacillati; phylum Bacillota; class Bacilli; order Caryophanales; family Pasteuriaceae; genus Pasteuria; species Pasteuria penetrans. The sequence goes on from NZ_UZAC03000001.1 coordinate 721,107, forward strand.
CTATGTACTAAAGGATCAGATGACACATGGTTTGCTGCAACGTTTGCGCGACTTGCTCGATTTTCTTTTTCCGCAGTATGAGGCGGAGGGGAAGCAACAATTGATGGTTGCTATTGGTTGTACGGGTGGTCGACATCGTTCGGTTGTAGTAGTGGATTGTCTAATGGAACATTTCCAGACTAGGTTGGCTTGTCGCGTGGTTCATCGGGATATGCAGAAGGGGGGTTGATCTGTGTATGGTAGAAGATCTTTCCATTTCCGTTCCCTTACAGGTGGTTTGTATAGGGGGTGGTACGGGTTTGCCTGTTCTCTTGCGTGGCCTGAAGAAGTATCCTATCACAATTACGGCCATTGTTACGGTGGCCGATGATGGGGGTAGTTCGGGGCGCCTGCGTGCTGATTTGAGTATGCCGCCGCCGGGGGATATTCGGAATGTTTTGTTGGCCTTGGCGGATACGGAGCCCCTATTGGCGCAGGTTTTTGAACATCGATTCGAGGCAGGTGGGGATTTAATTGGGCATACGTTGGGGAATCTGATGTTGGCTGCCATGCAGGAGATCACGGGTAATTTTACACGTGCTGTGCAGGCAATGAGTCGTGTACTCGCTGTTCGTGGGCGGGTGTTGCCTGCGAGTGAGGAAGGCTCTGTACTGGTGGCGGAAATGGAGGACGGGTCGTTGGTTACGGGGGAGTCCAACATTCCATTAGCGAGAAAGAAGATCCGGCGGGTCTTTTTGCGTGATCCCGTTCCGGTTGCTGTGGGAGCGGCTCTACAGGCGATTGAGGGGGCGGATATGATCGTCCTCGGGCCAGGGAGTTTGTATACTTCCCTTTTACCGCCTTTGCTGGTACCGGACGTGGTGAAAATCTTTCGTTCTGCGGATGCCTGTCGTGTTTATGTTTGTAATGTGATGACGCAATGTGGGGAAACGGATGGTTTTACTGTGGGGGACCACGTTCGGGCCTTGTATGATCATATGGGTGGTCCATGTATTGATGTGGTTGTGGCGAACAATGGTGTACCGCATCCGGAGGTGCAAAGGAGGTATGCCGAATCTGATCAGTGTATGGTTTCTTTGGATGAGGATCGTTTACGTCCGATGGATTGCAGGGTAGTTGTGGATGATTTGCTGTTGGATCGGTCCTATATTCGGCATGATGCCGATCGTTTGAGTCAGCATCTTGTGCGTATAGCTATGGGTTACGTTACGTCCCGTCTGTAATCCCACTCCCTTATCCTGTTTGTTTCAGTGTCAGGGGAGGTCCCAAGCTAGGTAATAGAGAGGGGATGAGGGTAGGTTCTCTGGAACTGCCTGATAGGCAGTGGGTTTCCCATGGGTTTGGTGCTGCTGACGTTTGAGTGTATCAGTTGAGGAGTAGTTAGGGAAAAGGAGGGATAGGATGCTTGTTAGAATGGGAATGGGGGAGATCAATGAAAGTGACCCTCCGATGATGGGGATTGGTCCTTAGAGATCGATTGGTAGGTAGTAGGTTTCCAACTGACTAGGGCTTACTGGGGTGAAAAGGTCTTTTGTCCATGTATTGAATTTGCACAATTCAAAATCAGAACGTGCAAAAGGACCCTCCACGGGATATTAAAATCCCACGGGGGACATATAAAGTCACACACATAGTGCGAACTCAAAGACATCGTTGTCACTATTCGTAAATGATTAGGAGTCCAATGAGACGGAACTCAATTTTCCAACCGACTAGCGTTACTGGGGTGAAAAGGTCTTTTGTCCATGTATTGAATTCGCATAATTCAAAATCAGAACGTGCAAAAGGACCCTCCACGGGATATTAAAATCCCACAGGGGACATATAAAGTCACACACATATTGCGAACTCAAAGACATCGTTGTCACTATTCGTAAATGATTAGGAGTCCAACGAGACGGAACTCAATGGAGACCACTGTCCCATGTGTTTATAATAGAGCTCCTTATTGTCGTACCCTTCCAATGTACTCAATGCATCACGAAGGGATTTTTCGTCGGTCAGTGCTGAAATGGAGACCCCTTTCCCCCTGATGACCCCTTCTTTTTTATCGGTTGAGAGTTCTACATCGTGCGATGCACTCTCTGCTAGTTTGTTGATCAGTTCCGACTGACTGAGGTTGGACCATTCCGGTCTTTTACGGAAAACATTTTCTTTAATATCTTCAAAAAATTTATTGTTATTTTTACTTAATGCTTCCAACTCTCCCTTTACATCTTCCACATCCACATGTTTTTCTTTTAATAATTTTTTCACTCTCCTAACATCCCTATCCATTTTCTTTTCATCTTGATGCTCATCGTGAACATTTGAGCTAGTGACCCCATCTTCTGCCCTTATATGCGGGAAAACACTGAATGTTGCTGAAAGAACAGCAGTAAGAGACAACACAGTAGTAAAAACCATTTTCATATTTCTTCTCACTCTAAATCTCCTCCTTTATTTAGTTTCAAAGCCAAAAAACAAACGGTAGTCATTGTATACAATAGCACATTAAATCCAGTGCCACGGACATTGTACTAAAGAATCCTCTTGGGATGCAACTCAAGAGGATTACATAAATAAAATAAATTACTAAAATTATTTTAATATATTAAGAAAGATTTCTTGTTACCTTAATCCGCATGTTTTTATTTGAATATTTTTTACCTGCATACTATAATTTTTTATAAATCAATATTAGTAGTACATAGTTAGTAAATACATAAAAAAGATAGAATAGGGTTAGATGCTAAGTATGATCTGTTGTAATATAACAAAAAAACATTATACATATAAATTCATGAAGGGAGTCCCAAAGATGGGGGGAACTCTCTCCCGAAAACCTTATCCAAGAATTCACATTCACAATGGGATACAACCTCATGGGACTGTCCTAGGATGGGGGAAGGGTAGTTCAGCTCACGGAAAAAAATTCCGTGGGGAAATTCTCGGGGTTTTCCTCCCTTTTTCAACCGATTAGTGCTGCTGGGGTGAAAAGGTCTTTTGTCTATGTATTGAATTCGCATAATTCAAGATTCGAACGTATAAAGGGACCCACGGGATATTGAAATACCATGAGGGGATGTATAAAGTCATACATACACACACATATCGCAGACTCAAAAAAACATCGCTGTCACTATTCGTAAACGATTAGGAGTCCAATGAGATGGAACTCAATGAAAGCCACTGTCCTATGTGTTTATAATAGAGCTCTTTATTGCCGTACTCTTCCAATGTACTCAATGCATTACGAAGGGATTTTTCGTTGGTTAGTTCTGAAATGGAGACCCCTTTTCTCTTTGGGGATCCCTTCTTCTTCGTCGGTTGTGAGGTCTACATTACGTGCTTCCTTTTCTGCTAATTTGTTGATCGGTTCCAAAGGACTGGGATGGGCCCATTCCCGCTCCTTCTGAAAGAGAACTTTTTAGTATCTTCAAAATATTTCTTGTTATTTTTACTCCATACTTCCAACTTCCCTTTCACACCTTCCACATCTGGAAAATCGTATGGGAAATTCCCAGGGTTTTCCTCCTTGGGGTACACTATGCTAGAATGTCTGGGTGGGAGAAGTGGGATGAGGGCGTCTTAGGAGGTGCAGGGAGGATGTTGGGGATGCTGATGGCACGCGTGGACATACAAAATAATAAAATAATAATAATGACAAGGAGCCGGGTGGATTGATTCCTCGATATGTGCGAAACACTATGGGTAACCTATGGGGCCAGGAGTATCGTTTACAGACCTGGCTTCATGTGGAGATATTGGTTTGTGAGGCCTGGGCGGAGACTGGGGTTGTTTCCCGGAATGTTGTTCAGGAACTCCGAACCCAGGCTAGGATTGATTCAGACCGCATGGAAGAATGGGAAAAGAAGACGCACCATGATGTTACGGCTTTTCTACACGCTGTGTCGGAAACAGTGTCGCCTGAGGCGGCCCGATGGTTGCATTATGGTTTGACTTCCACCGATCTTGTCGACACCGCGCAGGGTTATTTGCTCAAGAAGGCGAATCAACAGCTCCTTAAGGGTATAAGTCAATTGATGGAAACCTTGCTCGCGCTGGCACAACGTTACCGTGCGACACCAACCATAGGTAGGACCCATGGTATGTATGCAGAGCCGGTTACCCTTGGATGGAAGTTTGCGCGCTGGTACATAGAAATGCAGCGCAATCGGGAGCGCTTTGTACAGGCATCTGCTGACGTGGAGGTGGGTAAGCTTTCAGGGGCTGTGGGCACTTATGCTACCGTTGAGCCTACCGTGGAGGCGTACGTATGTCAAAAATTGGGTCTTACACCTGCCGTTTGGTCTACTCAGATTGTGTCGCGCGACCGACATGCCCATTACGTGAATATCTTGGCTCTCATTGCTACATCCTTAGAAAACTTCGCTACGGAGATTCGTCATTTGCAACGTTCCGAGGTGGGGGAGGTCTCAGAATCATTTGCCCCCACCCAAACGGGTTCTTCGGCTATGCCGCATAAACGCAATCCCATCGGTTGCGAAAATCTATGTGGTTTGGCCCGGTTGCTACGGGGTTACTGTTTACCATCGTATGAGAATATGATTTCATGGCATGAGCGTGATATTTCACACTCCTCCGTGGAACGCGTCCTTCTTCCTGATGCTACCCAATTACTGGATACCATGTTGTATCGTTTGAACGATATCCTGCGAAATTTGGTATTGGACACCCCTAAAATGAGGGAGCTTTTGGCTAACGCAGGGGGCGAACCCTTTTCCCATCGTGTTCTATTAGCCCTGATCCGTAAGGGATGGACGCGTGTGGAGGCCTATGATCTTGTGAGGTCCCTTGCCCACAGGGCTCAGCGGGGTGAAATGGATTTCTCTACATTGGTCCAAAACGATCCGCTGATTCGACGTTCACTCACCCAATCTGAATTAGAGACCTGTTTCGATATCCAGAACCATTTACAATCCATTGACAGTCTCTTTAGGCGATCCAATCTGTGAAGGGGGCCTTTTTTCAGCCGGTCTGGCTTGCCTTGGTCTCTCCAGCAAAAGGTATAACATGGGTGGGTATACTGAACCACCAGCTACCCTGGCTGCGCCGGATTGGTTGATAGCCGGCTCCTTTCAAACGTCTTGCTACCCGATAGCTGGCTGTGTAAACCGTTGCATGATTGGTAGACTCATCAAACTGGATGACTGTTTCGCGCTCCATATCGCTCAATGCCATTATAAGCACACTCCTCACGCCCCAAGGGCCGTTATGGTATATACCGAACATATGTTCGATTCTTTCGTCCCATTCTATCACAAAGAGTCGTTGGGTTTCGATACCCATGATGACGGTAAATGTGTATATTTATGTTAATTATTTGCAGAAAAAAATATTGCATTATATTAATCAGGGGAATAAATTTGATACATACTAGTGTATAGTACTCAAAGGGGCCACAAAGGGGATGGGTTGTTTTGCCTCCAGCTTATTCATGTTGAAAACAAATGGTTCATAGTACCTATTGTATAGAGTATATTTTAATATAAAACATTATACGAGAAATTGTGAATCTGTTCAAGCACCATAACCTATATGTATTTCATTCTCGTAAGAATATGTAAATTTTTTCAGAGTATTTAAATAGAGATATTCTTTACAATCACATGGAAAAAGACAACAAGGTTGGGTCATCGCGTTGTTTTCATTCCCCCTATATTTTATTGAAAAAGGAGATTTTTTATGGGACCATTCCCTTTATCATCAACAACGGGTTCATCGAAACCAAAGAAAATTCTTAGCGGTTCAGAGATTCTCAAACGCGATTTTGTACGCACCCTATTCTGGGTGGTACTCTCCTGGCTCATTACAGGATGCCTAGTCATTGTGGAACATCGCATTGTGTCCCTCTTCACAGCCTCCTAGGAGGGGATCATTGTTTTTGGATGTTTAGGAGGGGGGGTCTATACCTGTTGCCATCGTTCCTTCGGAAGTAACGGATCCGGGGGATGATCATGCCCCCTCGGATGGGGGGGTGATGGCAAAGTGAGTTTTCTTATCCGTATCCCCGGTTGTTGTGGATGGGGGGGTTCCTTCCATTTCACTCTTGCCCTCTCGTAATGATCCCGTTTTTTCATTATCGTTTGCGGTATGTGATAGGGCATCAGGTTGTTGTTGTAGGGCTACCAATGTTGCTCTACGTAGTTCCCGTTCCGTTTCTGCTACATGGTCCGGTGTAGTTAGTCCGGTTATAGTCACTTGGATGTAATCGGGGGCCACGGCGGTGATTCCTAGTACAGTGGGTTTTTCGGTAAACCGGGCACCGGACCTTGCATATACACCGTCGCATGCTTCTTGGATGGAAGCCAGGGAGGAATTAATGTTGGTCCGAGGGTTCAAATAAACTACTACCACGGCACGCATTTGTACGCGGCTGGAGTTTGCGATGTGCTTAACGATACTATTGGGTATGTAATGGAGACGTTGGTTGAACTCGCGAATGGTAATGCCCCGTAGGCCCACTTCCTCGACTGTGCCTTGTATTTTTTCATTGATTTCCACATGGTCGCCCACTGCCATCTGGTTTTCAAAAATGATGAAAAATCCTGTGATGATGTCCCTGACGAGATTTTGTGCTCCGAATGCTATTGCAATACCAATGAGGCCAGAGCCAACGAGGAGAGGTGAGGTGTCAATGCCAAGGTTGGCTAGGGACAAAAAGATAGCAAAGGACCAGACAAAATAGCGGAGAACGGAATGGGCCAATTTTTGCATGGTCAAGGAGGTGCTAGTATTATGGCGAGGGTTCAATTGAAACAATTTATTGATAATACGTCTAACTACTTGTAAAACAACGATCGTAACTAGTATGATTAAGATGCACCTTCCCAGGGGACCAAGAAGGTAGTGAGTCGGTTCGTTCCATACATCAGCAGCATATTTCTTTATTATTTCGTATATATTTTCGATTTTGTACTTTTCAATTGAGTTTGTAGGTTGGTTTGTGGGTGATGATGGTGGGAAGGGATTATTCATAATTGTCACCTCATTCAATCTTTTTTCATGGATGATGGTTCTATTACTGGGAGTATACAAGGGTTAGTGATTCCAGCAATTACTCGTTCTTGACCCATTATTTTGCAACCTGTAAGCGTGCGAGGGGAAAAGAGCTGCATCTATTCCCCGGTTTGGAATGAGTTGGCTACTAGAATGTTGTAGTACGGGGTTTTGAGAGGGTAGGGGCCTATAGGATCGGGGAGGAATTGGGTTGAGATCATTTCCCCCGTGGATTGATGGGGGGTCCCCTGTTTATGAATCCTAATGCTCTAAGGGGGTTTTGGGGTGGGGATTGTGGGTTGTGATGGCGGTGGGAAAAATTCCTGTGGTGCTGGTTATTGCAGTATTGAAAGCCGAGGGGGTGTCCTTGTTGGGTAAGGGAAAGCCCTGGGCGAACCATGGGATTTGGTGATCTTGTAAGGCGTTGATGGCCACCTCCCGAAGGCGGCACTCCAGTCTCCAAACGCGTTCGGGGGTGGTTAGGGCCGCTATGGTGACCTGAATGCCGTTGGTATCGGCTTTAGTAACGCCTAGGACCTCGGGTTTTTCGAGTAACCAAGCACCGAAGCAATCGTACATGTCGTTGGTTGCTTGGGTGAGGGCCTCACGGACTGCATTGAGGTCTGCGTAGGGGGGGACGTTGACAGAGGCCATAGCCATCATTTGTTTTCGGCTGGCGTTGGTAACCTGTTGGATCGTTCCGTTGGCGAGATAATGGAGGCGCTGGTTGAATTCCCTTATTTTTGTGATTCGCAATCCTATTTCTTCCACTGTACCCTGAATACCATCATTGGGTCCATTGATCGTTACATTGTCTCCTACGGCCAATTGGTGTTCAAAGAGGAGGAAAAAACCCGTAAAGAAGTCCTTGATTAGATTCTGTGTACCGAAGGCTGTAACCAGTCCTAAAAAACTCATACCAGCGAGGATGGGTGTTGTGTTGAATCCGAGGTTGTTGAGTACAAGTACAGCCGAGAAAAAATAGGTCAGGTATCGGGCAATAGAGTGAGCCAACTTTTTTAGGGTATCCATCCGTGCGCTGTTGGGTGGGGCAAAGAATTGGAAAATCCTCTCGATAGCCCTATTGATCAAGTATGCTGCCAGATAGGTCCCGAGGATGATGATGATCATGGCTATGATGGGATATAGCACATGATGGACAGGATCCACTGTCAAACGCGTGAAATAGGTTTGTATACGGTCTAGCCAATCCACCGTCGTTGGGTCACCTCCGAGGGGGGGAGGGTTGTGGTGGTGTGTGTGGAGGGGGTAGTGGGTTGGGTTTTCTTATAGGGAAAGGTTGTTTGTGGAGCCATCCCATGAAAGATTTTGGTTGTTTGCTATCCGCATTTTGATCGTGGATGAGAACAATAGCAACTAGCGAGGGGCGATGTAATCTAAGATAGCGGATGTCGTACCACCGAACCTCACGGCCCCCGGGTATGGATCTCACCACGGGATAGGCGTAGTTTGTGAAATATAACAGCGTTTTCACGGCGGGGAAGGTTTGGGAATAGCGGATTTCGGGATGATCTTCAGGATTTATAATGGGTAAGCTATCTTCCCATCGCGGTTTATTTATGTGTGGGGGTTGATAACGTAGCGTGCCACAGTGGACGTATGTTGGGGTTTCTAATACGAAACGCCAACGGTAGGGACGGGGAGTGGCCATAACAGTAATCCTACGTGCATGGGGGTATAGGTGGTAGAGGTGTCGATAAAGTTTTTGTTGTAACCATCGTCTGCCGAGTAGATAAAGGGCAAGGAGGGTATAGAGGGTTGCTGACCACCAACCAATAGATTTCGGGAATAGAAACCACATGCCCCAAATCAGGGCATGTCCTCCAAAAAGGATGGGGTCAAACAAAGGTATGAAGTTGAGCGAAAACCAGCGCTGCGAGAAGGGGCGCAGGCACTGTGTTCCATATGTGTTGCAAATGTCTAGTAGGATATGGATGAGGACAGCCAATGCAGCGGCAAGAAAGACCCTCCAAGCGACGGCAAAGGGGGATAGTAAGGTTAAGAGACTGCCAATAAGTAGGGGCCAGAGAATGGTCATGGGTAGAGAATGGCTCCAACCACGGTGGTTACGGAAATAGGCGATGTTTCCGCGTAAGCGGTACACAATGTCGATATCAGGGATTTGTGAGCCGATTACCACGGCGGACAAAACAGCATAGTACGTAGGCGGATGACTGGTAACCACGGGGTCTAATTGTGCTAGACCAAATAATCCTACGCTTATCATTCCATGTGAGGCAGTATCCACATTCCTCTCCTCATTAGATTTAGGATGTTTTTCCTAAGTGGGAATAGCTTGGGTTGGGAATAGGGAGTGCAAAAGTATGTTTTTTCTTGTATAGTGTATTTCTGTACATAAACCCAACATAATGAGTCAGGGGGGTTTTATGCTAGAAACTATCCATATGACGATGGTTTCATGTGGTTTGTTTTCGTTTATTTCTGAGTTCGTCTCTGGGTCCACTTTTGGATAGTATCCCCTATGCGTGGGGTGATAGGTTTATGAAAGCGGAAGTAACTGGGGGGGGCATAAGGGATTCCTTACTTACCTGGTATTTAAGCCAGGGTCGTGATCTTCCCTGGCGTCGTTCTAGGGATCCCTATGCTATTTTGGTTTCTGAGGTGATGTTGCAACAAACACGTGTGGCTACGGTGTTGCCTTACTATCGTAATTTTATGCATCTCTTTCCGACGTTGGCTGTTCTGGCGTCGGCCCCAGAGGACCGTGTTCTTAAGGCATGGGAGGGACTAGGATATTATGCCCGTGTGCGTCGCTTGCATGCGGTAGCACATTGGGCGGTGGAGAATCATAATGGTTTGTTACCTACTTCCGCTCACCAATTGCGATCCTTGCCCGGCATAGGTTCGTATACGGCGGGGGCTGTGGCTAGTATCGCCTATGGGGAGGTGGTGCCTGCTGTGGATGGTAATGTGTTGCGTGTAGTGGCCCGGTTGCTGGGTTCTGAAGAACCTATCAATAGGGTCCGTACCCAGAGGCAATTCACGGAACAGGTAGCTGCATGGCTACCTGCCGAAAATCCGGGCGTATTCAATCAGGCGCTAATGGAATTGGGGTCGTTGGTTTGTTTGCCCAAACGGCCACGTTGTGATACATGTCCTCTGTCTGGTTTCTGCAAAGGACAGGCCGGGGCGAGGGCGGGGCAGTTGCCTGTTCGTGACGAGAGGAGGCCCCCTCTGGAGCAGGATGTTGTCATTCTTTACCTACAAACCCCAGAATCGGTTTGGGTAGAAAAGAGACCCCCCCGGGGTTTGTTGGCCGGGATGTGGGGTTTTCCAACGATTTTTCTCCCCTCGGGGGTTGACCGGATCGATAGGATATCGCAGTTCATTGGACATTCCCCTTTTTCTCTTACATTCCTTGAACCATGGGAATACTGCCTTAGCCAGTATCGTTGGCGTGTAACCGTTGTGCGTGTAGTGGTGCCGGAGGGGGAGGGTTCCCTTGACTGTGGTGCCGGCGTATGGATGGGTAAGGATGAATTGGATACCTTATCTCTTCCAAGAGTATATCAGAAAGTTTTGCAAAGTGTGGCTGCCCAAGAGATCGATATTATGTAATAATGGAATGGGATTCCATTTTTGGGGAATCTGGGGGTGTATGGGGCCGCTTCCTGTCCCTGGTGTTTTTCTGAATCTGTGGTGGGTAGGTTTGGAGTGAATGGGTACCTGGTTCTGTGAGCGATAGGTCATCGGTAGATTATACGTTTCGCATGCTGTATATTCCTTGGGATATTTCGAATATTTACCATTCATTAACAAACAAGAAATAACAGACATAATGGGCAAGGGGTGGTTTGGTTTGTGAACAAAGCCCCAAAGGATCGTTTGGAATCATTACCTTGTGTAGAGAGTTATGGATGAAGTGGGTGGGTGGTGGATTTGGTGAGCCCCTTGATTCTCCCTGGACAAGCGGGTTTTTCAATTCCTTACGGGAAAAATTTGTCCCCGGGGATGTTCTTGGGGGAAATGAGTAGCCATCATTGGTTTGGGAAGTATTGTAAGAGGGGGCAAGGGCCAAGCGGGAAGCGTGGTTTGATTATCTTTGCTCCTACATAAAGGGTTGTTGTTTATGCTCGGGGGGAAGGTTGGTAGGGAAAGGGTTCTTTTGGAAATCGGTAAAGATCTGAGCCAGATGGGGTGCGTCTCCAAAATTCTGAAGGTTGGCGGTTTTATCCCAAGGACCTTTTGGCGATACCAGTAAAGTCACGGTGGTGTTACTTCGATGTAGGGATTTGGAAAAGTAGGGGGTTGGTATGTGTTGGTCTCTTCCGTGTGATTCTGGAAGGTGATGTAGGGATCGGTGGACGTGGGCACTGTGGTAGATGCTGTCGGTCTAACTCTCTGGATGGACAGGTATCGGGTGCCTCTGACAATGGATTTGGGTAGTCATAATCTTTATAAACAATGATTTTAGGAAACATTAGGGGGAGTACTTCCATGGATTTGCTTACCAAAACACGTTGTATATCAAGGATACTACAAAAAAATGTGGGACATCATCTTGTCGATTTAGATGAGGTTGCTCAGGCGCTTTGTGATGTGATTTCAGCCAATGTCTATGTGGTGGGTCCAGAGGGTGGTTTGCTGGGTGTAGCCATCAATCATGATTTTACAAATGAACGTATGCAGGAGTATTTAAAAAACAGGCAATTTCCTGATGATTATGCTAATTTATTGATGGAAATAGACGAAACACATGCAAATTTACCAATAACCAGTCCCTATACCGTGTACCCCTCCGAAATGAGGGAGATCTTTCACGATGGATACACAACACTTGTACCTGTGATTGGTGGTGGGGACCATCTAGGGACCTTGGTTTTGGCTCGTTTGGGCCAAGCCTTCGAGGAAGGGGACCTTATTTTGGCCGAATACGGTTCTACAGTAGTGGGTATGGAGATTCTCCGTGAGCGGGCGGGGGAAGTTGAGGAGGAAGCAAGGAGTCGGGCAGTTGTACAGCTAGCGATTAGTTCGCTCTCGTTTAGTGAGCTGGAGGCGGCGGAACACATTTTCAATGAATTGGACAATCGGCAGCGTAGGGATGTGGGGCGTGGGGGTTGTAAGGAAGGTTTGTTGGTGGCTAGTAAGGTGGCCGATAGGGTAGGGATTACTCGTTCCGTGATTGTAAACGCTTTACGAAAGCTAGAGAGTGCAGGTGTTGTGGAATCCCGTTCCCTGGGGATGAAGGGAACCTATATCAAGATCCTCAATCCGAAATTGATATCTGCTCTCGAGAAAGCCCGTGGTTAGCTGTAGATGGGGTGATGGATGGGCGGATGGGATGGTGTTTCTATCCTAAAGACAGGACGCTGGACTGGTCCCCCTGGGGTTGAACAGGGGGGGGACCATTGGGAAAGTTTCTATGGAAGCGGGCAAGCGGATTCAGTATGCTGATCATTAGGACAGGGTTTCGGTAGAGAGGTCCCTCATCGGGGGCCCGGGGTCCCAATGAGAAGGGTGTACCATTGAACCCGCTTGCTTTGCTGTATATAATGGTTCTGAGGATTCGTTTGGAGAAGTTTCACGTTAGACGAAAGGTCTGTAGGATCCTCGAAGCGTAAGGAGGAGACTTTATGGGTGGGACAGTATCACATCAGCCTCCAGTGTCAACAGCTGCTTCACGGCGGGTTTCCCTTTGGAATGATTACATTTCGCTAACCAAGCCAGGTATCGTCCGCAGTAACGTGCTCGTTGCCATAATGGGTTATTTTATTGCGGCGGGTTTGGATGGGTTTTCTGTTTGGCGTGTTCCCTTGGCATTGGGGGTAGGGACCGCCCTGTTCGTAGCCGGGGGCTGCGTATTCAATAACGTGTATGATCGTGATGCCGATCGACAGATGGACCGAACCAAGATGCGGGTCATGGTTGTAGGTCGAATTGAACCGGCTCTTGCTTTGGGGTATGGTGCTTTATTGTCCATTCTGGGTTTTGTTGTGCTGTTTTGGAGTGTCAATTTTGGAGTAGCTTGTTTGGGCCTTATGGGTTGTTTGATTTATGTGTGTGTGTATACGGTGCTTTTGAAACGGCGTAGTGTGTCCAATACCTGGGTGGGTGGGGTATCGGGTGCCATTCCTCCCGTAATGGGTGTTTTTGCAGCACCAGGGTCCCATTGGGAGATTGCTCTATCGCTTTTTTTGTTGCTATTCTTATGGCAGCCCCCTCACTTCTTTTCCCTGGCTTTATGTTATTTAGAAGATTATCAAAAGTCTTGCTTTAGGATGTTGCCTACCGTACGTGGTATAAAACCCACGGTGGTGCAGCTTCGTTTGTGGACGGGTGCTCTCGTTGTAGCCTCTCTCACTCCCGTTTTTTTTGCAGGTGCTGGTCTTATTTATTTGTTAGGTGCCTTTTTCTTGGGGGGTGGCTACCTAGGTTTGGCCCTGCAGCCCATGGTGGATAGGGTGTTGTGGGCGAGGAGACTCTTTTTTGCTTCGCTGGTGTATTTGTTGGGTGTGCTTGTGGTGTGGTTGGTGGACCGTTTGGTGGATGGGAATTTTTTGTGAGAAGTTTAGTTGTGTTCCCAGTGCCTCAAGTAGTGTTCAGAAGTCTGGTGTGGTTTGTGCCTGAGGTGTGTTATGGGGAAGTGGGGTGAGGGTAATCGTGGCATGGCTCCATCGTTACAAGCATTGGCTGATATGGGCAATGGTGTTGTTGTTGTCCGTGGGCATGGCGGGGTGCGGGGACGAGAGGATCAGTGTTCTTCAGCCCGCAGGTGGTGTAGGGGAGCAGCAGCTCCGTCTGATGTTCCTATCGTTCTTTGTGATGTTAGGGGTTTTTGCTGTTGTAATGGCTCTTTATATTTATGTCCTTATTCGCTTTCGATCTAGGGACGATGGGTACATATCGCCGTCCAAGCTTCCTCATCATGGCAGTACGAAGATGGAGTTGGTATGGACGATCATTCCTGTGTTGATTTTGGTCGTGCTCGCTGTGCCGTCGGTTCGGTATACCTTTGAGTCTGCCCGTAAACCTGTATCGGGTAAGTTACCGTTGCGCGTGGATGTTAAGGGTTATCGGTATTGGTGGAGTATTGAATATCCTGATTTTGGTATTAAGACGGCGGGGGAGATACATATTCCGAAAGATACCCCGGTTGTTGTGCAATTGGAGTCTGGGGATGTAATCCATGGTTTTTGGATTCCCAGTTTGGCAGGGAAGATGGACACGGTTCCTGGTAAGAAGAACTACATGTCCTTTAATGCCAAGGAAGCGGGCGTCTTCGAGGGTCGTTGCGCGGAGCTCTGCGGTGGTGGCCATTCTCTCATGAATTTCAGGGTTTACGTGCACGAGGAGGAGGATTTTCAACGTTGGGTTCGTTTTCAAAAAGCGATCGCTAGTGGGGCATCGTCAGATGTTCAAAATGGTTCCCTTTCCCCGGTAGCCAAACGAGGGAAGGAGTTGTTCAATCAGGGTTGTGTAACTTGTCACGCTTACAATAAGGCTCCTGATCTGAAGGCATTCTGTTCCCGTAGTCAAATTGCTGGGACTGTGGACAATAATGAGGATAACTTTGCCATGTTTTTGAAAAAGCCTAGCGACGTTAAGCCCAATATACTGATGCCTCCTATGGGTCATCTATCTGAGGATGAACGGAGGGCCATTTGGCAGTATCTCCAATCTTTCTGTAAAACAGGGTAGGAAGGTTGCTATGATAGAATCCAGCGGGTGGGTGGTGGTTTTCGTGTAGCGTGCCTTGCTGGTGTTCTGCGGACCCATCCCCTTGGACCAAGGCGACCTGTTCAGATCGTTCTTTCTGAACCGAGTACGAATGTTGCAGATAGGGGTGTGTGATTTTGAAATCCGTGGGAGGAGGATGCAGACACGACAAGGGAGGATTCCTTGCGCCGGCCTGTTTCCTCCGACCCGAAGGATTGGCCACCCCCGAAATGCCGATGAAGGAGGGTGGAACCTTGCCAACAACAGTGATTGTGGCGGTTATGGCGATGTTTCTTATAGCCATTATGAGTGGTGGGTATAATCGCGGTTTTTTGGTTCGTATTGGTAATTCTAGGGTATGGCAGTGGGTAACGACAGTGGATCATAAGAAGATTGGGATCCTTTATTTCCTCTCGGGTTTCTTTTTCCTCCTGGTAGGGGGGTTGGAGGCCATGTTGATGCGTCTCCAATTGAGTTTCCCAGGCCTGAATATTTTTGTCGGGGATACATTCAATCAGCTATTGACTATGCATGGTACAACCATGATTTTTCTGGCTGCTATGCCGCTTCTGTTGGGATTTATGAACTATATGGTTCCTTTGCAAATTGGTGCCCGTGATGTGGCCTTTCCATTTGTCAATGCGCTGGGTTTTTGGCTTTTTTTGTCCGGTGGAATTCTGCTCAATCTGGGTTGGTTTTTCGGCGGGTCCCTGGCCCATGGTATTCCTTTGCCCAGCGCGGGTTGGACCTCCTATGTTCCCTTGGCGCTCAATGAGTATAGTCCTGGGCCGGGTGTGGATTACTACCTCATTGGTTTGCAAATATCGGGAATTGGCACTCTGGTAGGGGGATTGAATATCATTGCAACGGTGATTTCACTTCGTGCACCAGGGATGACTTTTCTCCGGATGCCCCTCTTCACCTGGACCAGCTTTATTGCATCCGTGTTGATACTGTTTGCCTTTCCTGCCCTTACGGTTGGTCTCCTATTGCTGACGTTTGATCGTCTTTTTGGGGCGAATTTCTTTGATCATGCGATGGGGGGAAGTTCCGTCCTCTGGCAACACTTATTTTGGATCTTTGGACATCCCGAGGTTTATATTGTCATCTTGCCGGCTTTTGGATTGATGTCGGATATCTTCTCCAATTTTTCGAAAAAGCGTTTGTTTGGTTACACTTCTATGGTGTTTGCCAGTCTGGTGATCGGATTTCTCGGGTTTATGGTTTGGGTGCATCATATGTTCACCGTGGGCCTGGGTCCCTTTACCAATACGGTATTTTCCATTGCAACGATGGCGATTGCTGTACCAACGGGGATTAAAGTTTTCAACTGGTTGTTTACTATGTGGGGGGGGCAGATCCGTCGTACAACATCTATGTTGTTTGCGATAAGCTTTATACCCACGTTTGTCATTGGTGGGATGACGGGTGTTATGCTTTCTTTACCCGGTGTGGATTTCCAAGTTCACGATACGTATTTCGTTATTGCTCACTTCCATTATACGTTGGTAGGCGGCACGGTCTTAGGGATTTTTGCGGGTGCTTATTATTGGTGGCCCAAAATGTTCAACAGGATATTAGATGAGAGACTTGGCAATTGGCATTTCTGGCTTTTTACGATTGGTTTGCATGTCACGTTTTTCCCTCAACATTTCCTCGGTTTGTTCGGTATGCAGCGACGCGTTTTCACGTATTACGATGTTGGCGATCAAGGATTGGCTACCATGAATCTGGTCAGTTCCATAGCTTCGCTGGGGATGGCGGTGGGTACCCTCCTGTTTGCTTGGAATATCTATCGTTCCTGGAGGAAGGGGCCAAGGGCCGTTGCTGACCCTTGGGATGGTCGTACGTTGGAGTGGTCTGTAGCTGCCCCCGTGCCCGAGTATAATTTTTTACAGTTGCCACGGGTGCGTGATGTCGATCCTTTGTGGAAGGAAAAACAGATGGGGAATACCGCTATGCTGCCAGCGGAGCCCTTGGGACCCATTCATATGCCTTCCCCGAACTATCTTCCCTTTTTAATGTCTGTTTTCTTCTTCGTGGCGGGGTTGGGTTTCATTTCGTCTAATAGCTATGGTGATGATATTGGTTGGGCCGGTCTCTCCTTGGGTATTTTTGGTTTGCTCGGGGTTGTTGTTTGCTTGTTTTTACGCTCCTTTCAGAAGGATCCGGGTTATCATATGGATCCGGGATCGGTTGGGAAAGGGGAACAGGGATGATGAGTTTGTCACATGATAACCAACATACGGGCTATTGGGAGTCTAGTACGCCGGAGGCACGCAGCAAGGTGTTGGGATTTTGGTTATTCCTGGCTGCTGAGACGGTTCTGTTTGCCTGCTTGTTTGCTTCCTATCTTTCCCTACGGGGGGAGGCGATGGGGGGGCCTGGTTCCGAGGAACTGTTTGAATTGAGGTTGGTAATGGCTGCGACGGCGCTTTTATTGGTGAGTAGTTTGACAAGTGTTTTTTCCGTGATTTTCATGCGGGCGACTCGTTTGATAGGTACGATGAGTTGGTTGCTCGTTACATGGGGTCTGGGGTTTGCGTTTCTCATGTTGGAGGCGTTTGAATTTTGGCATTATGCGAAACTGGGTCATACTGTAATGGGGAGCGCCTTTGGTTCCTCTTTCTATACGTTGGTAGGTACTCATGGTGCGCATGTTGCTTATGGTCTTTGTTGGATCGCAGCAATTTTGTTTCAGTTGCAGAGGCGAGGAATCAACGCGGAAACGGGTACGAAAGTGTTTGTTGCCACGTTGTACTGGCATTTTATTGATGTGATTTGGGTTTTTATTTTCAGTATCGTTTATTTGCTCGGTAAAGTGGGTATGTAGGGTCCTTTGTTCCCAGATTTTTATAGTGTAAAATATGGTTTCCATGTCGAAATGGACAGGGAGTGGGATGTTGGGATGGGGCAGAGGCAGTCGCGGTTGTATGAGAGTATGATCAAGGTACTTGCCAGTTTCTTTTTGATGGTTGCGTTGACTGCTTTGGCATTTTATGTAGTCGCCTCACCGTTTCTGGCAAGTAGGTCGTTGTTGCTTTGTACCATATTGATCGTTTTGGCCACGGTACAGGTTTTTTTGCAGTTCTATACCTTCATGCATTTGAATGAGCGAGGGACGACGTTTTATAAAATATTCTTGTATGCAGGGATTGTCATAGCGCTGATTTCCGCCGTTGGAACGGTTGCTCCAGGCTAAGAAGTGTGTGGCCTGGCGCTTCTTCCCTGGGGGTTTAGTTGTGGCGATGGGATGACAGGGAATGGTTGAATGTAGTGGGTTCTAATTCAAAACCCGAATATGCAAAAAAATTACCCCCATGGGATTCTGGTATCCTATGGGGGTGCGCACTGAAGTTGTGCATGTGGATGTGGATGCGGATTCAGGAGATAGGTGTTGCTGTGAAAAGGGATAGTCCGATTCTTTGCTTTTTCCCTGGAAATCGATATCATTTAGGGATACTTATCCTTTTATCAATACCTCCTCGGTGGAAGATATACCAGCACGATATTTCATAGCAAATAATTCACTCAGGTTGTTATGTATAAAAATGCAATAATGGCATATTGATAGTTAGGAATGAATGAAAAGGACACCACAGGGAGGCTAGATGACAGGATGGTCTCTCGGTATGGCAATGCAGTACTCAATAACTATGCTATGTAAATAGAATGGATAGAAAAAAGAACAAGTTCCGTTCTTTCTCCGCAGGGTTGTTCGTTATCTACGACGGGTTTAGATCACCTTTCTGATAGGGATGCTTGGTGGGAATTGTTGAACGGTTCTTTTCAACAGTTGTCAATATAAGGTAAGTTTTGGGTGGTAGTACCTATGAACGTAAATGAGGGGGGTGATCCGCCCCCCTCTTATTCATTGTTTTGGTTTAGTAATTTCCTTTATCCTTGTCGATTTATTCTTGTAAGTCTTTAAGCTTCGATGGATTTTTACGGATGTCTTCTACATCCTTCATTATCTGTGAACGCACCTCCTCTGGGGTTGGATCCTTCCGATAGGTTATACCTTCATCATCCATATGTCCGTATTTATCAGTAATTTTACTAAATTCTTTACTAAGTTCATCTACGTACTTCTTCAAATCCCCTTCAGATATCTGGTTTTGATTCTGTATCGCTTTTCTAAGTAGTTCTTTATATCTAATATCCACTTTCTTCCATGTCAACATTATTTCTTTTTCTTTTTCTGTTAATGTTGTAGTCCCTTGATCCTTTTTGCCATGCTTTTTTCCATATTCTTTCTTTGCTTCCAATATTTCATCCTTTTCTTTCTCTGTTAGTGTTATATTTTTCTGATCCTCTATCGAATTGGCCATGACACCGTTTCCACCCATTAGGACCAATAGACTGGTGGAGGCGAATAGAATGCCCATTTTTACTGTTCTTACCATGATCATCGACACTCCCTCTCTTGTTTTTTTAGGATAGTCATCCCGCTATCCTCTGACGGAAGGTTAACGTTCCCGCTTACTAAGTGTAGCTTTTTCATACATATATGTATATATAATGGGTATTTAAATTTCCTTACGTTATCTTTACACCGATTCAACTCCTCTGTTTTTGGTTTACCACGGTTCGACATTTCAACATCTGTCCTGGGGGAACAGTATCCATCCCCATTCCTTTGTATGTCAACTCCCTATTGATAATTCATAATTTGTCCCTCTGGCCCTGTGACGATTCCCTCTTCTTCGTATTCTGATTCATCGACCGGTGTCATGATCCTCTTCTCGCTGTAGATAGGTCATAACACCAGTGGGGTAATCTATTTGGGAATACCCGGAGGGGCGTTTAGGGGGATTGTTTTGCCTTTTTTTTCCTATCCAGTGTCTTCTCTACTCTCAGGCGTAGTGCATTGCCTCGTGTGGCTTCAATAAGTCATTGGATAGTTCACCCGAAGCCGGTTGTGTATTATATCCCTTGGTAGCATAGTTCGGGTGGGTATAATGATAGCGGGTTCTCTGGGAGGGGTCGACACGAAAATGGCACGGGAAAAAATTTTTGTTGGGGTCCAGGCCAAGGGCAGTTGAACAGGTTGGAGGTGGATAACATGTTGGTCAGGCAAGGTATCCAGATAATACGACATTTCTGTTAGGGGTAGATAAAGGAAGACAGAGAGAGATCGTATGGGTCGGCTCATTTTCCTCCTCGAAAGAGTCACCGTCAGGTAGGATGGATAGATGATTCATCTTTCGGGTTCCTGTAGAGGGGAGTTGATGATTTTGAAGGGGCTTCTGGGTATACTGGGTAGTAAAAAATTTGAAAATATTATAAATCAGTCGATTGGGGGAATAGAAAAAAATCTATGAACGATGAAGCCAAAGAAGAAAATAGTGGGGGGTTTCTACACAGCGATGACATGCCCGAGATTGTTCGTATCCTAGTAGTGATGAGACCCTTGTAATAGGAGCGGAGCGAAGGGGTCGAATATGTTCAGCCTGGACCAGCCAACATAAAATCTGGAATGAAGATATGATCGCAAGTGGATGGACCAGCTTGGTCGGACGAAAACGCACAATTCGGGATCAGAGGATGATCGTAAGCTGGACCAGGTAACATTTGGATGAAAACCCGGATAGATACAACATACAGCAGAGAGGGGTATGGAAAAACATAACACCAGACTGGTTCTGAATGGGTAAGATCTATATGGTACAATGGGAGCCGCATAATGTGAAAGTATTGCGTGGGTTCCTGTGGGGGGTTAGGGTAGCAGGTGTATGTGCTATCTTCATCTGGTATTCTTTCCCCCACTGTTGATTTTGTGTGATGATTCGGATGACAGGGGTTTTCCAATGGAAGGTAGGGGGGGTTGTAGCGGGGGCCGTTTTTGCGTGTGCAATATTTCCTACGTTCTGTAGTAATGATTACCTAATCAGAGTAATCGATCCTCATACAGATAAAATAACAATATAAATTTAGAGTGTCCATGGTTATGAAGGGGGAACAGTATGTGAATATGGACGGAGTGGGGGATTTCATTCCTATCCGTTGAGGGGATAGGTTTAAAAGTATAAGGATACCTCAAGGGGGTTGTACGTGTGGAAGTTGCTGAGGCTATGCGGCAAAGAAAAAGTGTGAAGAAGTTTGACCCATCGGTTCAGGTTTCGGAAGAGGAATGGCGCTCATGGATTTCGCTGGCGTCTACGGCTCCTTCCTCTTGGAATTTACAGCATGCGAGATATCGCGTGATTACCGATGCGGAACAAAAACTACGGTTGTTACCTATTGCCTATGGCCAGAGACAAGTGGTGGATGCCGCAGTGGTTTTTTTAGTTTTTGGGGATACGGAGGCCCCGAGTGATTTGCCGGCTATTTTGGGACCCGACCTACGGGCGGGACGGATCACGCAAGAAACATATGATCGTCTCAGGGACCAGATTGAGAAGACCTATAAGAGTAGTTCAGAAGTTGCCGTACAGGAGGCGTTGATTAATGCTTCCCTGGCAGCCATGCAATTGATGTTGGTTGTAAAGGATAGGGGCTATGATAGTTGTTCCATGGGGGGCTTTAATCCCAAACGTTTGGTGGAGGAATTTTCTATTCCTGCTCGTTTTCGTCCTATTATGTTAATTGCTGTCGGTAAGCAGCTGGAATCACCAAGGGAAACGAGTCGTTTATCAGTAAATCAACTACTTGTCCCCTGAAAGGGGGACAAGTAGCAAGGTGGCCCCTTCCCTCATTGTGCATGAGACGGGGATGGATAGAAGTAGCGTTACGAGGACTCATGTTTTATCGGGACCCCCTCCAATTGTGGGAATGGAGGGGGTCTTTGGTCCATTTGCCTTGCAAGGGAAGGAAGTTCCCACATTTGAGGATTGTCCTCCCCTTTTTATATTTGTAAAAAGAACCAAAATATTGATAAATAATTGAAATTATCATACAATGTAATTAGATATAACAAGAGAGGTAGTGTTATAAAGTAAATAATGAATAGATATAACAATTAGGGCCCACAATAGAAAAGATACCCACGATATTATTTTCACCAACGTTTGTCCAGGGTTCTGATCCCCCTCAAAGTTGTTTTGGAAGGTGGTGGAATGCAAGGAGGAGAGATACCTTCTAATATTTTAGGTTTTCAAGAGATAGGATGATAGAAGTTTGGAGGATGAATTCAGGTGGCTGGAAATGGACACATCTTCCCATAAGGAAAAGGGGGGAACGTAGACCGCCCTTTGATGCCCGATCGTGACCTCATCCAAAAGGACCATAAAAAATATGGTGCTTTATTTTGGACAACCCATGTCCATGGGTTGTCCAAATGGGAAACCTTCTAGAGGAGATCCCCCAGTATCTTTTGAATGTCTCAATCAATAAACCCCTAAGGGGGGACCATAAAAAAATGGATTTATGAAGAATCTATAGCATCTCCCCCCTACTACACAACCACGGATCTATCCTCGGGGATCCAAAGGCCAAAAGCTTGCTGTTACCCACAGCAGGAGGGGGGCAGGTTTCCCCAATGGGAATTGCTAGATTGTTGGAGTAGGCAAACAAATTCCCTTAGGGTGGTTTCTAACGATTTCTTGATGAAATAAAAAATATATTTTTTTAATTTTTGTGTTTATAATCATACGTTTTATATTGTATATATTGGCGGGTGAATATTACAATTTATGAAAATATACGAAAAATGTAGTTATATTCCGGTTATCATTACATGTTGTTCCCTGTTTACTTTGACCATATTTACGCCCACACTAGCTCAGAATTCTCATCCTATCGAATCGGTTCCCTATGGTGACGGAATATCCGGGGAGGGAAAAAAGGTAAATTTCAATGATGATTCTATGAATAAGGATCATGAAGGGGATCAGGGCAACAGGGGATCAAGTGGTGGGGGAACGGGGGAATGGACAAGTTCCCCCGTGGATTCAGTTGATTCGATGTACCAAAACCGTATCAAAGAGTGGATATCCCGGGAGGAGGGTGGGGTAGGCCATAAAATTATAGGTTTTTTTAAGAATCAGGATAGTAATAGTAGAGATGTTCAAGTTCGGCTTGCTGACCAATCTCTCCGCCATTTTCGGTTTTCGGGGAGTGGGGAATTAGAAGAGGTTGGGAAGATGAATCCTGGCGATCGGAAGTGGACCCACCTTTCTGTAGGAGAAAGGAATGGAATTAGTCAAGGAGGACAGGGGGAGAGTTCTTCTTCTGGAATATGGGAGGGATGCAAGAAGGAGATCAAAAAAATTCTTCCTGACAATATAGGTGATAAAATTTTTGAAAAGGAAGCCGGTGAGGACCAACGGGGCAGGGATGAGGCTGTACCACGTTCACAGTTCATTCGTATTGCTGCGTATGCTGATTCCTCCTACCGTAGGGGTCATCCCGGGTGGAGAGAGGATATACGTATGCTTGTTCGTGAATTGAGTGAGAGGTCTCGCAAGGCAATTGGAGTGGGAATGGAAATTGTTCATGTTCAAGAGATAGAAAAAAATCTAAATGTAAAAGATATATCTGTTGTTCGGGAGGCCCCTCTATCCTCTTTCGCGCATGTGAAGGTTGCTTTTACTGGGAACCGTGGTGGCCCACAGGACGTGGGACTGATGGGATTGGCTGATCAATCCTCAGGAAAATGGTATCGTCCCCTTGCTACAGTTGTCCATGCAGGTCATCCCTCGGAGTTTGGGGCGGGTATGTACGCTGGTTGGGATCGGGATGTTTTCATCCTACAACATGAACTTACCCATAACCTCGGGGAGAGACACGTTGACTGTGGATCTGGTTCTTACCGTAATGTGATGTGTCCCAGTATGAGGGAAGATGAAATGCATCCCCATTGGTCATCAGATCAAATCCAACGGATGAGGGTGATGGCTAGGGACTGGCTGAGTACAAGAATATAAAAAATTATGATTCAATTTACTGTAGGATTTAGATATGCTGAACTTCTTAATGAACCATAAAGAACCTATGAGGTCGGCCCCGAATGTGATTTAGGAAGCAACCAATTTCTAGGTTGTCGGGGTAGGTAAATTATTTTTTTAGATTGTTTTTATAAAGTTTTATGTAAAATATGATATATCTATCTATCAATGGTATTTATTTTATCCTAAATATTTTTAGGATTATGTAATTTATATTTTTTTCATGAGGTGAATATATTTTGATTAAAATTTTTAAAAAATATATATATATAATGTAGTCATTCCCGTGGGTTTTCTTCTGCTTGTTATGACAGTATCTCCGTCCACGCTAGCCCAAAGTTCTTTTTCCCCAGAGTCGGTTCCCCATGGCAGCGAAACAACGGGCGAAGGAAGAAAAATAGAATCTAATGATTCTTCTGTGGATAAGGGTCATGAAAGGGATCAGGGAGATAGAGAAACAGGGGAATGGAAGGTGGGGGATCCCAACCGTGCTGGTAAGGTAAGTATGTCGGAACGTATCTACGAGTGGTTGTTATCTCAAGAAGGGTACGACCCGGACGAGGCGATAGATTTTGAAATCGTAAAATCGTCTAAAAATGATGATGGTGGTCGTGGGTTTGGTAGGGTTGGTAAGGGTACGAGGGTGTATGATATTTGTGTTCAGCTTACGGATCGATCCCTTCGTATATTTAGATTTATTGATCATCCTGTCCTTGAATTAGTAGATGTTTGGAAGAGGAATCCTGGCGATCGGGAGTGGACCCTTCTCACCGTAAGAAATGGGGATGGGGGCGTGCCACGCTCACGGTCCATTCGTGTTGTTGCGTATGCTGATCCTTCCTACCGTGAAAATCATCCAAAGTGGGAGGAGGATATACGTATGTTTTTTAGTGAAATAAGTAAACGTTTTTATAAGGCCATAGGGGTAAGAATAGAAGTCGTTCATGTCCAAGAGCTGAAGAAGGAATTAATTTTAGAAAAAAGATTTGCGTATCTGCGTTATGTTCAGGAGAATCCCTCACCCTCCTTTGCGCATATTAAAGTTGCTTTTACTGGAAGACAAGGAAAATACGGTTCAGGTTCAGATGTATTCTCTACCTTTGGCCAAGCCACAGTAGGGTGGCTTGGGCGATCGTTAAAGAAACTAGGACCTCTTGCCTCGATTGTCCGCGTAGGTCATCCCTCGGAGAAGGGTACATCTTCTGATGAGAAAGAATATAATGACCGTTGGTATATGAATCTTGGTACTATAGAACATGAACTCACCCACAACCTTGGAGAGGAACACATTGGTGACGATGATCGTGATTGCAAATTTGATGGTTTACGCAGTAATGTGATGTGCCCTGGTCTAGGATATGCCTCCTTCTCCCCTGGGGGTACCTATTGGTCACCAGATCAAATTCAACGGATGAAGGCGATGGTGAGAGATTGGCGGATTGTTTATTAAAAAAATATAAAAATTACTATTCAACTTACTGTGAGTTGGACCCTGTGTTACGTTTCCTTTTTCCTGCCTTTTTTCTTGGTTTTAGTAGTTATTCATATTTATATTTTACTGTATCATTACGTAATTATATGTAAAATGCAAGTAACGTCCACAATGTATTAGAAAAAATACCCCCTTGTACGAAGCATCCTTGTCATGGACGGACGCTTTTTCTTCGGGGGGTTTTTTCTAACCGATTGGATCTAGATCTAGACGGATTCGGCAGAAACACTCGGCATGTTTCCACCCAGGAAGGAGAGAACGTCGATGATCTGCTGGAAGAATTTTTGTTGATTTTCCCCTTTTTGGATTTGGTTGTGAAGTTGCCCATCTTTGATGAAGATAATACGGTTACAGTAACTGGCGGCCACGGGATCATGGGTTACCATGATAATGGTAGCGTTCTCCCGTTGATTGATGGTTTCTATTATACTCATGACGTTTCGTGATGATTTGGAATCCAAATTACCGGTGGGCTCATCGGCCAGGAGTAAGGATGGCTCGTGAATGATGGCTCGTGCGATGGCGGCCCTTTGCATTTGTCCTCCTGATATTTCATAGGTTCGTTTATCTAGTAGTTCCGTTATATCTAATTTTTTAGCTATAATAGCCAGTTTCTCCTCCATACTTCGTACGCTGTGTTTGTCCAGCATGAGGGGAAGAACAATGTTTTCACCTACGGTGAGGGTATCGAGTAGGTTGAAGTCCTGAAAAACAAAACCCAATTCGCGACGCCGGAACTGGGACAGTTTATTTTTATTCAATTCGTGGGGATTGCAGCCGTTGATCAATACTTCTCCGGAGGTAGGGGTGTCAATGGTTGCAATCAGGTTGAGCAAAGTCGTTTTCCCGCTTCCTGAGGGTCCCATAACACCAACGAATTCCCCCTGATTGGCGGTCATATTGATGTCTGTTAGGGCGCGGTATGTCACTCTTTGCCCGTATACCTTGGAAAGTTTTTTTGTTTCCAGTATTTTCATTAAAATTTTCCTTTCCATACATACAGCTAGAACCATGGATGGATGAGGGCTTGCCAGTGAGGGATGAATTCTCTTCCTCCATCCATTTTCAACTCATTTCACGGCGGGGGTATTTTGATTAGCGAAATCTCCCCCTCCATTATAGGCTGTACCTTGCTAGGGATTCAAGCGTTAAATTCCTAATCATTTCTATATAGGATATGTAATGTTTGTTTTTTATCCAATAATCTTTTAGGTACAGGGGGAAGGTATAAAAAATCTACCCGCCCACCCTATTTTGGCGAATAAACCGGGGGGCCATGGGTATTTGCCGGTGGGCGGATAGATGGAGATTGTGATTGGATCCTAATCCGATGACGGCTCGCTACGAAGGGCCCTTTTTTTCGGTTGTTATGGGGCGATAGTAATTCAAATGAACCGGGATTTGAATAGGGTTCGTTGGATTGGTTCTTAATGGTGTTGCTATTTCAGTACGATGGATTCACTGATAGGGATCTTGTGATACATTGTGGGATTAGCACCCGCACCCTGTCCTAACACAGGTCCATCCGCCGCCAAAGAAGCACCATATGACCGCTATAACGAGAATGAACATGAACAGGCAACGGCTACCCCCTCCGAAGGCGTAGCCCCCAAATCCACCGCAGCTCATAGATTATACACCTACTCCTCTAATGATTTGTGTTGTGCAGAAGAGAGCGATCGGGTGGCTCGGTTAGCGGTGACAGTGGGGGGTTTTTCGGATCCCTACGTTCTAGTAGTTATTACCCCGTTGGCCACCGCCGCCGAAGGGATATAAAGAGAATAGCGATGACAAGGAGGGATATGGAGTAGATGTGGTTTGCTATTGCTTTTGAAAGCATAGCTCCCCGATCCTTCGCGTCTTACGAATGATACACCTACTTCCTCCGTGGTTTTTGCTACGGCAAAAGGAGTGGCAGTTGGGTGGATGATCACGATGGAGGTTGGGGTCCCACTTTTTCTCAATTTTAGCAGTTATTACCCCACCAACCACCGCCGCCGAAGAAACAAAAGATAACGGCTATAACGAGAATGAACATGAACAGGCAACGGCTACCCCCTCCGAAGGCGTAGCCCCCAAATCCCCCGCAGCTCATGGTTATGAATCACCTCCTTTACTGGAGGGTACCTTAGAGCCTTTCTATGTGTGTGGGGATGATGTGCTTAACAGGTACCGCAATTGCCCCCGCCGCCGCCATAGAAGCTTCCGCCGCCACCGAAGAAGCAGAAAATAACGGCTATGATGAGAATGAACATGAATAAACAGCGGCTACCACCACCAAAAGCGTATCCTCCACAGCTCATAAGAGTTCACCCCCTGTTCTTTATCTGCTGGTGCTTGAGGAACGTGCCCAATGATTTTGTGCAATTTACTTGGCGTAATGATTTCCATATTCGTTTGTGAGAATAGGGTGAATGGGATGTAGAGGGGATCGATGAGGATACTCGACAGGTATTTCCCCCATTCCCCGTGGGAATGGATTGGATTGCTTTCATGAGTAGGAATAATTATATTTTTTTTAGGTAGGTTTAGCTTTGTTTTTCATAGTTTTTTGGTTGTGGTTCGATTTTAGTTCCATAATGAATATAGTGTGAGGTCGTGTTTTCCTATGTTCCTGTGATGGTGTGGTTTGGCTTTGTTCTGGTGGAATTGGAGCTGCAGTTTTTTGGATTATGATTATGCTTCACTGTATGCAGGATTGGATACAAGCGCACGTAGGAGTTGGCCTCTTTATTGTGGGTATCCATTCCATTTCTTATTTGGTTACATAGCTTTATATGCGAAATACAGTACTTACTCCGGTACCTTTTTTATGAATAGTATAAGTGATTCCCCCTACATATAGATCTGCATCATGATGGAGGTTATCGTTTTTCCGAGGGGTAGATTTGGTTGTATGTAATACCCTCCTAGATTAGGCTAATGGGTGTGTTCAATCATAGATGAATTACATATCGTGTAGGGGTCTTCCTTATAGAGGATGGACGGGATCTCCATAGGGTCGCGGAGGGAGATGAGTACCGATTGGATAAGAAAAACAGGGGCACCATCCGTGAAGTAGCCTCGTGGGTGAACAGCATAATGGGGAGAAGTGTAATCACAGAGGAGCAACTCTCCAAAATCATTGGTGAGGCACGACGTGCCCATGAACGAGGTGGAATGGAAGCAGTATTCGATTATCTCCTGCGGGTGACGCAAGCTGATGTGGATCGGGATTCCTTACGGGGTTTTGCTGAACAGGTAAGGAGAGATCCTCAGAAAGGGGTTTCGATGGTTAAACGTCAGCAACAACAGCAACGATCCGGGGGGGGTTCTAGGGGATGAATGGCGAGTAGTGAGTGGGGAGATTTCGAGGGGTCAAAGAAAATGACCCTCTTCTCTAGAGGTTCTAGAGGGGGGGTCATTTTTACTTCATTGAATATAAAATCAAATAGGGCTGGGGCAGTGTCCGAACAGGTGTGTGTTCCTTCGTAACCTGTGTAAGCGATGAAGGTTGTAAATGGCCCTTCGTAATCTGTGTAAGCGATGAAGGTTGTAAATGGCCCTTCGTAATCTGTGTAAGCGATGAAGGTTGTAAATGGCCCTTCATAGTCTGTGTAAGCGATGAAGGTTGTAAATGGCCCTTCGGATCTGGCGCCGGTAGGTAAGCAAGTCTTTCAACCACCTAACGCTGCTGGTGTAGAAACGTCCCGATGGTGGGTGGTTAGGAAAAGGCGGGGCTAGAATTACCGTCCAGTGGGGATTAGGGGGCCTAACGGGAATGAACCGTTCGGGGACGTATCGAAAGGGACCATTTATGTCAAAATCGGGGTGTGATCTGACATGTTGGGAGAATTTACGGGGGACGATCTACTCACGATTCGGGCGATGATAAAAGTCAAAGGGAATTTTGAGGCTCTGTGCATGACGTTGGATCAGCTCATAGTAGCGATGAAACTCTCATAATGAGGGCGGGGCGAAGGGGCTGACTCATCCTAACGAGGACAGTACAGCGATAACTTTAGGGTGAAACCCACTCGAGGGGATTGCTGAAACCCCAGAGCAATATTCCTATAACCGAAGTGGGATCTAAAAACGGCATGAATGTCAGCCCTACCCGACGTGTGTATTCTCCAGGGGGTGTGTCCAGTAGCCGTATAAGCAATGAAGGTTGTCCATTGGTTTTTCGCGGAGTTGGTTGGCTCATTAGGTACTGTTATATAGGTACTGTTATAAAGGTATCTTTGGATGAATAGGATGTTTCCTATAAAAACATTTTCTAATTGAAGGAACAGATCTCTCAACGGAAAGAACAGGAAGGGAATTAACTCAGAATCAACACCCTGGAGGACCTTGTAAGAAAGCAGAACCTCTGTTTCCAAAATCGAATGGAGGGGGCAGAGTGTTAGATGGGAAAGGGTTATTCGCAAAACAAAATCCTGGGTATTGGTAAGCGTATCAAAGTTTGTTTACCGGAAACATAGGGCAAATTAGGAGGGGGTCTCACATGATGATAGACCGTATGCATGCTAGGAACATAAAGGGGAGAGGGAATACCCAGGATGGTCAGGGGGGAAGGATAGGTGATGAAAGGATTGGCTCCAGCATAACTGTTGTAATAAAATAAAATTATTATACATATGAATCCGTCAGGGAAGTCCCCCATTTTGTGGACTTCCCTTTTGGGAACCTTATTTCAGAAATTCACACCTACGACGGTATGCTTTTCATCCATACTAAAGGGTGGGATCAAATTCATAGATGGGGTATCTCCTAATAGAGGATTATACGTTCCTATATCTATTGTCTAAATATATGATAGGGTCATGACAAATATATAGAAAATCACAATCCATACAAAGTTGTTTTTTCTATTATTCTATTTATTACCAATATCTTTCGCGGGTGCGGTTGTGTATAATTTAAATATAATTTAATGTAATTAAGTGTTATTTTTATATAAATTAAATTTGTATATTCGGGGGGTTGTTACATTGAGGAAAATTATCAACTCTGGTTTAGTATGGGTTACTGCCGGTATGTTGTCCATCTCCCCGGGTTTTTTCTCCTCACCTACGGAAGCTGGGGGTGGTTCTCCGGTTGTGCAAAGGAGTGTTCCCCTTTATAATAAAAATAATTTTTCCTATGATTATACTAACGTTTTAATTCCAAATAAAAATAACCCATATTGTAGGTATAGAAACTTCACACATCATATACAGATGATCAATAACTATCTGATGTATAGACTCGGGGAAGGGGATGGTGTTTACGTAGAGAGTATGGTCCATCGCATGTCATGGGTTCTTCGATATGTACAGTCGAATCCAGGATTGAATAGTTTGGAAATCATTGAATTGTTGACCTCCACCTTGTATCCGAATTTAGGCATCCCGTTCATAGAATGGGATGTAGCTAATGGTGGTACTCGGATATTTCAATACCTCCAACAATTCCGTTCTATGTATCACGATCAGAGAGACATGATGCTAGGCGCAATCGATCATAATTATGACGTGGGCAACCGCTATAGGAGCTATTTTGGTAACGGGAATGGTTACGCTGGTAATACAATTATGAATGACAACATCAACAACACCATCACCAACAATAATATCATCAACAACGCCATCACCAGCAATAATATCATCAACAACAATGTCCATGGTGTTTCCATCCCCCAAGGTCCTCAGGGTCCCCTTGGTAGGAACGCTACCATCTCATCGGCGGACTTTTCCCTGTATTCCGCGTCTCCTAATCCGGATACCCCCACCCCCAATGGACCGATGGCGATCACGGGTCTTAGATCGCAACCCAGGGGATCGTCCATTCGCCCTGGTGGTAATTTCCCCACGCACGACGTCATCCTGGCCCCCGGTAAGCGTTATCGTGTAACCGTTGGTCTCGCTGTTTCTACCCATTCTGCTGACAACGGGAATTTACAAAGCTGTGCAGAAGTTCAATTAGATGGCAATCGCGTTGGATTTTTGGGTTCGGGTATCCAGCAGGAATTCGAACAATCTTTGTTCGCGGATGTGCCCGCAGATGGAAAGGATCATGTGCTGAGGTTAGTCAAGACGGGAAATAATTCCCAAAATATCAATGGGCGTCATATACTAGTCCAGGAAGTAGACCCAGAATAAGGTGTTCATCTTGAATTAGAATCGGCTCCCCTGATGGGGAACACTTTCCCTCCTTTCCCCTTGGTACGCCCCTGGGGAACACCGGGGGGATTTTTTTATGGGTGGGTTGGATGGATAGGTCTGCCCCCTATTTTGTTGCCTTGTTTCTATGATGATGCCTTTCTAGATGATCCATAGTGGTTGGGTAAAGGTAGCTTGCTTTTCCCATAGGATGGATACTCTTTGTGGATTGTGTGCCAATCCATCATAGGTGTAGGAAAGATAGAGGTGGCCCCCCGCGGAATTGACCGTATAGATGGCGAACTACACTAGAGCGGTTCGTGGTGAGAGCGTGGGTCGTGAGCGGATTGTAGGGAACAGGTGGGGGGCCATGCCCCCCTGCCTGGTGAGTGTTGGGGGGATCAGCGCAGACGAACCGGTCAATGGCGCATCGAAAGGAGTAGTTTTTATGTCGAAACTGGAGGGTATGGATCCGGGTAAGCCTATGAAGCAAGATCTATCTACTGCCCTGGCAAGCGGTATATGGTGTGCAAGCGGAATGGACTCCTCAACACAGGCTTTTCTATGCAACTCGGGAACTTGTCATATGGGATGCCCCAATGGCTGATCATCGCTAGGTCGGTAAGAAAGACGAGGGATATCGGGGATTCCTACACACAGGAGCGAACTGGTTCGTAGTGGTTATGATCTGTAATGGGGGTTGGAGCAAAGGGGTTAGAGTATTCGTGGTGGGGCCTGGAAAGATCAAGTGGAAAAACGAGGAATCCGTATTGATTCTGAAGTCCATGCAATAATCATAGTGAACGCACGTTGCGTACTGTTGATTTATGTGGGGTGGGGAGAGCTAGATGACACGAGGGTGTTGGGTTCTGTTTTTTGAGGTACCGGTTGAAATACCAGGGCTACTCGACGATGGAGATTGATAGGGATGGACACTGGATCAACCTGTGCAGATCCAATGGGTAGGGGTCATTCCTCTATCATAAGGGATCGATTTGGGATTGTATTTCTTCCCTCAACTTTGGTTTTCTTTTTCAGATCCCAATTTTTTTTTGGTGAGTTGAACGACCTCATCCGTAAAAGAGGAGGTCGTTGCATTACCCCCGAGATCGGCCGTACGAATACCGGAATAGAGTGTTTCCCATATGGATTCGCGGATGGCTTGTGCTGCTTTCATAGCCTGTGGGTGGTTTGTATAAATGAGTATGGACGCACAGGCTAAAATCATTGCCATTGGATTGGCGATGTTTTTGCCCTCGAGAGCAGGGGCCGTACCGTGGGGGGCTTCTGCCATGATGACTTTGGGTTGATGATTTTCATCTAGGGAGAGGAGGACGGATTCCGCACCGGCAAGGGAACCGAAGAGTTGCAGTACAAGATCACTAAGACAATCTCCGTCCCGGTTTAGGGCCGGGATTACGAGTGGTTCCCCTCCTTGGTTGAGTAAGAGGGCGTAGGTGGCGTCAATCAATTGGGGTTCATAGGGAACATCGGGATAGCGGCGGCTGGCATGATCAAGTTCTTCCTTGAGTAAACCTTCATACACGGGACTGACTGTGTATTTAGGTCCTCCAAATACCTTGGCTCCTACCCGACGCGCGTGTTGGAAGGAGAACTCGGCAACGGAATGACAGGTGGTGCGATCGATGCGTTCGGTTCGATAGGCTATTTCGTCTCCATCCTCCGTCGTTCGCCATTCTTTGGCGCCATAAGCGTCCCCTACTGCCATCCGGACAACGGAAATCGGGGCGTGGGCACCCGCGGCGGGGACAGTGCCGGGAATCCGTTGACCTGTTCGTAGGATGACCTTCCCTTCTATGGCCTCCCGAAGCAATGCATTGGGGCTGCCGATGCTGGACGATTTTTCCGGTGTGATGGTGGCCGCTTTCAGTCCAAAGCCCGTTTTCTGCATGGCCTGGGCTGCGTCTCTTACGATTTGATTGTGGGTGGCCTTTCTATTTTCCAGGCTTAGGTTGAAGTGATGGAGTTTGATGTCGTATCGAAGGAGGGTAGGATCGAGAATACGGAGTGCCTCTAGTAGTAATTCCTGTCCCGTTTGATCCCCTGCCATAACTACTAAATCAATGGAAGAATGCATGTTTGACCCCCCATAAAGTCTATGGAATATTTAGAATACACATGGATTATCGGATTTACAATCCTCTCAGAGGTTACGGAGGGGACGGGCGAATTATTGAACTTGACAAGGTAAGCGTTTATACTTGGGAGGTAGTTTCTGCCAGCCATCTAGATTGCATTGTAGCAGATCGAGGTGTGGTGGGTTCGCCGATTCTATTTCTTCTTCCTTGCTCAGGGGATAGAAGGCTTTTTCTCGTTCACACGGACGACGGATGGCCCAAGTGGCCCCCTTGGGGATCAAAAACGACTAGGAGGCGGAATGTGTTGAGCGTTGAGGTACCACGCGAGGATTTGCGCAAAAGAAAGCAGCAGTTGGATTCGCAGTTGCAGGCCCTATCCCAGGAGCGCGTCTCTCTTATGAAGGAATTAGAGAAGCTGTCGAATTTATCCCTCGCGGAAACTATGGTAAAGTCGACGAATCGATTCCCTACGGGAGGGGAGGGGGGGGATTGCAGCGTAGGTTCACCCATTTGTTTTTCTCCCAATCCCCTTGCCTCCCGGACGCATTTGAAGGGGGATTCGACTTTACGTGTTAGTCGTCAACACAGGGCTACCGATACGGTGATACGAGTTGGAAAGCGTGGAATCCCCTTAGGGTGTGCGGGTGAGCCGCAGATTATAGCCGGTCCCTGTGCGGTAGAAACAGAGGAACAAATCTTTGCTGTCGCAGCTGCTTTAGAGGTTCATCACGTGCATTTTCTCCGGGGGGGTGCTTTTAAGCCGCGTACATCCCCCTATGATTTTCAAGGTTTAGGGGAGAAGGGTTGGTCTCTCCTACGTCAGGCTGCTGATGCCCATGGGCTTTGTGTGGTGAGCGAGGTTATGTGTCCCTACGATCTGGAGGCAGCGCTGCACTATGTGGACGTTGTGCAAGTAGGTTCACGGAACATGCATAATTATGCTTTATTGAAATTATTGGGGGAGATTCGCAATCCGGTTCTTCTCAAGCGTGGTATGGCTGCCACATTACAGGAGTGGTTGTTAGCTGCTGAGTATATAGTGGCGCGTGGGAATCATCAGGTGGTTTTATGCGAGCGGGGGATTCGTACGTATGAGACATCGACCCGTAATACGTTGGATATAGCGGCGATCCCTCTATTGAAGCAGGCTAGTCATTTACCGGTTGTCGTAGATGTAGCCCATGCAACGGGTTGTCCGGATATTTTTCTTCCCTGTTCCCGTGCCGCTTTGGCTGCTGGTGCGGATGGTATTATGCTCGAGGTTCACCCGGTGCCGGCTGATGCTTGTTCGGATGCGCAACAGCAGATTGATTTGCCCCATTTCGCCTCTTTTGTAAAAGCTCTGCAAATGGGGTGGACAGGGCCCTATGGAGAAGGCAAAGAAGCCCATGACCATATATAGTGTAGCTTGTGAAGCAGGTGTCTCTATGGCAACCGTTTCGCGTGTGGTGAATGACAACCCGAATGTGAAATCAACCACGCGCCGTAAGGTCCTGGAAGCCATTCGAAGGCTTGATTATCGTCCCAATGCGGTGGCGAGGGGCTTGGCAAGGAAGAAGACGACCCTTGTAGGTATGGTGTTGCCTGATATCTCCCAGGTTGCTTATGCAGAGTTGGCAAGGGGTGTTGAGGATGTTGCTGCGATGTATGGCTATGGCATCCTATTGAGTAGTGCGGATACTTGTTCGGAACGGGAGATTCATTCCATTGGTGTGTTGCGTGAGCGGCGCGTGGATGGTGTTCTTTTTTTGGGCGGGAGTATTACCCCTGCTCATCGTTCGCTTTTCTCCATTATGGACGTACCTGTGGTCTTGATGGCCATGTATGATAGCATGGATTTGTTACCCCATGTGGCTGCGGACGGATTGAAAATTTCTCGTGAGGCTACTGAGATTCTCTTGGAAGAGGGACATCGTCAGGTAGGATTTCTGGGGGCGACGGCCGAAGGCATTTTCCCGCAAGAACAGGGATATAGGGAGGCTCTGCGCGCTCTTGGCCGGGTTCCGCATGGGATGTGGATACGTAGGGCATGTGGCGCTAATTATGCAGCGGGGTATCGGGCGATGCAAGAGCTCCTACGGTCTTGTCCATCCCTATCGGCGGCCGTGGTTGCCAACGACACATTGTCCGCGGGTGCTTTGCATGCTGTTTTGGATTTAGGGCGCAGTTTGCCCGAGGATTTTTCCCTCATTGGCTTGGGCGACCCTCTCCTTACGCACCAGTTGCGGCCCTTGTTGAGTTCCGTAGGTGTTTCGCTCTATGATGTTGGGGCTGTTGCAATGCGGTTATTGATGGGGTACATGAGCAAGGAGAACATGGGGGAGAAATCTGTTATCCTTCCCCATCGAGTTGCTTTGCGTGGTTCAACGCGCTTACGTACATGGACGCCTTCGATTTATATTGACTGAATATTAAAAAAATATCGATACCCTCTCGAGGACCTTTCTCCTGTTTCTTTCTAGTTTTTTTTAGGTGGATTTTATTCCCAGCCGTACAATCTATATGATATAGTTGGAGAGTATATAGTCATGATCTCCGTTTCATCAGATGATTTTTCCTATCGTTGCTTTAGGGTGACATGAACCGGGGTTTTCCAACCATAGTCTAGGGGTTCAAGGGGGTTTCTTTTATGATCATAGTTTGTCCCCCCCCTTGATTGGGGGAGTAATGGGTAGATTAGATCAGGAATGTTATGAGGATGTAAATGATCTGTAGTAATGTAGGGGGACTACTTTGTGGGGATCAAGGGGCGTTTTTTGCCGAATTTCCATATCTTAAAGATATGTAGTTTGGGACGGCCACATTCAATAGCGTTGTTCTGGGGGACAGGTTCCTGGTGCAAGTATATTGCGATGATGTTTTGGGTTGCATACCGGGCCTGATCTGAAGGGTACTCTCGTGGGGGTAGATTTTTCATCTACTATGGGCTTAAGGTCGTATGTGGGTTGCGGGTGGAAATAGTAAGTAGAGGGGCTAATGCACCGGTGTTGGTGCAAAATAATGGCAGCGGCAACAATCATGGTCCCAACCATGCTTACTTCTCATTCTCTAATACCTAAATTGAAAAAATTAAAAATAAAATAATTTATCAGGTAAATTTGGATCGAGGGAATGGTTTTGTTTTTTGCACTAGCACCCCATGTACTGTCCTGTTCGTGATTCATTCACTTTTTCCAGCCCCCGCTGATGGGGATTTCATAGGTGTTCCCCCTGTGATGACGGGGGGATTAAGGATCGGTTTCGTATGGTGGTGTAGGTCCCATTCCTTTTTCCACTGGAGGGAAATTCTACTCACCTTTTTTCTTCCGTGCTTGTTAGGACATGGGGTATTATGTTGGAATTTTTCTCTTATTTTTAGTGAGGGTGGTTGTGATGGTCCTATATTGTGCCCACCTGCGCAACCCCATTTCCTTACCCTGGTCGCAAGAATATACAATACAGTTGGTTGTGATACACTACTGGAAGACGAAAGGTTTACATATATTCCTTTGTGTGGTAAGGATTCTGTTCGTATGGTTTGGACTAGCCTCGTTTGTATTTCACAGAATGTTGGTCCGATGTTCGTAGGGCAAGAGGTTTTCCTGTTGTATGTGGGTTCTGGTCCCTATTTGACCCCCCCTTTTTGACTTTGGTTTGCAGATATTGTGGGGGGGTATTCCTGGTCCTGTGGGGGTGGCTTTCCGTTTGTTTATGGGGTTGTTGGACGATTTTGTTCCCGGCGGGAGGATTATAGGGCGTTTTCCCCCTGGGGTTTGTGTAGAGGTTATTGATGTTCTGGGAGATTTGTTCAGTGCTCGTTCCTATGTTTCCCCTATGGGGTGAGGTTTTGAGGTTGCATTGGGTGATGTAAACTTCTATTTCCGTTATGTTGGAGTGTATAACGGCTGGTTGTTGTTTGTTTGATGGCAGGAGAATACCCTCGTTGGAACGTTTTCCTGGGATACGCGGCGGGAAGGCTTTGCTGGTGGATATCGTTTTTCACTGTGGGATTCGGGATTCATTTCCGAAGCACTGTGTATGGGGTTAGGGGTGGGTTTCCTGGTTTGATTACCTAAAGAGAGAGAGGATGGTTTTTTCTTTATGGAGATATGTACCTCAATTGATAGTTTGCAGGCGGCCCAGCGGAACTGGGTTGAGAGAGCAGGAGGATCCATACGGGCGGGGTTTATACCTACCATAGGTAAATTGC
The DNA here is from genome assembly GCF_900538055.1 of Pasteuria penetrans. Lineage (NCBI taxonomy): Bacteria > Bacillati > Bacillota > Bacilli > Caryophanales > Pasteuriaceae > Pasteuria > Pasteuria penetrans. Next base: position 758,597 of record NZ_UZAC03000001.1, read on the forward strand.
ATGTGGGGTACCGATCGGTGGTGGAACAGGCGCGGCGGGAAAATGAATGTGTGGTTTTGTCTGTTTTCGCTAGTCCAGATCGCTTTGGATCGATGGAGGAGTATCGGCGTCATTCCTATGATATAGAAAAGGATCAGGGGGAGGCCCTGAGGGTGGGTGTGGACATTTTTTTTGCCCCTGCAGTGGAGGAGCTGTATACGAATTCCCATTCCACACGTGTGATGGTGGATCCTGTGGCAGAGGATGGGCGTGATGACTTCAGGGGGCGTTTTGATGGGGTGGCGACAGAGGTTTTGAAATTGTGTCAGCTGGTTCGACCTCATACCCTCTACTGGGAGTGTGATGATTCGCAACAGATGGAGGTCATCCGACAGATGGTGGAGGATCTATATTTACCCATTCGTTTGGTAGGGGTTCCGGCGGTATGTGGGATGGATCTGTAAAGTCCATACTTTTCCTTCTTGTTGAGGAAATGGCATCGTCTTTTTCATGGGGGTTTTTCCGGAGGGTTACAGGGGAGTGAATCTGAGGCTCATTTGATCTTTTGCTGGTATACCCTAGTCTTTCCAAAAGTTGGTTCTGCTGATGATTCATTTTTATAGGGGATCGTTGTTTCCTTTGTTACTGGAGTAGAGTAGGAGGGTTGTATATGAACGGGGAGAAGGAGAGAAGGCCCTCAGAAAAGTTTTTGGGTTCCAGGGGGGGGACCTTGGTTATCCCTCGTAATTCGGACCAACAGGACGATTTTTGGGGAGAGTTACCTATGAGGACATGTACAACGGTTGCCACCCTACGGTCCATCCGACGGTCCTGGGTTGATGAGGCGGGAGGCCCTATACGTGTGGGTTTTGTGCCTACCATGGGCGGATTGCATTCCGGGCATCAGCGTATGTTGGAGCAGGCACGTCATGAAAATGATCGTGTGGTTCTGTCTGTGTTTGTCAATCCCATGCAATTTGTATCGGACGAAGATTATGAGCATTACCCGAAGGACTGGGCGGGGGATCAAGGAAAGGCCCGTGAGGCGGGTGCAGACCTCCTTTTTGCTCCAACAGTGGGGGAGTTTTATCCGATTTCGTTGTATTCCACTTGTGTGGGTGTGGACCGGGTTGTCCATTCTACGCAGAGCACCTATTTTGGAGAGTATCCCTGGTTTGTCAATGGAGTGGCAACAGCTATTTTTAAATTTTGTCAACTTGTACAGCCCTATTCTATTTACTTAGAGCGTAGGGACGTGCGGCAGTTAGCTACCGTAGAACGGATGTTCAGAGATTTGCATATGCCCATACGCGTGGTGAAGACCCCGGTGATGCGTGAGCACGATGGTTTAGCTTGCGGTTCCCGGAATTGTGAGCTCACGGCGAAGGAGAGGCAAAGGGCGTCTGTTTTTTACGGGGTTTTATTGGGCCTTATAGGCAATCTGTTGGGTAGTTCATCCTCTCATTTTCGTGATATGGATCCTCAACAGGCTGTGGAAACTATGGAACGGGACTGCCAATCTGCATTGGAACAAAGATCGTTTGTCGTGAAGTGTGTTGCTTTGCGTACCTACCCGGAGTTAGAGGTGCCCCATGATTTGTCCGTTCGTCCCCTAGTATTTTTTGCGACGGTTTCTCTCGGATCAACCTATTTGATGGACAGTATTTGGATCACAGAGGGGGGTCTGGACACTGGGGAAATATTGTAAGGGTATCGGGTTGATGCAATCACAGTGGAAAGGGGGTGTTCCTTCTAGTGGGGGGTTTTCTAGAGCATACATGAGGGGTGCGTTTGTGGTTTCCTGTTTGTTATGATGGACGGGGGCTATAAGGTATGGGTAGTTTTTTACATAGTCTTCGCGGGTATCATTCGTTTCTGCAGGGGTGATTCATTTTTAGGCAGGTAGTCCGAGGGTTTTTAATCGAGAGTGTTGGAAATGTGTGCCCTGTTGTTGTCCGATATTTTTGAATTGAACATGAGTAGTTGCCCGATGCGATATTTGTTGTGATGGGTGGATGGGCTTGAGCGGCGAGGGTTCCCTTTCTTTTTTGTTTTGATTCCTATCATAAAAATTATCATTTCATTATGTTTTATTTGTTTCAAGGGGTGAGTTCGGGTGGATAGATAGGATCGATTTTTCTTTTTTTTGTTTTGGATGCAAAAACCTGCCCTCAAAGGGGGCAGGTTTTTGTGCATCAGGGGGGTTCAAAGGGGGACATTTCATCATTCTGTTCCATCCATTCCGGCCATCGATTCCCGGAAGGCGAAAGGGTGGGATCCTGGGATTGGATGGTTTGAAAAAGCTGTACAAAGGCTTGCATGGCTCGCGTATGTCCGGCAGAGGTCACATTAAGAGGATAACCGCTCCAGACCCCTAACGTGATTTCGGGTGTACAACCAATGAACCATAGATTGGTTTCTGAATTAGTGGTACCCGTTTTGCCCGCGATGTGGAATTCCCCTAGGGGTATGCCAATGGTTCGGAGTCCTGTACCTCCTTCTTCGTTTACTACGGATAGCATCATTTGAATGAGTTGTCGGGCTGTTAAAGGGGAGAAAACGGGTACGGTGGGAACATCCTTCTTAAAGTTGAAAATCTCCTGACCGTGAAGGTTCACAATGCTATGGATGAGATGGGGCCGTTGAAATGTTCCATGGTTGGCTATAGTTGCATAGGCACCTGTCATTTCACTGACGGTGAAGCCGTGGGTCAGTCCTCCCAGAACAGAGGCCTCACCGTCCCGGGGAGCAAGGCTCATGTTCATTTTCTTTAGGTATTCGTTTGCTTTCTTTTTTCCTACCATTTTGAACACACGGACGGCTGGAATATTCCTTGATTCGCGTAGGGCTTGGATGATGGGAATGGGTCCCTCAAACCTGTCGTCATAGTTCCTATAGAAATTGTTGTTGGACGAGTCTGTTTTTTGGAGTGGGGTATCATCGATAATGGAGTCGATGGAGATCATGTGTAGATCAATGGCTGGTCCGTAAGCGAGGGGCACCTTCATGGAGGAGCCTGGTTGTCTAGGTACGTATAGTGCATAGTTCTGCAGGTCATTTCCACTGTATTCGTTGCTGGTGGCAAATGCAAGAATACTTCCCGTTTTATTATCAATGAGTGTACTACCAAGTTTTTCCTTTAAGGTACGGTTTTTGAATTTTGTTGTCGCAGCGGGGAAATTTTGTGCTGCTTCGTTGAGACTATTATGAAGATCCTTATCCAGGGTTGTGTAGATTCGGTAACCACCCTGCGTGATCTTTTGGTGGAGATTTTTACGGTTTAGGTTTTTGGTAGACGGTAAGCTGTTGAGGATGCGAATTGCCTCATTTTGTACTGCCTCGATGATGAAAGGGTAGTGGGGTGAGGCAGGGGGGTCTGGTTGTTTTTGAGCAACGAGGTTCCCGATATCGAAGTTCAGTGCTTCCTGGTATTGTTGCTTTGTGATGGTGTGATTATCGAGCATAGCCTCTAGGACGTGACGCATTCTTCCTAGTCCTGCCGACAAATGCCCTACCGATAAATTTTCTGAGTCATTTAGGGGGTTATACCGGTTGGGGCTTTGAACCATACCGACAAGATAGGCGGCAGGAGCCAGTGGGAGTTGGTCTACGGGGATACCGAAGATATCCTTGGCCCCTGCTGCAAACCCATAAATGTGTTTTTTGTTGAGATTTTTGCCCAAATAAATACTATTGCAGTAGAGTAGCATAATCTCCTTTTTCGTAAAGTATCTCTCCAAACGTGCTGCTGTCAGAATTTCTGTTGCTTTGCGGTTGATCGTTTTTTTCCTGTTTTCCAGGATTGTATTTTTGATTATCTGTTGGGTTACAGTACTTCCGCCGGATATATTGTTTTTCATTCCCGGGAGGGAGAAGGGGAGATGTAGGAGATTGGTTAGGAGGGAATTCAGATACTGATAGGTGGCCCGAGTGATGGAACTGAGGACAAAGCCGCTGTGGATATAAAAATCCCGATCCTCTGTGGATAGGATTGCAGAGTGAACGTAGGGGGACATATCGTTGATTTCCCAGAGCATTTCCCTATGATCGGGGTTGACCAGGACATCGATCTTCTCAGGTTCCCGTTGATTTTTTGAACGGAAGAAGGCGTAGCTTGTTTGTGACCAATTGGAAAACCGTTGATCGAAGTCCTCACGACTCCAGGCGTTGTTTTGGGAGGTAATGGCTACTATAGCTCCGATGACGGTTCCTACTCCCCCCATGACCATAATAAAGAGGGGGATGATCATATAAGTGATCCAACGCAGCCAGCGCCCGTAACGAGAGGGGATCCTTTCCTTTTTTTTGGTTTTGTTGTGTATATCTCTGGTCATGACTTTCTTCTACCCCTTTGAGGTTTCCAGCCGAGACTATTTTTGTTATGGGAAGGACGGTAGTGGAAAGGTCCCCACCGCATTGTTTTTCTTGATATGGTTTTATCTTGCCCCAATGACAATCGATTTTACACATTGGGAGAAGAGGAAAGAAAAATATGCTTCCAAGGGTTAGTTTGAGAGTGTAGGAATTTTTAGGGTGATGTCCCACTTTGCGCTGTGGGGGTTCAGAGTTCCTAAAAATATTCCACGGAATCTTGATTGGGTACAGGGTAATCTCAATTTTAGAAAAATCGGGAGGTCCGTCCTATTGTTGTTGCCTTTATTGGACCCTATGCGATCCTATCGTTTCTCCCACTCTGATTACGATCCGTTTTCTAATCCAAGGGTGTGTTGCGAAATAGCTCTGTCCTCCCAATCCACCCAATACCTACCATCCCAGCGGTTCCAGGGGGTTCCCCCTCACTTTCTCATGTCTGGTCTAGTACATAGTTGAAAAGCGTATGGATGGGGCATTCCTTACAGGAAATTGCACAGTTTCTAAATGATAAAATTATGATAAAATATCATAATAAAATTAAATATGTATCCCCCATTGAGACACCAATTACCGACGCCCGTGGTAATCGATGTCTCAATGGGGGACCGGTGCCGTGGGCGAAGATTTTTGAAAACCTGGTCTCAGGTGCCCAATGTTTCGGGGGGAACCTGTATTCAACAACATAAAGAATCCCCCAGGCATGATCCCATCTGTGTCCTATCACTATGTAAATGGCTACTTTTTTTCCTTGCGATGACCCCTTAAGCTTCATAATGTAAACGTTTAGATTCCCCCCCTGTACATCGCATGCCGCTCGGATTGTAAGTATAGGTTGTCGTCTTCTGTGACTTTTCTCTCCCCTACTTGTTAGTCTACACCTAGGTTTTGACATAAACGGTTCCTTTCGATGCGTTCCCGAACGGTTCACTCTTTCTGAGCTTCCTACTAATCCCCACCGGTTCCCAACCGCTCACCATCGGAGTATTTCATTCAGTACGTAGGTGGTTGGAAAAGGCTTGCTACCTACCAGCCGACTCCGAAGGCCCATTTACAACCCTCATCGCTTACACCAGAGCTTACGGGACATACACCCGACGGGAATTTTAGTCCTGCCTTTCCCTAAACCGATCACCGCTGGGGTGTTTCCACACCAGCAGCGTTAGGTGGGTTCGGAGCCTTCTACCTACCCGCCGACTCCGAAGAGGTCCATTATAATCCCCATTGTTTCTATAGCCTACGGTACACACACCCCAAAGAATTTACACACATGACGGATGAAATCCGATCTATGGCCACTGAAACAGTAGATTTCGGAGAATGAAGGGGGGATAGAAGTATTGGGGGGTATATTTCATTTTTTATTATAAGTACTATAGAAACAGATCATTGAGATAAGGGTAAAATTGCCTAAGAGCGATGGGTTGAGCCCGCATAGTCCATGATTTTATCATGGACTTCCTGGATCGTGCGAACGGAGTCGACATGGCGGGTGTTGATGTAAATGTCTAGCCAGAGGTCTCCGCTTTCACTTTCCTGTCGTCCCCTGACTTCAAGAACGACGTCTGGATTGTTATAAATGCCCCATTTCCAGTCGTGTCCGAAAAAAGCGAAGGGGTAAGCTTCCCATGAACCCGTGGGCTTATTGTTCTCCATTTTGATATAAGGGGCATCCTGATGACTGTCGTCCGTAGCTTCAAAATAACCGCTATTGACTTGTATCCAACCCGCATCCGTTTTTGCCCAAGGTTTTTGGAAATATTTTCCTTCTATCACTTCAAATCCGTACAAATCCTCTTCAGAGAAAAAATCAGTAGGAAAACAACGATAATGTCCTGTTTGGGGATCCTTGATCAGTTTGGCAGGGTCCCCTTCTGCTAGACCGTTTTTCCTAATTTTTTCTAATTCCAGATTGCTACAGGCTTGGTCGATAGACTGCAATACGAACTCTGTTCTTTTCAGTGGGGTATTCTGTATTGCTTTGTTCATTCGTTCTACTAACTCCAGGGGAAGCGCTGTCACTAAATATTGATCAGGGTGGGTGCGCCAATGTTCCAACCAGGCGTCTTCCTCCCAACCCCTGTCCGCATCGAACCGGGTTTCATTGGCTTCCTGTTCCTCCCATGTTTCCTTACTTTCATAGTTTTTATCTGGTGTTTTTCCACCTGTTTCATGGGGGGTCCTTACTGAATTTGTTTTACCATTAGTATGGTGGGCGGGTGATGTGTTCTCTACTAGACCCCTGGTACGATGGGGATCCCCATTCCTACCCGCTGCTGACATTCTATAACCTCGTCTAATCACACAAGGTCACCCTCCTTGAATGGACTGGAATAAAGAGATTTCTCTGGTTCTTTGAGGGGAACTTTGTTGATAGGTTCCATTTTCTTAGTTCCTTGGGGGATGTTTTTGCATGCTCTAATCTGTAGAATTTACTTCCCTGTGGATTGTCATCCTAAGATCGATGGATTCCCCATGGAATGCGAAGTTTTACCCATTATGGACCATCTTTATAAGAAATATTTTAATTATTTTATCAAAAAATAGGTATAGATAACAGAAAATGGAACATTCCTATGAGGGGAATGTTCCCGTTGAAATCATTTCGTATTTCCCTAGACCATCAGGTTGTGTTTTGCTGTGTGGGGGAAACCTTCTCCCTGTCCGGCAAGGAAGAGGTGGACTGTGGGTGGATAGCCTTCGCCTCTGGTGGGGATGGTTGTGATGGAGGCGCTTCCTCATCGTCGATGAATCCCCGTGCGGCTCGTTTGAATTCGCGGATCGTTTTTCCGAGGGCTGCCCCAAACATGGGTAACTTCTTGGTACCAAAGAATACAAGTGCCACTGCGATAATGATAAGGGCTTCCAGTGGCTGGATGGACATGGGGATGGGTCCCCCCCTTTGCATTTTGTTTTATTGTATCATGCGATCTTAATCGATATCACATTTTGGTTCTTTTTCTCCCTATCCACCAGAGGGTAGATAGGATGAGGGTGAGGACAATGATATAGGGGAGGTAGGGGCGAATGAGGGCCCTGATTTGGGTCCAATTTTCCCCTAGTTTGTATCCTAGGTACAAGAAGACAAGGGTCCAGGGAATGACGGCCAATGTGGTGAGAATCACAAACCGTGGTAGGGGCATGCGGGCAATGCCAGCGGGTATAGAAATAGCGTGTCGGACCACAGGGATAAAGCGGGCGGCAAATACAGCCATGGTTCCATAGCTGGTGAACCATTGGCTGGCAGCGTCGAGATGTTTAGGTAGGATCAATAAAAAACGTCCGTATTTTTCTAGAAGGGGTCTTCCCCCTAGATATCCCAGCCCGTATAGAAAAACTTGCGCTAGTACCCCTCCTACTGTACCCGCCAGGAAGGCACCCCAGAAATTGATTTCTCCGTGCCAAATGAGATAACCACCATAAGCGAGCACAATCTCGCTGGGTATTACTTCGACCATAAGCCCTAATGCTATGCCGTAGTAGCCCATATCACGGAGCAAGTCCCACAGGTTCTGAATCCATTCCACAAGAACGTTTGTGCCATTGCTCATCAAAGGCCCCCCTGCCCCCTTTCCATTTGTTTGCATACCATAGGGATAAGGAATGATCGTAGGGACCATTATACTACAACCCCAATGATCTTTTTTCTCTATGGGAATGTTTTTTCTGTGTACGGGGCGGGGGTCGATGATGATTTCATGATCTTGGGAGGACACATTTTCATCATTCGCTGGGGGAATGTTGGTTTTTCTGTTCTTTATATCCCTATCCCCATGTTTTGTTTTATAGAAGTAAGTGATATGGGGTGGGGTAGTTCTAGGGGAATCAGGTTTATTCCCACCAATTACCGTATCCCCCGGGTATTTTCTATTGATGTGGGAGGAAAATAGGGGGGAACAAGTGGGATGGGGCCATAGGTTGGCGCCGCTTGAAGCAACCTAAGGGAATCCAGGATTCAGAAAGCCTCCGATACGAGTTTTGCTTGCGTGAAATGTAGGAGATAATCTTTTCCTCCTGCCTTTGAGTCCGTTCCTGACATATTGAATCCACCAAAGGGGTGGACACCGACGAGTGCACCTGTGCATCGGCGATTGAAATAGAGATTACCTACGTGGAACACTTCACGTGCTTCTTCGAGATGGGTACGGTCGTTACTGATCACAGCGCCTGTGAGGCCATATTCGGTATCATTGGCGATTGTGAGCGCATGATCGAAGGAGGAAGCACGATGGAAGGCAACTACGGGACCAAAGATTTCCTCTTGTGCGATGCGTGCAGTGGGATCTACATCGCTGAAAACGGTGGGTTGTAGGAAGTTACCTCCCCCTTCTATGGCATGGCCTCCGATTTGGAGAACACCTTCTTTTTTGCCAATTTCCATGTAGGCTAAGATTTTTTCTTTTGCCAGGGGGGTGATCACAGGGCCTACATGCACGGTTGGATCTTCGGATGGTCCTACCTTCAGTTTCTTTGTTTGTTCCACGACACCTTGTAGAACTGTATCATAAACGTCAGCATGGACGATAGCACGTGAGCAGGCAGAACATTTCTGGCCAGCAAAGTGGAAGGCCGAACCAACGATGGAGTGAATAGCCAGGTCCAGATCTGCCTTTTTGTCCACTACAATGGCATCCTTACCCCCCATTTCAGAAACGACCCGTTTCAACCACCGTTGTCCTGGTGCAGTATGTGCAGCCAATTGTTGGATGCGTATTCCGACATCGCGGGATCCGGTAAAGGATATGAAGCGTATGTCAGGGTGTTTCACCAGATACTCACCTACCACAGGGCCGTCCCCTGGTACGCAGTTTACGACGCCGGCGGGAAGTCCTGCCTCCTGAAGGAGTTGAAGGAATTGCATGGTTAGGACGACGGTGGGTGAGGCGGGTTTCAATACTACTGTATTACCTGCAACAATAGCGGATGCTGTCATACCGGCCATGATGGCCAGGGGGAAGTTCCATGGTGTAATGATAGCCCCAACACCTAGTGGGATGTAGTAGAGTTCGTTTCTCTCACCCGGATGGGGGGTAAGGGGATGGGGTTGGGATAATTCCAGCATGGATCGTGCGTAGAATTCTAGGAAATCGATGGCTTCTGCAGTATCACCATCGGCCTCTGTCCATGTCTTTCCTGCTTCCCAAACCATCCATGCGGAGAATTCGTCGCGCCGCCTACGAAGCAGTGAGGCAGCACGGAGTAGAATATTAGCGCGGGCAGAAGCAGATACACGTTTCCACTCATTGAAGGAGGTTGCGGCCGTTTGGATGGCCTGTTCAGTTATCCCCTCATCACCGGCGCCCACTGTGCCGATGATAATTTCTGGGTGGGAGGGGCTATAGGAAGTGATCTTTTGCGATGTGGTTACCTTTCTTTCCGCAAGGATAAGGTCATATTCCCTGTTGAGGATTTTTCTTACCCTGTCGATGGCAGATCCGTTGTAGGGAGAGAACGGTTCATTTCTAAATGGCATCATTTTGGAAAACCTCCTTTTAGGGTTGAACCTGGGGAATTGGGAATCGGGTTGGGTGTGTGTCAAGGTCTACTGTACCATTCTCATCATGAAATGGGGGGATGATTATGTCGTGGTTACATAGGGCCGTCGTTGGCGTAGCACAACAGCCCTGGCTATCCTCTCTTGTCAGTCGCCATGGGATGAAACTTGGTGCTGCTCGTTTCGTTGCAGGGGTGAACTTGGCGGAGGTTATGGAGGTTGTAAAGGGGATCAATGCGGATGGCAGACGAGTTACACTGGATCATCTCGGTGAGGGTGTAACGAATGAGGGTATGGCCCAGAAGATGGCGGATGCGCTTGTAACATCGTTGGATGCGATTGCGGAACAACGGATAGTATCGCGTGTCAATGTGTCCATTAAGTTGACACAGTTGGGCCTGGATCTGGGGGAGTCTATCATCTGGCGTCATATGGAAAGAATTGTTAGATATGCAAAGCAATTGGGCATTTTTGTTCGAATTGACATGGAGAATTTTTCACGTTTGCCACAGACATTACAAATTACGGAGAGGTTGGCAGATTGTTTTGGTTCATCCCAGGTAGGTACGGTGGTGCAATCGTGTCTTCGTGATGCAGGGGGTTATGCTCGGGCTTTGATACAGAAGGGTATTAGGGCCCGTATTGTAAAAGGAGCTTATATGGAATCCCCCCGTGTAGCTTTCCCCCGGAAGTCCGATGTGGATACCAATTTTGAGCATATTGCCCATCTTTATTTGCGTTCTGGTGTGCATGTTGCCTTAGCGACACACGATGAGGCGTTGGTTCAACGCTTGCGAATTTGGATACAACAACAGAATATCCCTAAGGAAATGTATGAATTCCAAATGCTTTATGGCATTGCCACCCAGTTACAAAAACGTTTGGTTCGGGAGGGTTATACCGTTCGTGTTTATGTTCCGTATGGAGTGGATTGGTATTCCTATCTCATGCGTCGCATTGCAGAGCGACCAGCCAATGCCTGGTTCGTACTGCACAACTTATTTCGAAAATGACAATGGTGCGGGTTTCCTTGGGTTTTTGGATTTTCATTAGGTAAGGAGTGGGAGGGTTCTAATCTTTGAATATTTTTTCATGTAATTTTTGTAATTGGTTCCGTATCTATCGCATAGCCTAACGTTTGCTTTATTCATTGTGGATGCATTCTGGTTTTTGTGATTGAATACATTCTAATTAAGGTATGATAAACTTCACAGAAATACGGATATGATTCTTCGCCGTACGAACATATTCATAAAAAATTATTTTTATGTAGACAGAAATATGCACCAAGCTCAGTACGGGCCTAGTACGGTGGATACAGCCAATGTAAAGGATATTTCGGGCGGCGTATGAAGGGTGCGTATGTACTTTTCTCGAGGGAATTTTTGATCCTAATTTTTGTCCCTTCTGGGGAACATTCCCTCGTATTTTTTAAGTATAATTTTCTTATTAATTTATATATAAAGAAGAATTCGTTCTTGTTCTTCATCCTTCCTTCATTAATCTTAAATATAAATAATATGTAAATTACAAACAAGTTATATTATTATTTTATTCCTATGCAGTATTACCTCTGATTTCCCCCCAATTCCTTTGGTTTATGCTGTCCTCTGAGGGGTGCGAACAACCCTTCCCATTTACATCTATGAGTAGTACTACTCAAAAATTTGTTTATGGATATCGATATTGCTTAATGATATTTATAGAAATAAAATATACATATATTTTTGAAGATGAACATAACAATCTAAAATCAGGGTACTTTCCTGGTAAAATCTTCAATATAATTGGAAATTGTTGTCCGTTGGGATCATCCACTTGCAGATTGGCATAAACTTGGGAAAGACCACGAATTTATAGAGGATTCTGGAAAATGGTATGACACCGATGATCCCACTTTTACCGGGGCCCACAATATATCTGCACGCCCTCATCAGGAGAGAGGGTTACAGCACGACTACAAGAACATTAGAAAAAGTGCAGGGATCCTATAGAGGGGGTAACAGTCCATTGCAAATTACCATCGGGGCGGCAAGGCTACCCATGCTCTTATAGAGGGAAAGAACTGTGCCACCAAGCTTGACTTTTGCCAATGTTTTGGGGTTTGGATTTGGAGGAACTATAAGAACCTTGCTATCGTACGTCGCAATAGCCACCTAGAAAACAATTAGGAGGGAAATTTCCAGAATGTTTCATAAGACTACTATAGTGTCTACTACACATAAAATAAAATAGAAATTCATTCAATAATTTTATATAAATAATAGAAAAAAATCACATACTTTTGTTTCTATTTATTTTATAAAATAATAGAGGCAGATGTTCTTCGGCATGGGTTCGTGTACAATAAACTGAATAAAAAAAATAAACAAACCAATTATGGGGGAAAGTGGGTCCCACCTAATTCATCCTTGCAATCCAGAATTGGGAAAAAACCGCCTAAGGATATTCCAGGTCCGAAGTTGGGTCGTGTGTCAAGAAGTCGTTCAAGAGATGAAGGTTGCTCGGCCCTTCGTAACCGGCTGATAGGTAGCAGGTTACAAACCGCCTAGTGCTGTGTGTCAAGAAGTCGTTCAAGAGATGAAGGTTGCTCGGCCCTTCGTAACCGGCTGGTAGGTAGCAGGTTACAAACTGCCTAGTGCTGCTGGGGTAAAGTGCCCTGGTTGTGAGCGATCTAGGAAAAGGCAGGGCATGACCCTGTCAGGTGGGAATCGGGGAGATCAGCGAAAGCGAACCGTTCGAAGACGCATCGAAAGGCGTAGTCCATGTCAAAACCGAGGTGGGGCACTAACGTCGGGATAAACCGTGGGGGACGACCTATCTTCTGCCCCGGTGGCATGCGGTGTACAGGCGGGATGAACCCGATTTAGGCTCTTGGTCGGAACTTGAGAGATCGTCGTACGGCGTCCGGCTGTCGCCAGATGGAAAGACCGAGGATAAACCGAGGTTCCGTGCACGAAGTCGGATCAGCTCATAGTAGTGTGGAAGCTTCTGTAATGGGAGTGGAGCGAAGGGGCTGACTCATCCTGAGGAGGACAGTAAAATGAAACTTTAGTGGGAGATCCGCTGGAGGAGATCACTGGAACCTCGGAGCAACATCCCTATAATCGAAGTATGACCTAAAGGGTCTGAAGATTGGGATGGGATGAGAAGAGCTGGATGATGCGAGAGTATCACGTCCAGTTCTGTGAGGGACTCGGCTGAAATGCCGGGTCTACTCGACGCTGGTGTGGAAACACCCCGGTGGTGAGCGATCTAGGAAAAGGCAGGGCATGACCCTGTCAGGTGGGAATCGGGGAGATCAGCGAAAGCGAACCAGCCGAAGACGCATCGAAAGGTATAGTCCATGTCAAAACCGATGTGGGTCCCGAACGTCGGGATGAACCGTGGGGGATGACCTATCTACCGACAACTTTAGTGGAAATCCACTGGAGGAGATCACTGGAACCTCGGAGCAATATCCCCATAATCGAAGTAGGACCCAAAGGGTCTGAAGATTGGGATGGGATGGGAAGAGCTGGATGATGCGAGAGTATCACGTCCAGTTCTGTGAGGGACTCGGCTGAAATGCCGGGTCTACTCGACAAGATCCCCAAATTTTCAGGTGCACTCCCCCAGAAAGGGGCACCTTTCAACCCTAAGGTACTTACGACCGAAATACTTATACAGACTTCTTTTATACTCATTAATAATATGAATATTTTATAAAAATTTTATTTAATTTACAAAAATATTCTAATGAGTTTGATACCTTTTTTCTGCAGGGGAATCTATTATGCGATTATCCACATCAATAAGCAAAATTTGGGGTGGTACTACTCATAGATGTGGGTGGAGGGTTGTCCGCATCCGTATCCCTCATACTAGGTACTCCTTTATTGCAATGTTTTTTTGGATTCGTTACAATTCGGGGAGGCGTGAGTGAATGTGGTAGTGGGCGGGGTAGGGTCCCCGCGCGTGTTTGGTGAGAATGATAGATCAGATAGGGTGGAAGGGAGGAATTGGGGGCTGTACCGGGTTCGTAGAGCGTTTTGTGATGGCACACGTGTTCTTTTTGTATCGGGGGTGTTGCTAGGCTTGGCTTGAGTGTGTTTCGCGGTCCAAGTTGTCGGATCATCTTTTTTGCATGGGGGGAAATGATTTGAGTAGTGAACATATGCTCACGGAGTTCCATAAGGAGGAACATGCAGTTTGCGACTGTTACAACCAGGGGTTGCTGGATAATATAACTGAATTTTCAAAAAAAAACGACGGAAGTTCCACCCCTAGGGAGGGGCGGGTGACTAAAGTCGTCTATAGGCAAATCCAAAAACTGTGTACGGAGGAACCTTTCCCGCCTAAACTGCGCTGGGTAGGGATGTGCAAGACGGATGGATCCAAAGCCATTCACACCCCTAGTTTCGATGGTTCCCCCCTTTCTGGTGGACAACAAGCAAGGGAAGGGGATGTGAAGAAGGGGGATTTCCCCCCGTTCCCCCCTGTTTTGCCGTTATCCTCCACTCCTACACGATTGGAATTGTCGGATGGGGATATCGGCGGGTTACGAGCCCTGGGAAGGAAAACCGTGTATTCACAACAATATGATCCACAATTGTTGGAGAGTGTTCCCAACCAGAATCGTGATTTTGAATACGTTGTGAAATTAAATACCCCTGAGTTTACCACCCTGTGTCCCCAAACTGGACAGCCAGATTACGCGTCGTTGTGTATTCGCTACATTCCCGATGCCCATTTGGTGGAAAGAAAGTCCCTCAAGCTTTATCTGGTTAGTTTTCGTAATTATGGTGACTTTCATGAGAATTGTGTTGTTGTTATTTTGAAAGATCTTCGTAGATTATTGGATCCCCAGTATATTGAGGTCTGGGGTAATTTCCTGCCGAGGGATGGGGTTAGCATTGATCCCTATGCGAACTTTGGTCGTCCGGGAACTGCATGGGCGGATATGGCCAAGGCGCGCTTAGCAGGGCAGGATTTGTGGCCCGAGGGGATAGATAATCGTTGAGTGTGGATGCGTTATGTGAGATTGAGAAAATGAGGAATCTTTCGGTTGGTATATGCATAGTATTAAGAACAGTGACACGCTTGTTATCGTGACCTGTCGGGTAAAAATAGAGCTAGCTTGGGTGGAATTTCGTTTGAAAACAGGTATTTCATCATTGCGACGCGATAGCGTGTTCCTGATGAGCAGGGGGCGGCGCTTTCTTCGATGGGATGGGCAAGTGGGGAGAATCATGACGAGAGATGGGTATGAATTGTTCCTTTCTGTAGGGAGTAGGGCAGTTTGTTTGAACCCAAGTGAATAGGGAATCACGGTGAAATTTTTGTGTAAACGCAGGTGGATCTTCCTTTTAGTTGCCATGAAGGGGGCACTTGTGCTAGCATAAGGGTCGCGTTGTCGCTTCAGTTCATCGACCCTGTGGTGGATCCATCGTAATGGGGATCGGGTAAGGGTTTTTCCCATGATTTTTCAACAGAGAAAATATTCAGAAAATTAATAATAATAGTCATAGTGACATTTCTCTCCCCAGGTTCAATTGGGATGTTCTATGGTATTCCCCTAGAAACGAAAAAAACGAATGCGCATGGGTGACGATGACGACATAGATTTAGACCAGGGAAATGATCGTACATGGGAATCTGTAGGCCCAAGAGGGGGATACCTCCTGGGGGTGTGGGGGTAAGTGCAGCTCATTATGGTGTAAGGAATCCTAGGTTGGTTGTACGCTCTGTTTTGATTAGGGGGACATACCCGTTGAGGATGGCCCTTATATGCAGTGAAAATCATTTATCATGTTAAGGAGTCGACAAAATTGAAATTGAAACAAATTACTACTGCTTTACTTTTGACGACAGCTTTGGCATTTCCAACATCCCTTGATGTTGGTATTAGGGCACAGGGGAATGATAGTAAGGATACGATCAATTCCAGTTCTGGCGGGGGTCCCGTTTCTGCCCCCGGTAGCGTGGATTCTTCTGACAAGTCCTCCGGTTCTGCTCCCCGTAGCGACGAAGGTTCTGGCAAATCTCCTAATTCTGCTTCCCATAGCGGAGGTTCCGACAAATCCTCTGGTTCTGCCCCCGGCAGTGCAGATTCTGGTCAATCTTCCGGTTCGGGTGGTTTTCCAGGGGATCCTTCTAATAGTTCGTCTGGCGATTTGGACTCAAATCGTGCATCTTCCCGTGCTGATGTTAGAGTACAGCCCGGTTCCTCAGGGCAGGCGTCTGCACAGGCTTCTGTTGGTGGTTCACAGGCTTCGGCAGTTGATGTTTCGCAGCTTAGGATCCAGCAGTCATCAGGTGGGAAGTTTTCCTTTTCTTCCTTGCCCGGGTTGAAGCTGAATGAGGTTCGTCTTGAGTTGTTGGATTCCCAAGGTAGTGTGGTGGATGTTTGTTCGCAGGTCATCAGTCAAAATGCGGCTCAGGCCTGTAATAGTGGTGCGGCGGATGGCAGTTATGCTGCTAAGATTACCGTATCAGCTAATAAATCGGCAGAATCATCCGTTCGGGTGGTATACAGTTCTTCCAGTAGTTCAGTTGTTGTTAAAGATGGCAAGGCCTCCCTTGTTGGTAGGGAAGTAGTAGCCAGGAAATCAGCGGGTTCTAAAGTATCTGGGGCCAGCGGTAGCTCCTCCTCGCAGTCGAAGGAATCTAGCTCCAGTTCTTCGAGTAAATCTTCTTCTTCCAAATCCTCAGGCAAATCCTCTTCCGCCCTCCCGGATACGGGTAATGACTATGTTTCAAGCATCCTTTTGGGAGGGGCTGTGGGAATGGTGGGTTTGACAGCGCTCTTCTTTTTGAGAGGGCGTAGGATGACGAACGTGGGTCGTATTAGAAGGTGATCTTCTTGCTTACAGGTCATTTTGGTGAAAGGGAAGGCCTGCGGTATATCCGCAGGCTTTTTACATAAGTGTCAGCAGAGGGGGTCTTGTTTTGTGGGTTCGTTGGGGGTTCATGGATACCTGATGGAGGATTTTTAGGAAAAAATGTGCACTATCATTTGCCATGGCGGCCGGGTTGTGTTAGGATGGGTCCGTTAGGTGTGATGGTCGATCTGGTTTCCTCGAGCGCCCTTATGGATGGAGGTCTTGGGAAGGTAAGGACCTCTTCGGAAAGCAGGGAAGGGTTTTCCTTTGATTAAAATTATGCAAATATTCAGAAAAGAGGTTGAATGAATGAGGCGACTTATTTTCAATCTGGGTGTGATGTCTTTGGCTAGTACAATTTCATTTGCCCCTAATCAAGGACTGGCTGCACCCCAGGCAGGTGGAGATCATAACAGTCTGGCTGCTTTAGGCAAGTCCCCCGGTGGTAGTCGTAGTGATTCCCCTATTCCTGCTATTTCTGCATCGGGTTCATTGGGCAATGTGAGTGGGAAGGGGGAGGCGGTTTCCGTCTCCATCAATGGTGATAAGGTTAGTTTTACGGGGGATATAGGGAGCGAGGAAATAAAGGTTTCCCTTAGATTTCTTATGGATGGTAAGTCTTTGTGTGAGGACAAGCACGTGGTAAAAAGGGGCTCTTTCCGTACGGAGCTCAAGGAGTGCAAATTGTCCCTAAAGAGCCAGCAAAACAAGACCTTAGATGCTGAGGTTAGGTTTGATGGTCAGGTGGTTGCTAAAGGACCTGTCAAGGTAGATTCCCAAGGGAAGGTGAATCACAAGTTTGAAGCGAGGGTGGCAAGGGATTCCCAGGATGGTTCTGATCAGGATGGGAGTAGAGGGAGAGTAGAATCCCCTCTTGTTTCCAAGAAATCATCGGGTAGTGACCCGGACGAGTACAAGGGGAGATCTGTTGCTGCTTCGGCCAAGAAATACCCAGGTTCTACTAAATTACCGGTGACAGGTACGGACTATCGTGGCGATCTGATGGGCGGGGCGGCCCTAGCAGCGTTGGGTACGTCTGCCCTCTTAGTCCTATACTTAGTACGACGCCGACGTAGCGCAAAGTAATCTAAAAGTTTAGGTCAGTATGAATAAGACCGCGGGGGATTTGCGCGCGGTCCCTTCGACCCGTGCTATTTTTTCATGGACGGGGGTGCTTCTCCCATTTATGTATGGGGGGGTCAATGATTTTTTCCATGATGTATTATAGGGACCCCGATCGCGGCTGCAGCAGGCATGGCAGGCGATCGGGTTTGTTCCGTGTGGTAGTTTTTCTATCGCTTGAGGGCTTTGCGGCGTAATCTGCGGGAGTAAAGAGCAGCAGCGCCGGCAAGGGTAGACACGGCCAAACCTGCTGCGATGGCTTCTGGGTAATGGGTTGCTGTCGAGGGGAGCGCCTTTTTACCCCTTTTTTTGCCCTTTCCATGTGGTTTTCCCTCGGGTCCGCCGGGTTCTCCACCGGGTCCACCGGGTCCGCCGGGTTCTCCACCGGGTCCACCAGGTCCACCGGGTCCGCCGGGTCCACCGGGTTCCCCGCCAAGGGGTCCACCGGGTCCACCAGGTCCACCTTTAGGTCCTTTTTTTCCAAGCGGTCCTCCTGGTGGTTCCCCGCCAGGGGGTCCACCGGGTCCACCAGGTCCGCCGGGTCCACCGGCCTCAGGTGGTTCTCCCCCAGAAGAGGGTATGACACTACTCTTCATATCGGTGGTAGTAGACATGGATGGATCCGCTGCACCGACGGAGGGGCAGCATAGGCTGGCTACGGTACAGCCCAGAAAGGCAGTAAGGCAAAGTGGTGTCAGTTGTTTCATAATGGATGAAAACCCCTCTCCATGTTGTACGGATAGGTGTAAAGTAGCGATGAGTTGCACCTCCGACGTTCCTATGGTTCCGCAAATCCTTGTTTTCTTATGCGTTTTTCCAGAGGATTTTGTTGTCGGGGAGACTAAATAGCGGATGTATAACCAGTATGCCCAGTATATCCCCGGGAAGGGTTCATTCATCCCAACGGATATTTTAGGGGTTTACCTTTGGTTACGCTTCTTGCGGAGGATACGCATGCCAACCAGTATCGCGGCCGCCACAATGAGAGCAATGACAGCGTATTTAATGTAATTACCATATTCGGTAGCTGTATGGGGGGGAGGTAGTATCTCAGCGGCCTCTAGGGCGGAAGCCCATGGAGTAGGTGTTAGAAGGTAGCAGCCTATCAATGTAGAAATCATACATGTATTAAAAAGTAATTGTGAAAATCGCATGGTTTGCACCCCTTTTGGATTAGTAATTTAGAAAAATCTACATTCATTTTTCAAAGTAGTGAGGGATAATTTTGGGCAAGCAGGATCTACGATTTTGCGTATATGCCACCTTAGTGTTACCTTGCTGATCCCCTGTACTTATACCCGGGGGAAGAAATGATTGGGATCATCTATACCAATCTGGATCGTTACGGTTGATACAGATCGGAGGGTGGGCTGGCTGGGAATGGGGTCTTTGGTATAGCATGGGGTCTTATCACAGGATCGTGGGGGGATTTCGATAATAGGATGACAGAATTGCCCCATTTTGTCCATTTCTTTCAGTGAGTTATTTTCTTTATATTAGGGCGATGCTTTTACGTATGACAAGGGGGAAATGGGGGCTTGACGGTGGGTAATCAGTCGATTACAATGGATCCCGGTAGGGTCATGGGGGGCATTAGCTCAGTTGGGAGAGCGCTACGCTGGCAGCGTAGAGGTCAGCGGTTCGAGCCCGCTATGCTCCATTGAGGTGTTCCTGTTTACCGACGAGTTGATGTAGGATTACCTGAGGTTGCGTGTTGAGGGGGCGCGAGTAGCCCTCCATTTTGGTTTGTAAGGGTTGCTGTCCAAAAACTGTGTTTATGGATACTGGTATTGGTGTTGTATTGGCTTTCTTGGCCCAACTTTGAACCCGGAATATCCTCGGGCGGTTCTTTTCTAATTCTGGATTGTAAGGATGAATTAGGTGGGGGACCGCTTTCCCTCCATAATGGATAGGCTCCTGCAGATTCGGGAGCCTCACTAGGAACTTTTGACCCGACACCCGGGGGCGTCCAAAGGTTAAATTCTCCCAGGAGGTCGCTACTGTTCCGCAGGGAA
This sequence comes from Pasteuria penetrans, assembly GCF_900538055.1. Classification (NCBI taxonomy): domain Bacteria; kingdom Bacillati; phylum Bacillota; class Bacilli; order Caryophanales; family Pasteuriaceae; genus Pasteuria; species Pasteuria penetrans. The sequence goes on from NZ_UZAC03000001.1 coordinate 778,441, forward strand.
AAGACCGGAAGATAAAGATGATAGATGGAATCTTTGAGGGTATGCTTTGTACTCTGATAACGTGGTAACGGGTATGGTGAAAATTCGCATCTTGTCCTAGGAATCTCTAGATGTAATTCCCTAAACAGTGTGTTGTATCCGTGATGAAGGCCCCATTCCCCTCATTCTGGGGATTTTCCTGCCAGTGGAGGGTTTTATCCACATGCATGCGCGGGTTGCATATGTTTTCGACAACAAATTTCCAATTTTTTGGGCAGGTTATGGGGTCTATCTTCGGAGTCCATGCGTTTTTCAGCAATCCAATCAGCGTCCGTACCAAAATACTACTATAAGTCGTGATAGAAAATAAGACTGGTAATGTCCTTCAGGGAAGGGGAATCTTTTGCTTTTTCCTTGTTGTTCGATGGACAACACAGTGATAGCAGTTCCTCGATCAGACGCCTAGATTTCCCCCGCCCCTTGGGACCCCCTTAACGTAATTCCTTTCTTGAGATCATCGAAGAAATGTTGGGAACATAAGGTTTGATCCCGAATCTTTGGATTGTGCAATTTTTGATATCCATCCCTTTCGAATGGTGCATCTCTCGGATCCTTATCTTTTCTGTTATGCGAAGTTATGGATGGAAAATCATCGGTCGATGGATCGTGTTTCGTTTCCTCATTCCTTGCTTGCGGATCATTCTCTGTTACGGTTTTGTATCCTCGGGAGGGAGAGGACGGAGGACGGATCCGTACTATAGGATTTCCCAATCTCACCGGCTCCCGCAGCCTATTTTGTACTCTCATTTCCCGCTGTCATTGCCGTTGTTTCGTGGACCAGGGCCAGTTTTTCGTTTGTTATTGCCGTTTGTCGGTGTCGGTTGGCTAGGGCCAGCTTTTTGTTTGCCATTGTTATTATGGTCCTATCGGTTAGAACCGATTTATCATCTATCAAGACATTATGGCTATGGTAGGTTGCTCATGGTTTTCCTCCCCTGGGTTTATTTTTTTTTGCTGATCAACATTCTACCATAGATAGGGGGCGTGAGTCATATCCCTTTTTTACATAATAACGACAACCTTCATTCCTGATAGTGTGATAGCGTCTTATTTGTTGATCGGATCGCTTTGTTCATGGTGATGGAACAGGGTTTCGTCATGTCCGTAATGTTGACAACATTACGTATTTTTTTGTTGTTTTTGTGCTTCCCATAAACAGAAATGGATCTTATGCAGTGGAATACACAATGTTCGTTTCCCGCGCAAGGAGCCTAGTAAAAATTTCGTGAAAATTCATATGAAATAAGGTTCATCACCCAAAGATACGAAACAGGGGCAGTGTCATAATAAAATGTTATTATGTTATCAATTGCTTTACCCAAGGGTGAGACTAGATTCATAGATGGGGCATTCCCCACAAGAAATTGCATGGTCCCCTATTTTCGCTGCTGGAGGTAGCATTGCCGTTAATGAGAAAATTTACCTATAAAAATTCTCATATTTATTTTATTTTCCAACCAATGCCTACACATGGTTGAGTTTGTTCCTGTAGTAGGTACATCCTCATCGTTGGGTTTTCATAACGGATTCCATTTCCCACAGGCCAAGAATGCCGTGTTTTATTTTTCATTCCTTGTCTGATTCTGTTTTCACCAATTTTTGTCCCCAGGTTTCCCGAATCTCCGAGTAGGTGGGGTCTTCCTTAAGAGTGGAGTATTAGTCCTGTAGGGGGTCAAAAAAAGATTCCTCGATGCATTCAAGCAACTATTCTATCGTGGAATGAGACGTTAGGAAGGGGGTAAATTTCTTCTGAAAACTCTGTTCAGGAATTCACTACTCACAACAGGATGCTTTGCCCCCCACTTTCTGAACTGAATCCCCAGACCCGATATTTAGTCGAAATCCTGATTTTTTTAGTGATTCAGGTTCAAGGGGAGACCCTTCCTTTAGTAGGGTAAGCTCTTCAAGGAATCCCCGGGGCAACCCACCCTGGGGATTTTACTCACGCGATCGAACGCAACCCTCTTTACAAAACAGGAATTGTAAGGTAGAATTTGTACGATAGAATATAATATGATTACATTTTTTATTACTATAAGATTTTTAATTATTCATGGAATGTTGTACAGGAAAATTGATAACCTGTTTCCATGTTATGCAAATGTTAAAATTACCCTAAAAATTATTTTCAGAAAATTTACAGAAGAACTTAGAGACAACTGTTGGGGGAACACAGGACAGCATTCGAACAGATGTGTATAGTCTCGGAAGTTCCGAAGATGGGGGAATACCCCCCTTTCAGGGATTCACATTCACAATGGGGTGCCTCCGAACACAGAGTGTTTTTTGGCTCTCTAAATGTATTTTTTCCGGTGTCCTCTTTTCCTTACCCTATACGGGACGGTAATCATAAAATTATCCACCCTTATTTGCTTTTATTGGTTAATATATTTTAAAATACGGAGGTAACATTGAAAATGAATAAAATAAATAAGGGATATGCGTTTTCTATTTTTTTTGTCGTTCCTACATTATGGGGCCTTTCCCATAAATCTGCAGCTTTCTTTCCAGGTAGGCTAGCCGTGCCCGATATCCAAAATCTATCATCCCCACATGGGGATATATTGTTACACAAAGAAAACGATCTCGAACGTGGTAAACCTGGGGAAACAAGGTCTCGTATAAAAAGGAGAAGTCCTAGGCTATCAACAAGTTCGACAGGATCTTCATCGTCCACAACGTACGAATCCGCTATGGATGGTAGTTTTCCTGTGGATGGCAGTTCCCCTATGGATGGTAGTTCCCCTATGGATGGTGATTCTCCTATGGATGGTGGTTCCTCCCCCACGGATGATGTCCCCCACACGAACACAGGAGAAAGGTCCATATCCATTGCTCGTGCAGAGTTGAGGAGAATTTCTAGGGGATCAACAGGTTCGAGCAGTAGTCGTACTGGGGCCAAGAATACAAAGTCCTCATCGTCCACAACGTACGGGTCCGCTATGGAGGATGATGGATCCCTTGTGGATGGTAGTTCCCCTCCCATGGATGGTGTCCTCCACACGAACACAGGGGAAAGTCTCACATCCGTTGCTCATGCAGAGGTATTGAACATGCGCAGAACTTTCGGAACGTGGGATGATTTTTTTGCGCGGAACATATCAGAAGCCCCAAGAACCATGAAAATATGGAAGGAGGTAACCCGTGCAGCAAGGAGGGAGGTACCAGGGAAAGGGAAGGAAGTAGAGGGAACAGCGATGATACTAAGGAGAGCAAAGGAGGAAGTGGAGATAGCAGAAAATAGGGAGATTTATATAAAAAAACTCTCTAAAATAATGGGAGCAGAAGATTCTGATAATTTTAGAATTTATAATTCATTATTAGAATTGGCAAGGAATGATAAAAAAGATGCGTATCTATGGCTTGAGATGGCACTCCGTACGGAATACGAAAAAGCACGGGAGGGAAATGAAAAAAAAGCCGATGTATGGCTTGAAATGGAGCTCCGTGCAGAGAACGAAAGGGCGCACAAGGAGAGAGATTGGGCAGCGTCGATAGGGTTGTTCGATCCTGAGACTACGGAAGCAACGAAGCAGGGACAGGTTGGTATGGCACGAGTGAATGCGAAGAGGAACGAAATAGGATATCGGCAACCAGGTATCTCAGCGACGTTGGGTTTCATGGATGATAGTATTCCACCTAATAGTATCTCCCCCACGAATGAGGATATCTCCCTCGCGAACTCTCAGCAAAATGCTGATGGTACATTCACTGGTCATTCCCTTATGAGGAGAGTGAAGAAAGTTGGGGGGAGGACAATGGGGATTGGGAAAGAAAATCCTGCGGAGTTAGCGCGCAAAATTTTTGGGACAATGGAAGGGAGGCTCGAAACGTTAGGGGAGGCAAGACATAGGGTGGAAGTAGCAAAGGACAGGAGACGCAAAGCAGAGCTTAGAGAGCTCGGGGAGGAAGAGGAGGCAAGGAGGGATGAAGAAAGGGAACGCAAAAGACTTATAGATTTGCATTCTTTGTATTTTGATAGAGATATAAAAATATGGGAAGAGGCGACCCGTGTAGCGAAGGAGAGGATACTAAAGGGGGAGGAGGAAAGGGTAAGGAAAGGAAAAATAGCGGATATATTAGGAAAGGCAGAGGAGGTGGAAATAGCAAAAAATAGAAGGATTTACATGGAAGAGCTCGCTGAAATAGGGGTAGCAGATCTAAGTATGGTGGGAAAGGCACAGAAGGAGGAGGATTATGCGAATTATTTTCTTCGTGTTTCCCTTCGTGAAGTAAACAACAAGGCACGGAGGGAGGGGAAGGAGCAGGCAATCATTGAGTTAGATTACCCCGAAACATACGAATCCGCTACGGATGGTAGATCTCTAATGGAGGGTGGATCTTCAACGGATGACGACAGTTCCCGTATGGATGACGACAGTTCCCGTATGGATGACGACAGTTCCCGTATGGGTGACGACAGTTCCCGTATGGATGATGGTTTCCCCGTAGATGGTATCTCCCCCACAAAAACAGTGGACAACAGGCCCATACCCATTACCCATACAGAATTATTTAATATTAATAAAACTTTTGGAACCTTGAATGATGTTTTCCCCACAGAAATATTAGAACCTTTGAGAATTGAGAGAAACATGAAAATATGGAAAGAGGTGACTCGGGTAGCAAGGAGGGAAGTACCGAAAGATGGGGGGGAAGAAGGGGGAACAACGATGATGTTGAGAAAGGCAAAGGAGGACGTGGAGATAGCGGAAAATAGGAGAACTTATATAGAAAAGCTCACTGAAATGGGGGTAGCAGATTCTAAATTACTGGCATGGTCGGAATATGATAAAAAAAATGCGTATCTATGGCTTGAGATGGTACTTCGTATGGAGTACGAAAGGGCACGGGAGGAGAACGAAAAAAATGCGTATACATGGCTTGAGAAGGCGCTCCGTACGGAATATAGGAGAGCGCAAGAAAAAGAAGATGGGAGGGCGGCGATAGGGATGAAGCCCGCCCCGGGGACTATGGATAGTACCTACCCCACGAATGGGGGTATCCCTCCCACGGCCCCCCAACAGAATACTGAGAATACATTCACCAGTCATTCTTCTACAAAGGCGATTGGGAAAAATTCGATGGGGATTAAGGATGAGATTAAAGCGATCTGGGATCATATAAAAGATGTGCTGTTCATAAGTAAGGGAAAATCGAATACAGGTGTGGGGAAAACAAATCCGGCGGAGTTAGCACGCAAAACTTTTGGGACGGAGAAAGAGCATTCTGAAACATTAAGGGAAGCAACAAATCGTTGGTTGGGAACGGGGTACATAAAACACAGAGAACGTTCTGGGGAGGGGATAGAGGGGGAAAATAGGAACAAGAAGGGGGAGTACGAAAGACGACGATACAAGGAGTTGCGGGATTTGTATTTTGATAGGGAGGGGAAAATATGGGAAGAAGCAACCCGTGTAGCAAGGGAGAGGACACCGAAGGGTGAGGAAGAGAGGAAAGGGTGGATAGGAAGGGTGTTAGAAGAAGCAAAGGAGGTAGAAATAGCGAAAAATAGGAGGATTTACATGGAGGAGCTCGTTGAAATGGGGGTTACACATTTGAGGATGTTAGGCGATGCATGGAGGAGTGAAAATAGTGCGAATGAGAAACTTGATACTGTTCTTCGTGCAATAAACGAGAGGGCGGCACGGAGGGGAGGGGAAGAGCAAGCAGTAATTCTGTTGAAATACCCTGAGAGATCCGCACCATATTACTAAGGGTCGTTCCAATGTTTTTGTACGGAATCCCCGGGACCTAGTACCTGAATAAGGCGAAATTCCATGGTACAACACCGTATAATTAAGGGGTTATGAATAAATGGTGCTGGCGCGGTTAACAAGGTTCACAATTGTTTCTTGAGGTTCCAATAAAAATGGGGAATGATCCTTTGCGGATTCATAAAAATAATTACATATAATTTTAATAAATCATATTATCCATAGCAGTTCGGTTTCCAAATTACGGCCGGGTCATCGATATTTATAATAATATTCTGAAATATATACACAAAACAAGATGTGACCCCTTTCTCCCATGTACATTCGAAACAACTTTTATGTTTCACCTGAAAATTACTGCCAAAGAAACTTGAGGACCATCTGTTATTCCTATACAATCCTCTTTATACTATAAAAAAGGAGGTTGATAACAGATGATCCCAGGGCGTTGTACCATGGAACAGTCGAATTTGAAAGAGGTAGAGGAATGGATGGAATGCTTTGCGAATCAGTGGCACTGGTGTTCCACCAAAGAAGAAATTAAACTTGCAATCCTTTGGGCAGCATCCGGACGGGTGTGTGCATTTTTCGGAGGGGATTTTTAGTCCCACTTTTTTGCTTCCTTGGGTGACCTTTTCCTGTATTTTTTTAAGCATAATTATCTTATTAATTTGTATAGATAGAAAATTCGTTCCCGTCTTCCGGCCTCCTCTCGTCCATTCTTATTATGAATCCTATAGGGATTGGGAAAAAGGAGATTCTTACTTTACCAAATTTTCAATCTAAATCGCAAAAAACACATGATTCCATACTATTTCTGCTTTCTTCCCAATCCCTATGATTCATGCTATCCGGGACCGTGCAATTTCTTGTGGGGAATGCCCTATCTATGAATCTAGTCTCACCTTTTCGTAAAGCAATTGAGTAACATAATAACATTTTGTTATGACACTGTTCCTGTTTTGGTATCCCAGGGGTATTTATCTTATATTTATAAGGTGTTTCCTTTAATCACTAATTTATTGTAAATTCAGAAAATAATGGGCTGGACAGGCCGTTGTGAGATTTAGGGGTATAATGGATATTGAGATGGGCGGCGGATACCCAGTCTGATGCTGGAAGGAAGGAATATGGTACCTCCGTTCCGTGGAAGAACTCGTCGGATGGAGGGAGTTTCCCGGGGAAAAACCGTCGTGGCGCCTTAGACGGATTTTCCCCAAAAGGTGCTAGCTAGAAATCAAGGGTATGGACATCGTCCATACAACCCCGCCCTTGTTCCGTGCATAAGAGGGGATGAAAGTCATAAGCCGTGGTGGGGAGAGGTTCTCCGTTCGAAATTTCGGACTCGTAGTCAGCAGGGATCGAAAGAAGATCCTCGACAGGCAATGGGTTGGGGTTTTCTTTTTGTTTCCCCACCCAATAGAAAGCGGTAAGCATCAATTCCTTCATCGCTACCTCAAGACTAACGAATCCACCTTTTTTGCTATTCGTTCTCTCACGAAACAGAGCATTCAGCGATTCCGTGTAGTTCGTGGATAGTATATAGGGCAGAAGTATGGGGTTTTGGGTTATGGATGCCGCTTGCAAACTCAAGGAGATTTTTTTAGGACTGAGCCTTTCCCATGCTTCGCATGTCGCCTTATTTCCAAACCGATACTTCCCTGCACACTCGGACCACCGTTCTAGTGCCTGTCCCATATCCCCAGACCGTAAGACGTAAGAAGCGTCCTTAGCCATTTCCTTCTTCATACTTTTAGGAGCTGCATTCATGATGTTACGAATCGCGTGAACGTAACATCGTTGGTGAACCGTATGGTGAGGAAAATGCTTGCGTACAACTAAGGGAAAAGCCCTATGCCCATCTGTGGTAACGATACGTATATCGTTGACATTCAGGCCCCGTTCCTTTAGTTTCCCTATATGCTGATCATAGGATTCCACATTCTCATCAGGCGAGGGGGTGATCCCTATTATATCCCGCCTCCCCTCCGCCGTGATACCCGTGCTGACTGCGATCGCCTTCGAAACATAACGACCCTCCTCCCGAATGGGAACAAAGAGGGTATCCATACCTATGGCTGTATATACTGTCGTGCTCAGATCCCTTTCGAAATATTGTATAGCATCGTTGTAATAAGGTTGCAACCACTGCGAAAGCGTTTCCGGGGGCGTCCGAAGGTTGAATCCTTCCTCCAATAGTTTACTAATTTTTCGCAAGGAGAGGCCCGGAAGATAAAGACGATAAACGAAATCTTTGAGGGTATTCTTTGCACTCTGATAACGTGGTAACGAGTACGGTGAAAATCCCCATCTTGTCCTAGGAACCTCTAGATCTAGTTCCCCAAACAGTGTGCTATATCCGCGATGATAGACCCCATTCCCCTCATCCTGGGGATATTTCAGACAATGGAGGGTTCGATCTACACGCATGCGTAAGTTACATAGGTCCTCGACAACGGGTTTCCAATTCTTTGGGTCGGTTAGAGGGTCTATCTCTGGGATCCATGCGTTTTTTAACAATCCAATCAGCGCCCGCATCAAAATACTACCACCGTCGTGATGGAACATAAGGCTAGTAACGCCATTCAGGGGAAAGGAATCCTTCGTTTTTTCCTTGTGATTCGATGGGCAACACAATAATAGCAGTTTCTCAATCAGATGCCTAGATTCCTCCCACTCCTTGGGACCCCATGAGGTAATTCCCTCCTTGAGATCATCGAAAAAACGTTGAGCACGTAAGAATCGATCCCGAGTTTTTGGATCGTGCAATTGATGATATCCATCCCCTTCGGATCGTGCATTCCCCGGACCTTTATCTTTTCCGTCACGCAAAGTTATGGATGGAGAATCCTCGATCAGTGGGTTGTGTTCCGTTTCTTGGGGGGCAGGGGAAGGATTCGTACTATGTAATTTCCCAATCTCACCGGCTACCGCAGACCATTTTGTGTCCTTATTCCCTGCTGCCATTGCCGTTGCCTTGTTGGCTAGGGCCAGCTTCTCGTTTGCCATTGCCATTGTCTCGTTGGCTAGGGCCAGCTTCTCGTTTGCCATTGCCATTGTCTCGTTGGCTAGGGCCAGCTTTTCGTTTGCCATTGCCACTATGGTCCTATCGGTTAGAATCAGTTTCTCATCTATTAAGACATTATGGCTATGACAGAAGGGACACGTACTTTTCAGTGTTTTTCCACAATACGGGGAGTCAATGGACCGGTCGCCTATCTTCATCGAATTTCTAGCTATCCATGACTCTTCTTTTTGGATATTGATTTTTCCTGATAATGTTGTATTATGGGTGTGGATGCTCATGTTTTCCCTCCTCTGAGTTTATTGTTTGTTGATGATCAATATTCTATCAGAGATAGGGGGCATGAGTCATCCCCTTTTTACATAATAACGCTTCATTCTTTTTCACTGCAGATCGTGCGATCGTGCCCTATTTGTTGATCAGATCGCTTTGTCCATGGTAATGGTAATGGAACCTTGTTCCATCTTATCCGTAATGTTGACAACATTACGGATTTTTTGTTGTTTTTGTACGTACCATAAACAGGATGGATCTTACTACAACACAATGTTCGTCTTCCGCGCAAGGACCTAGTAAAAATTTTATAAAAATTCATATGAAATAAGATAAATACCCATGGGATACCAAAACAGGAACAGTGTCATAACAAAATGTTATTATGTTACTCAATTGCTTTACGAAAAGGTGAGACTAGATTCATAGATAGGGCATTCCCCACAAGAAATTGCACGGTCCCGGCCTGAAAGGTATAGAGAAAGATAGATACAAGGGTTCGGGTTGGATTCCCAATTAACATTTTTAAACAAATAAAACCCTTCTCCTTACTGGAGCGGGTTTTTTGACGTACGGAGGTTCCGTACAGAAAGATCTGACCGTCCCCGATCTTCTCATAGTACTTATGGTCACACCAGCAACCACAATAATGTCTAAACCATTCATCAATTACGACTTATTTTGACATTGAGGGCAAAATGATTGAGGCGATCAGATTTACATAAATAGGAATATAAGAATACATAAATTTTTTTATGAAATACATAAATAACCATCAAATCCCAATTTTAGGTTATTCTGGCTATCCCATTCACCGGGAAAATCATCATAACTGGATCTATCCTCAGGCCCATAGACCCCTAATAATTAATTATAGAAATAATAAATGTAATTATTATAATACAAAAAAATGATATTATAAAAAACTTATATTTGTGAAACCAAGCTTCTGATTTTTTTCGCAAATCAGTAACAAGGTACATTCTTCCGAAATCGTCATAAAATATAGAGGTAATGGATAATTCGCTGCTCCCTTCCCTATTAGCAAAGGATTTCAGGAGAAAGGGTCGCTTACCAAGCAAAAAATGGGCAAAAGTAGGGAATATCCTAAATGAATATACCGCCGCGATTATTACCAAAAATCCATTATAAGATATATAATACCAATGAATATATAAGTATATAGGTATTACATATAGAGATAAGAAGGCTATACTCATCCCAGTAAAGGAACGAATATCCACCTCCTCCTTAATTTCCCCGGCGCACCAATGACGTTCGCGAAGAATCTGCCAATGCAAACTTCCCCACCAACCCACAATTCCTAGGGTTAATGCGGTGAAGGATTTTTGCTCCCATGCGGAAAAAGCCATAGTAATCAAAAACCAAACAAATCCCACCCATGAAACAACATGCCATTGTAGCCTAGTTACACCCCTTTCCTGCGCTATCTCTAAGCATTTTAACCGGTGGGTACGTATCAAATCAATTCTCTTATACACATACAACAAATAACTCCGAACGACACCCCATAACGGTAATACATGTGTTGTAATCATAAAAATGAATAATAGGAAGCTCCAATCCAAAGCACCAAAGTGTGGGGAAAAGGAAGATAAAAGGGATCCAAATTGCACACCATAGAGGCTAATGTGTAGAAGCATTAGCATATGGAACAAAAAAGCCAAAAATCCGAATCGTAATACAACATTCCACGCGTGTGAGGAACTTTTTCCCCTAGAAGGGGGGTTAGAGAAACCCTGTTGCACGCAGCCTTCACACCCCTTTTGGATAAAATTCACTTATTTTTCTCATCCATATGTTTTAGGGGATCCGTTGTGTTAATCGTTTTTGCATAGTTTTTCTGAGATCCCCATTACCCAAATGGAGCGGAACTATTGTCTATCCACAAGGAATTTTCATCAGATAGGACTTCTCCCCGTCCAAAAACCTGTGCAATTTGTATTTGTGCAACGCACCCATGGGGAATTCCCACCATACAACACTATAAGGGTAGACTAATGCAGAACCACCGACACATATCCGCTGGTTAAATTGATGTCCCCCTTAATTACCTAGAAAAACCGAATGCCTCACACCCATGCTCACATAAATGTGCCGGTACCAAGTAACATATCACCGCGTGTATTACAACGCATGCGGCAGAACAAACAGCTGCCGGTACCACGAAGGCAAACGTGTTCCAACAAAACCTTACACAACGGGGCACAACCTTGAGAATCCATTTGTAACCTGCTGCACCACATGCCCAACCTAATAACCATCCACATATACCGCTACAGGAATAGGGATTCCTCTTCACACGGGTTCTATCTGCCCCTCCCTCCTGAAAATCAGCCATATTGCCGCCATAACCCCCAGAAACTATAGACTGATCCTGTTCAGCAGACTCAAAACTCCCATCTTCTCTAAATAAGTAGAGCTTTTTCCTACCATTTTCCTGTGAAATTTCAGCCAAAACAGTAAATGGTTGTTCCTCCTCAGAATCCACTGATGGGTCTGAATTTGAATCAATTTCCCGGCGATGACGACTTTCCCCATAAACTCCCCCAACAGACGGCAGCTTAACAATGTCCCCTACTTTGACCCCCTCCTTATGTAGGTCGTAAGATAAAACTTGTATAGATAAACCGCCCCACGCCTTTTCTATCGATTCTTTCACATTATCCGGGGCATCTTCCTTAACTTTCATCTGTACACCATGGGCCACTTTTTCACTTACCCGCAAATCTTCATCTACAAGACTCGCCAATTCCATCATTTGGGCATGCAGATTACCAACAATCATACTGGTTGACGAATCAATTTTGTTCATTTCCAACCACGAGACCACCTCCTCAGTTGCTTTCTCAGCCTCTAAACAAGGTGACTCCACCGAAGTTTTATCATCATCAGCAGCGGGGCGCCCTGGTATTTTCTGCGCGTTTCTATCATTACCAGCCTTAACTCCATCTGACCCAAGAACCCCACCTTCGGTCCCGTAAACAGAATTGGAGAGTGTAAACATCAAAACGCAAACGGAACATAAAGGGCTAACAATATACCTCCAGGATTTAAAAATCCAGTACAATAGCCATCGCACCTCCCCTTTTCTTGTTATTCGCCTATAAGGGTTACCAGACTTACCTAAAACTTCCCCGGCTATGGGCCCCCCTAGCTGAAAATATAGCATACTGAATATAATTTTCGCAATAATTGGCCGATTTCAGGCGCGCCGAAGGCAGCATCCGAACGGGTGTGTGTGTCAGGAAGTCGATCAAGAGATGAAGGTTGCTCGGCCCTTCGTAACCGGCTGATAGGTAGCGGGTTACAAACCGCGGCTCTTGGCCAAACTTCGGACCCGGAATATCCTTGGGCGGTTTTTTTCTACTCTGAATTTTAAGGATGAATTAGGTGGGGCCCATTCTTCTCCATAATTAGTTTGTTTATTCAGTTTATTGTACACGAGCCCATGCCGAAGAGCATCTGTCTCTATTAATTTATAAAATAAATAGAAACAAAAGTATGTGCTTTTTTCTATTATGTATACAAAATTATTTAATGAATTTTTATTTTATTTTATGCTTATTAAACACTATATTAATCTTATGAAACATTCCGGCAATTTACCCCCTGATCGTTTTCCAGGTGGCTATTGCGACATACGATAGCAAGGTTCTCATAGTTCCTCCAAATCCTAACCCCAAAACGTTGGCGAAAGTCAAGCTTGGTGGCACAGTTCTTTCCCTCTATAAGGGCATTGGTAACCTTGTCTCCTCGATGGTAATTTGCAATGGACTGTTTCCCCCTCTGTAGGCTCTCTGCACCTTTTCTAATGTTCTTGTGGTCGTGCTGTAATCCTACCCCGATGAGAGCGTGCAGATTATTGTAAGCCTTGGTGCTACCGCGAAAAAAGGTATCAAACTTATTAAAATATTTTTGTAGATTAAATGATGTTATCTGGAAATGTTTATATTGTTAATGGATATAAAAACAGTCTGTTTGGGTATTTCCAGCGTAAGTTCTTTGGGGTGGAAAGGTACCCCTTTCTGGGGGATTGCACCTGAAAATTTCGTGCGATCGGTTATTTTTTTTGAACCACCGAAATCACCGTGGAATCATAGGAACCGGTTCCTATCTCGCCCCTTTTGCGCACACTAAAGAAACCGACATAAAGTCGAATTTTATTTTTTATTTAAATATTATTATATATTAAACCCTATGTAGTTATGGGTGATCTTATCCTTATCTTCCTGATCTTCTTTTGAAGATAACGAACGGCCTGGGATAAATTATAAGCAGATCCTTCTCTTTGTACCCCGGTTGCTCCATTTTGTCTCGTTGTTCCGCCGTTGAATAGGACTGATCTGTGGTGCGCAGAACCCTTTCCCCCCTCTTCAGAGGTTTGGCTGCACATTGCTCGGCAAATTTACATCCCCCGCAGGTCCCCTCATGGAAGCGGGCCACTATCTTACCCTTGCCCTTCTCTCCGGGTTGGTACGTGGATGAGTCGGGGGTCTTGCCACCAGGACACCGATGGATCTTTCCATCCTTTCCCCTCTTGAACCCGCTTACCCTTTTTTTACTGGGATTTTCCTTTCTTCCCAACATATCGGTTGGGTGTATATCGATAGTACGTTCTTTAGCCGCCTCCCTTACCTCATGGCAGTTGTACCCTCCGTCGAAATACAAGGTCTTGTTGTCCTCTGGTGCATGGTTGGATATATAGTCAACTCCAAAATCCTTATCGGAATGAAGTGCCCCTTGGGTATTCACATGGGTGAGTATACTCAATCTCTTCACCTCATCACGAGCCTCGACAAGGTTACAAACATACCCTCTACACAATTGCTTACCCTTGATACGACACTGGGCGTCTGGATCAAAGGGGCTTTGCAGACTGCCTGATGGCGAGGTGGAACGCACCATGAGTCTCTTTTGCCCTTCCTGTTCAACTCCCTCTGTCTGCTCTCCTATCACCCTTTGCAACAGTATATGGACTGGGGCGGATTGAAACTCCTTGTACTGGTTCCCAAAGTGTTTGAGGGCTAGGCAAATCTCTAGCAGTGTTGCCCTCCGTTTCATCTTGTCCGTTGGGTGATCCGCTGGTAGAAGGAGGAGGGACCTATAAGAATGGGCCTGGGCTTCGTTCACATCGGCCATCCCGCAATCTGGTTGCAAGAAGATCTCCCATTCGGAAGGAAGAGGTAGGGCAAGTTTGGCCATCGTACGAACCGAAATCCTAATCACCAAGAAAATCAACATATTGCGGCTCAGTTTCCTGATACAGCTATCGATAAGGGTTGAATCCATCCGATAAATACTGGGATCCATGCCCACGATCCCCATCAAAAATTGGGTGAAGTCGGAGTAGAACTGTTCCTTCACATTATAGCCTTCGGTTTCCTCATAGACATTGAGGCGATTTCGACTCTCATATAGTGTTCTTTCACCCATAAGTGGTCTACCTTCTTTACCACCCAATGCCTCAAAAAGAGGGCCTTCGCGTGGAATTTGAATGATCAGCATACGGTCGCTACACCGTAAAAACTCCTTGATTATGTCGAAAATCAATGGTGTGAGTATATGTATGCATGGCCTCCCAATGGTATTGTGGTAACCACTGTATCTCTTCCTATATAAGGATGCATATTCGGTGAAGAACAGGCCAAGGAGGATGAAAACAAATTCTATATCAGAAGGTTGATTCGTATCCACCATGGATAATAGACGATTCTGCAAGTAAGTTTCCCTTTGTTCTATTTCCTCTGTTTCGTAGTCATTGGGTATTGTGTTACAACGTTGGGAAGCCATCTGTCCTCTAGTCTCCTTGTATTTTTTTATTTTGATAAGGAAGATTATACAACAAGGATAGATGGCTTTTCCATATCTCTTACCATGTTTTTTAACTAACAAGATTTAATTACCATGGTTTGATACATAATAATCTAAATAAACTGTTTATTATGAAATATCGTGCTGATCTATTCCCCGGCGATACATTGAATGAAGGAGCAAGTACTATCAAACAAACTTACTATATTTATTAAATTTTATTATAAGTCGGGGAGGGAACCAAATTTTGGAAACCAATGCTCTGGGCGGTACTTGTCGGATCGTTCCTTTCTGCGGTAGCACCCAAACTAAAAAAAGAATATTCTTACATTTATTTTCAGGAAAACCAAACTACCCTGAGTATGGGTATGACTTCCATTTTTTTACATAGTTGCCATTTACAGTAATTTTTTATGTTTTATCATAATTTTTAAATTATTGTGTAATTTTAACTTTTATTATGTATGTCAATGGTTATAATTCATTACGATGATATGATTTCCGAAGGATGGGGAACCCAAGAAAGTCAACCAGGGGGAGATTACAACCGAAAAAGGGATATCACCCAATCCGATTCTGGGGGCAGAGATTCTGCTTTTTTACAAGGTCCTCCAGAATATTGATTCTGAGCTGATCCTCCTCCTTTTGTTTCTTCAACTGTTTCCTTAGCTGGTAGATCTGTTCCCTTAATTCGAGAACGGTTTTATGAGAAACATCCTGTTCACTCAGGGACACCTTCTTTGCATCATTCTCAGTTCTTTCCCAGAGATCCCCCTTCACCCCGTACTGCTTCACCCAACTCCTGACCGTTCTGGGGATGAGTCCGTGTTTATGGGCAATCTCGGACACGTTACCGTTATGTAAAGCTTCTCTAACTATTTTATTCTTTAATTCCATGTTATAGCTATTTTTCTTCATTTTCCCCCCATCCTTTCCGGGACCGTGCAGTTTCTTGTGGGGAATGCCCTATCTATGAATCTAGTCTCACCTTTTCGTAAAGCAATTGAGTAACATAATAACATTTTGTTATGACACTGTTCCTGTTTTGGTATCCCAGGGGTATTTATCTTATATTTATAAGGTGTTTCCTTTAATCACGAATTTATTGTAAATTCAGAAAATGACGGGCTGGACAGACCGTTGCGAGATTTAGGGGTATAATGGATATTGAGATGGGCGGCGGATACCCAGTCTGATGCTGGAAGGATTGTACCACATAGGTTACCCCCAGAACTAGGCGGTGGGATTCTTGAGAAGGAATATGGTACCTCCGTTCCGTGGAAGAACTCGTCGGATGGAGGGAGTTTCCCGGGGAAAAACCGTCGTGGCGCCTTAGACGGATTTTCCCCGAAAGGTGCTAGCTAGAAATCAAGGGTATGGACATCGTCCATACAACCCTGCCCTTGTTCCGTGTATAAGAGGGGATGAAAGTCATAAGCCGTGGTGGGGAGAGGTTCTCCGTTCGAAATTTCGGACTCGTAGTCAGCAGGGATCGAAAGAAGATCCTCGACAGGCAATGGGTTGGGGTTTTCTTTTTGTTTCCCCACCCAATAGAAAGCGGTAAGCATCAATTCCTTCATCGCTACCTCAAGACCAACGAATCCACCTTTTTTGCTATTCGTTCTCTCACGAAACAAAGCATTCAGCGATTCCGTGTAGTTCGTGGACAGTATATAGGGCAGAAGTATGGGGTTTTGGGTTATGGATGCCGCTTGTAAGCTCAGGGAGATTTTTTTAGGACTGAGCCTTTCCCATGCTTCGCACGTCGCCTTATTTCCAAACCGATACTTCCCTGCACACTCAGACCACCGTTCTAGTGCCTGTCTCATATCCCCAGACCGTAAGACGTAAGAAGCGTCCTTAGCCATTTCCTTCTTCATACTTTTAGGAGCTGCATTCATGATGTTACGAATCGCGTGAACGTAACATCGTTGGTGAACCGTATGGTGAGGAAAATGCTTGCGTACAACTAAGGGAAAAGCCCTATGCCCATCTGTGGTAACGATACGTATATCGTTGACATTCAGGCCCCGTTCCTTTAGTTTCCCTATATGCTGATCATAGGATTCAACATTCTCATCAGGCGAGGGGGTGATCCCTATTATATCCCGCCTCCCCTCCGCCGTGATACCCGTGCTGACTGCGATCGCCTTCGAAACATAACGACCCTCCTCCCGAATGGGAACAAAGAGGGTATCCATACCTATGGCTGTATATACTGTCGTGCTCAGATCCCTTTCGAAATATTGTATAGCATCGTTGTAATAAGGTTGCAACCACTGCGAAAGCGTTTCCGGGGGCGTCCGAAGGTTGAATCCTTCCTCCAATAGTTTACTAATTTTTCGCAAGGAGAGGCCCGGAAGATAAAGACGATAAACGAAATCTTTGAGGGTATTCTTTGCACTCTGATAACGTGGTAACGAGTACGGTGAAAATTCCCATCTTGTCCTAGGAACCTCTAGATCTAGTTCCCCAAACAGTGTGCTATATCCGCGATGATAGACCCCATTCCCCTCATCCTGGGGATATTTCAGACAATGGAGGGTTCGATCTACACGCATGCGTAAGTTACATAGGTCCTCGACAACGGGTTTCCAATTCTTTGGGTCGGTTAGAGGGTCTATCTCTGGGATCCATGCGTTTTTTAACAATCCAATCAGCGCCCGCACCAAAATACTACCACCGTCGTGATGGAACATGAGGCTAGTAATATCGTCCAGGGGAAGGGAATCCTTCGTCTTTTCCTTGTGGTTCGATGGACAACACAATAATAGCAGTTTCTCAATCAGATGCCTAGATTCCTCCCACTCCTTGGGACCCCATGAGGTAATTCCCTCCTTGAGATCATCGAAAAAACGTTGAGCACGTAAGAATCGATCCCGAGTTTTTGGATCGTGCAATTGATGATATCCATCCCCTTCGGATCGTGCATTCCCCGGACCTTTATCTTTTCCGTCACGCAAAGTTATGGATGGAGAATCCTCGATCAGTGGGTTGGGTTCCGTTTCTTGGGGGGCAGGGGACGGATTCGTACTATGTAATTTCCCAATCTCACCGGCTACCGCAGACCATTTTGTGTCCTTATTCCCTGCTTCCATTGCCGTTGCCTTGTTGGCTAGGGCCAGCTTCTCGTTTGCCATTGCCATTGTCTCGTTGGCTAGGGCCAGCTTCTCGTTTGCCATTGCCATTGTCTCGTTGGCTAGGGCCAGCTTCTCGTTTGCTATTGCCATTATGGTCCTATCGGTTAGAATCAGTTTCTCATCTATTAAGACATTATGGCTATGACAGAAGGGACACGTACTTTTCAGTGTTTTTCCACAATACGGGGAGTCAATGGATCGGTCGCCTATCTTCATCGAATTTCTAGCTATCCATGACTCTTCTTTTTGGATATTGATTTTTCCTGATAATGTTGTATTATGGGTGTGGATGCTCATGTTTTCCCTCCTCTGAGTTTATTGTTTGTTGATGATCAATATTCTATCAGAGGTAGGGGGCATGAGTCATCCCCTTTTTACATAATAACGCTTCATTCTTTTTCACTGCAGATCGTGCGATCGTGCCCTATTTGTTGATCAGATCGCTTTGTCCATGGTAATGGTAATGGAACCTTGTTCCATCTTATCCGTAATGTTGTCAACATTACGGATTTTTTGTTGTTTTTGTACGTACCATAAACAGGATGGATCTTACTACAACACAATGTTCGTCTTCCGCGCAAGGACCTAGTAAAAATTTTATAAAAATTCATATGAAATAAGATAAATACTCCTGGGATACCAAAACAGGAACAGTGTCATAACAAAATGTTATTATGTCACTCAATTGCTTTACGAAAAGGTGAGACTAGATTCATAGATAGGGCATTCCCCACAAGAAACTGCACGGTCCCTTAATTGCGTTTAAAAATCCCGATTTCAGGCCAATTTCATCTATTTTTTATAATTTACCTACTTAATTTTAGTTAATAAATGTTAATGAGATTTGTTTTATTATTTACGATTTGTTTTTTACAACAGATAATAAATGGGGTCATTGGTTTCGATCAAAAATTAGTGGTTGAATGATAATCCATAAATACAAGTCTGTTTCGTTCCGAAATAGGCTGCTTTTCCCAGCGGGGCCGAGGGATGTCCGTTAGGGCATCCCAGGTGAAGGCCCCCCCGGGCTTACCTAGCACCTACCCTTTGGATCGCTTTTTTCGGTTTTGGGTGTATCGAAAAGTTGGCTCGGGATGCACTATAAATTACATTTTGCCTACGGTTTCGGGGGCAATTTCCTACTTTGGATTACTTTCAGAAAACCGGACCTGATGAGAACGAATGGAGCTAGAGTCGGGGGTTATATGAAGCAATATCATAAAAATGGTTTATAAATTCGGGAATCATTACGAAGAAAACGGGGCATCGGCTTGCTTTGTGTCGCACAAGACGGATGGTAGGGCTATTTTGCCGTGGTGGGTTGAAAATAGGGGGTTGACCCGCTTGCCTCATACAAGAGTTCGGATATACTCTGAAATGATATGCCTCTTATCCAAGAACCTTCCACTAATTTGAGATCACGATATCCCAAAATACCCGAATCGCCAATCATTTGAGTGGTAACGGCCTCGCGCAATTGAGGAATGCGTATTTTCAACCCGTTTCGTTCACGAAGGGTGAACCCATTACGAGATTTTCCAGGCATCATTTCATGGTTATACCATTGCTCAAAGCACAAACCTAGCTCTATAGCGTGCTTTAAACCGTTTGTACAAAACTCCTCTTCAATATCATCCACCCTATGATTCGTTAGTGGGGTTCTGATGAACGTAGAGAGAAACATCCTTGTTGATTGTTTGGGATATGTAGTAATAAACTGGTGCATTCGAACAGCCATGTCGTTATCCCCTAAACAAATTTTAGCGGCTTTTGCCAGGTGGGAAGCTATCTCACGTTCCTCCTTAGACACTGTTATGTCGTCTGATCCGTAGATTGCATCTGTAGATAATATCCTTAAGAGCTTTTGGTCTCTCTTCCAGATTACCGCTGCTCTCTCCCCCTGGGCTTTGGATCCCCCCTTCTTAGCGTTGTTTTCCTCCTTTTGTTCTTTCAATGACTCATTGTTGGGCTTTGGACACCATTTTTCAGCAATAGGGTCCTCCCCCTCTTTCGACTGTTGCTGTTCAAAACCCTGTTTACGATCATTGGGCCGGGAGGGGGGTGCTCCCTCACGTTCGAGTTCCTCTGACAACGCGCAGAGGGATTCTCTTACTTTCCTAACCCTATCCCTTTGTTCAACAGGAGTAAGCGGGGAATTCTCTATTTCTCTTGCCTCTTCAATAATATATTTCAATTGCGTTGGATCCCCGCTGGATATGAAGTCCCCATAGCTGTACTGCAGAGGTGAAACATGAAAAAGGGGCTGGCTTGACGGGTTGTCTTTTCGGGAAATTGTGGTACAATGACGTGGAGTGCTCATTTCTTCCTCCCCTTTCGAAAGTATGTTTAGACTTTGGTGGGTTTGAATATCTTAGACAATAGGGTGTGAAGTATTTGGGCACTCTTTTATGTGCGATTTCTTGCGAACCATGGTTTTTCCCATTCCCTTTACCATCATTTCGGTAATAATAGCGAGCATTTGCTACAATATACACTGTAAGATTATATTTTGCAAGACGTATTTCTATATGAATTTGGCCTCACGGATAATTGCAAAGATCTACCTTGACAAGGGTTGAATATTATGGTTTTCGTAATTTGATGTTATTTATACAAAAAAATTCTGAACTTTTACAACAAACAAACAATATCATCGTTTAATATAGATATAAAATTACTATAAACAGGTCCTGAATAGATAGATACAGGATTCGGGTTGGATTCCCAATTAACATTTTTAAACAAATAAAACCCTGCTCCAGCAAGGAGCAGGGTTTTTGACGTACAGAGGTTCCGTACAGAAAGATCTGACCGTCCCCTATCCGGCTTACCACCGTACCAGATTCCCCGGTGTCCTCTTAGCCCACATTCCTGATCCCCTCGGGGGAAGAATCTAGGGGATCCCGTAGGTGATGTACGGAATTCCTGAATGTAGGTTCGATTAGATTCCGGGGGCGTCACTGTGGGTACCCCTGTTGATCCCCCGGTTTATCAAGGTCCCATGAGTATACAAGGATCTCCGAAAACAGGTGCCACTGCCTCCCTGGGTTTCGGATTCCCCGCGCAAGGGTCTGTACAATTTAGGCCCAGTCCTGATCCGGATATCGCAGCTGTTAGCGATTTCCCGCTGGTCTCTCCCTAGGTTCCACAAGGTCTGATACACCACCGGGGTATGATATGGGTGCCAGTGGAACTTCCCAATCCCCTGGGTCTAATGGAAGGGACGGAATCCCTAACACTGCAATGCAAGTGTGCAAGTGTTACCAGGCCTTTGGGAACCCCCAACAAGATTTTACAGGCCTCACAAGTACACATTATGGGGATCATCATCATCTGAATCTGACACGATAGGGGCAATCCTTGTATCATATTCATAATTATCAAATAAAAATAACAATATAAATGCATCTATGAATATATATTAAATCATACCCAATGAGGCCTGAAAGGTATAGAGAAAGATAGATACAAGGGTTCGGGTTGGATTTCCAATTAACATTTTTAAACAAATAAAACCCTTCTCCTTACTGGAGCGGGTTTTTTGACGTATGGAGGTTCCGTACAGAAAGATCTGACCGTCCCCTGATTCATTCCAAAGGGTGATTGATTCCGTGTATCAAAATTTCAACTTGGAGCAGGCAAAGAAACTTAGTGGGATGGACAGTCACTCTGTGTCCGCGAGGGAGCTGCGAGAATTCACTATCCCTGCCACGTATTCCCTATCTCTACAATAAAAATAGAATATTCCTACATTAATTTTTTCAGTAAAACCAACCCACCCCGAGTGCGGGTATGGCTTCCATTTTTTTACATACTTACCATTTACAGTAATTTTTCTTATTTTTGTTATAATTTTTAAATTATTATGTATTTTAACTTTTATTATGTATATCAATGGTTATAATTCACTACGATTATACGATTTCTGAAGAAGGGAGAACCCAAGAAAGTCAACCAGGGGGAGATTACAACCGAAAAAGCGATATTACCCAAAATCAGATAAAATGGGTTTGTATCCTAGAGTCGATTGCCAATCATCCATCCCAGGGAATCAGGTGTTCCTGTGAGGATTCGGGAAACCTGGGACCTCCACCTAACTCATCCTTACAATCCAGAATTTAAGAAAAAACCGCCCAAGGATATTCTGGGTCCGAAGTTTGACCAGGATCCGAAATATCCCCCCAAAAAACCTGTTCAAAAGTTCACATCCCCAACAGGATGCTGCCTACTAACGACTTCGAGTGGTTATCAACTTGTTGTGATAACCCTACGCGAGGCAGTTGATTGCGTCTGAGAATGAAGGATAGAGATGGTGCACGGTAGGATAAGGAAGACGGGGGTAAAACAATCCCTTGGACCGCCCTCCGGTATTCCCAAAATAGGTTTCCACATGGGTACTGTTGTAGCCCGCCTACACTCCGTGGGCGCAGGAGATTATGACATCGGTTGATACATCGGTTGACGAATTGGGAAAAGGATTGTCACAGGCCTAGGGGAATGAACCAGTTATGAATCATAAATATGGAAGTTGCTATATAAAAAATGGGGATTGATCCTGCTCTGCACCTCCACAGGAAAGATATTGAAATATTTGACTGTGGTGGACCAAAAACCGGGGGTTGAACCGTACCCAACAAAGGAGATAAAAATCCCCCATGCAAATTGTTCCCATCCTCATCGATGAAAAAATCAAATCTTCCTCCCCTTCATAGTACGCAATACTAAAAACCGGGCTAGGAAAAACATCACCACTTGAGCAATTAAAAATACAGCAATGACCTGCCCAGTAGCAAGTGTCATCAGCGAAAGAATCTTAGGCCCTACTCTGATTCCCACGTCAACCCCATTAGTAAGAGAAATGTAATGCACAAGGAACCGCACTCCATAATAGATCGCACCAGATGCCAAAACGACAGACAACAACAAGGGTAAGAAAAACATCAAAGCAATCTGAATAGTAATAGATTTTCTGATATGATGCATCGAAAACCCAATTCGTAACAGATTAAAAAACTGTTGCCGCTGACCTTCCACATCGGTGTAGATACGAAGCAATAAAAAGTTACCGGCAATGACAATAAAAACGAAAGCAATCAGCAGCGTGGAGATCACAATCAAGACACTGCCCAGTTGTCTTTCATGCTCCTCAGCCTCATTGTAGACAATATCATTGGACACCACCTCACCAGGCTTATGAAAACCAACCCCTGGGATCAACGACTTAGCCTGAATCAACGCCTTGATCATTTGAAAATTTACTTTACCCTGTGGTGATACATAATTGACATCCCATAATTTTTGAATACCTGGATATTGAGAAGCCCTAGCATACACCCTATCTCCCAATACCCATTGCGGTATCATTCCTTCCTGATCGGGATCAGGATGCCACAGTTCCATCCGATTCAAACGTTCTACTTTATTAGCACCAAACAACCCTGGTAATGGGTTGAGGGCCATCCCTTCTCCAGAGCAATTCTCTGTATAACACAAGGCCACTGCTGTATCAGCATCAATGGAAAGCTGTTTTTTTCCATATCCTTTCAATATTTCATTATAATCCGTGATGGACATGTAAATCCCCTGGGAATATTTCTCAAGTAAAGATCGGTCATTTTTTCTCAAAGCTTCCTGCTTTTTCTCCTTCAACAGTTCGTTTTCCTCAAAATTACTGAAAAGAGAACCAGCCTCATTCAGCAAAGCCAGAGATTTTGAGTCAACACGCGATAAACCACTACGCAAGAGAAAATCAATCGACCGCGAACTCTTTAATGCATCAGGGCTAACGTACCCTTCTTTCCCTAAACGATGAATGAGAAAAGGAGCTATCTTTGCTTCCTTCCCCTTCCCTGCATTTAGGTTTTCCACCCTCTTTATGTCCATCACCGTACCAACTGCAATGCTTGCCGAGGTGAAAATAAATAAAGAAATCACAGAGAAAAAACAAAAGAAACGAGAATTATCGCGCAACCGATGGGCCATGTTTCCCATCCACAACAAACGTATTCCCCGCCAAGAGAGATCCCTATTCCATCGAAAATATTTCGCTAAAGCCACGCTTCCTTGACGATAGAAAAAATAGGATCCCACAAAAGTAAAAACCGCCCAAATAGAAAGAACATATGGAAAAAAATTAATAAATTCATTAAAACCTAAATTCATGTCAATAGGTAAGAAAAAACAAAACGCAACCGAGGACCCCAAAAAAAGAACTGACACAATAGCGCGTAAAAATCCTATTGGGGGCTCCGGTTTATCGTCCATCTTCCTTTCACTCCGAAGCAACTGAACCACCCTCTGATTTCGCACGAGAAAAGGCATAACCACAGCGGCTAGCAAGAATATTGCCAAAGAGAAAGCCACCGTAATCCCAAGAGCCTTCCAAGAAAAGTGAAATCCTAGAGTAAAATATGTAAAATGTTCAAAATTACCAACAATAGATCCAATAAGGCGTAGTAAACTCCACTCCCAAATTGTACCTAGCAACACCCCGAAAACCACTGAACAACAACCAATGATCATTGCTTCTAGCGACAACATCATCTGCAACTGTCTGGGTCTCATACCCAAAAGCAAGAAAGTCCCAAATTGTTCTTGTAGCCCCCTGTAAAGTGTAGCCAAAGCATAAAAAATAGAAAAGAAAGAACAAAACATCAGTATATAAAAAACGGACCCAGACTCTATGATCACCATATTTTCTTTGAAGATCTGTAACTGGGGGTGATACATGACCGATGTATAGGCAAAAATAGCCGATAAAGTAATGACCGCATTCAATAATAAACCCATATGAGCTTGTGGTCGTCGTTTCATCATACAAACCACGCACGAGAGAAATGTCATTGCTCCATAGCCTCCCAATCCCTTCAACTCTACTGGGGAAAGCTCAGAGCACATGATTGCTATGCTCTGAGCCATTACTCTACAAAACCTCGGCGGAGCACTTCCAAAACAATCATATTCCGAAAAGAAACAAAGTTACCCCCTACCGGAAATTGAACCCTATACTCGAGATAAACGGCCCCTTCCCTCCTACACGAATATACAGGGGTCTTTCTTCAACCATTCAACCACACATCAGCAACAGAACGCAATAACATTCCCTGCACAAGCAATTCTCTCAGCAGTCAGAAATCCAGGAACTACAGTCGTAACAACCGGCCTTTATACAATTACGGGAATATCTCCCATGTGTAGCCTCGCATATATCACAAAGAATCCTTGACCTTTTGGAACGTATTAGGGATCTTTCTTCATCGTTACTAGCAGTAGAATGCGCCGTTGACAGTCCTTCTGCACAAGAAATTTCCTTCAGACGGGGGGGTGTATACCCCCTCCTTTATCCCTGTACTCTCTACGCTAACGAGATTCCCTCTGGCTGACACCCTTTCTACCCCAGCCATAGTCGAAAAAGACAAAGAACAAAGGGTGACAGGAACCCATATTTTCCTAACCAGATTAATATTCATAATAAACATTCCTCCATATCACATCATCATCTCAACTACCTTCACTGAGTAACCGACCCTTTCGCTCCTAGGACTGACATCCTCTAGGAGCCCGAGGTATATGCCATACACCCAAGGAACTGCACAACACACAAACGATAGAATCTAGAGGAAGGGATCAGGGAAAAATTTCGGTCCCCAAATGGAACCCGTACGAATGAAATTTTGTGCGATCTATGTACGATCTATATATCATGAGACCAATACAACTTAATGCTGCGGCAGTGTACTGTAGGCCATTTCTCGCGCGGTTCCCAGAGTTTATTTCTTAAGAGATACCTCCCACAGAAACAACCATAGCATATCGATGATATCTTGACAATATTATGAAAAAACAATTTTAATGAATTATATTTATCATTTCATAATTTTATTTATTCCCACAACCATCCCCTTTACTCATTTACAATTATATTTTTGTTATTATATAACAAAACAAGTATTCTATAAAAAATGTTACTATTTTTTCTCTACGCTGCGGCCAATCCATCCTCTGTAATTTATACCGCAAGATGGCGCCTACATAAAAAGGTTTCCCCCCAAAAAATCGGCTCTTGGCCAAACTTCGGACCTGGAATACCCTTGGACGTTTTTTTCCTAATTCTGGATGGATCCCCCACTAAAGTTGTCGTTGTACTGTCCTCCTCAGGATGAGTCAGCCCCTTCGCTCCTCTTTCATTACAGAAGCTTCCACACTACTATGAGCTGATCCGACTTCGTGCACGAAACCTCGGTTTGTCCTCGGTTTTTTTACCTCTGGCGACAGCCAGACGGCCGTACGAAGATCTCTCAAGTTCCGATCGAGAGCCTAAATCGGGTTCGTCGAGTAGGACTGGCATTTCAGCCAACCCTCTCACGGAACCGTACGTAATAGTCTCCCATTATACGGCTCTTATTGCCCCATTAGGATCTTGCCCTACTCAGATGCCAGTGTACAAACAGCCTTCGGTACTTTCCTCGTATATATCGAACCCATCTCAGGGCCTTCTTCCAGTTGTTCAGCTTTTTGTATTTCTTCGTGGCCCATCGAGCCAAAGTTTGGTCGATGTGATCGGTCATATCCCACTTTCCGCTGTAAGATTCAAGAGCGGGTAGTCTGTGGTCCCTAAAAATTCCCTATTTGTGTCTTTTCGATTAACAATTGTTTTTATGTTTTTAATAAATAGATAGAAATTTATTGTTAAATCATATTGTAAATAGCACAAAAGGCGTTATAGGGGTGCTTTTTCTCGGAATCGTGGTTAGATATATCTTCAGAATAATTTTATTTTAATCAGGGGGTTTCCTCTGGAGGAATCCATAGGTCAGCAAAACGTTCCTCCTACACGAAACGGGAATCTCAGTAGAACCTAAAGCTCTCCCTCCCCCTGTTTTTGGTCTCTGTTTTTGCCTTTAGTCCCTTGATCTTTTGTTTTGATTCCCTTGTGTTTTTGTTCTTTTTCCCCTGCCCCCTGGCCTAGGCCAGGGGGTTTTCGCGCCCCTACCCCTCCTCCCCCCCCAACTCACCATTGTTGTTTGTGTTGGCCTGGCCCATTGTGTAATGGCGCCTGGCTTCCCCATCGTGGGGGCTCCAGAATGGCGCTGCTGCAATGGCCTTCCTTTATCCCTCCCTGTGTGTGGGGGGAGGAGGGTTCTTCTATGACTGTCATTGCCCTTATGTAGCCCTGTGCAACCCTATAGTCCTTCTCACTTTTACATACACAATTCCGCTATTGTCCTTTGGAAACAGTCGATCCTCTACTCAAAAACTCTGTTCCATGATCCCTTCTGGATCCTCTACGATATGCATGATGATCAACAGGGTTAGATGAGATAAAAAAGGGAAATACAAGACAAGAGTGGGGAAATGTATAGAGGACAACCGCTTGGTTTCTGAAATGAAAAACTTAATATAGGAAAGGTTGGTTTTATGATTCCAATTGACTTGGATATAGACAGAATGGAAAAAAGGATAGAAGAACGTATACAACATTACGAACAGAAAGGATTATCGCTTCAGGAATCCATCCCCCATGTAGTGGAAGAGATCGAGGAAGATTCTGAATGGGCTCCTGGTTCCATGGGGAGGGCTTATACTTTTATAGCCAATTATCAGTTTAAAAAACAAATTTTAGGTGGACGGGAGAAACACCAAAGGGGTCCCGATTTCCCAAAAGTAGACCGAAATGGTTATAAAAAACGTAAAAAACGCACCAGCAAAGGAATTGTGGTTTACTATGACCCCCAGCCAAGAAAAGGGCATTTCCGATCTGCGGTTACTAAACCCTACAAAAAATATACGAAGTCGTGTATAGATATTCTTTCCTCCTTACGTAAGGCCGGTATGTCCATAAAAAAAATATCCGAATTGTCGAATGATATTCTGCGATCAAAAATCTCACGCTCCACTGTGTCAAGATTACTTATGGGACATCTAAAGGAAGAGAATAGAGGATTCAATGAGGAACCCATAAGAAACCCGCATGAAATTAGGACCGTAAAGGTGGATGCTTACTACAAACCCGTTCGTGGATTCGGGAAAGTAGCTGTCTATGTCATAAAAGCAAGTAGGAAAAATACATCAGGGATAAAAACAGATGAGGTTTTATCAAGTTTGGTAAATCCCCCCGAAACAGCTGAAACTTGGTATGAAGCCCTCCAAAATGTTTACGACCGTGGTTTACGGATGGGTCCTGATACCCTTTTTATTGCTGATGGTCATAAGGGAATCAGAAAGGCGCTGAGCCAAGTATATCCCGAAGCAGGTTTTCAAGGGTGTCAATTCCACAAAATGGTGAATCTTTACCAGGCCTTCAGAAAGGATAGACCGAGAAAAAAAGGAGTGAAGTGGGAACCCATCCGAAGCCGGATTTATCAAGACATTTTTCATGTTCTTGACAAAAAAGAAGCCCTTCATGGCTTGATACGCTTTAGTGATGACTATCAATCCAAGTTGCCCAAGCTCGTTGAAGGTCTATGGGCTTCCTTTGATGATGTGACAACGTATCTCGATTACGACCTAGCGGATGCTGTTCAGAATCGTACAACGGGTTCCTTAGAAAGAAATCACAGAGAGGCCAGACGTTATACGAATGGAGTGAGCTGTTATCCTACCCTTGATTCATTCCAAAGGGTGATTGATTCCGTGTATAAAAATTTCAACTTAGAGCAGGCAAAGAAACTTAGTGGAATGGATAATCACTCTGTGTCCGCATG
This sequence comes from Pasteuria penetrans, assembly GCF_900538055.1. Classification (NCBI taxonomy): domain Bacteria; kingdom Bacillati; phylum Bacillota; class Bacilli; order Caryophanales; family Pasteuriaceae; genus Pasteuria; species Pasteuria penetrans. The sequence continues at coordinate 807,173 of NZ_UZAC03000001.1, forward strand.
GGGGCTGGAAGAATTCGCTATCCCTGCCATGTATCCCCTATCTTCACACTAAAAAAAGAATATTCTTACATTTATTTTCAGGAAAACCAAACTACCCTGGGTATGGGTATGGCTTCCATTTTTTTACATAGTTGCCATTTACAGTAATTTTTTATGTTTTATCATAATTTTTAAATTATTGTGTAATTTTAACTTTTATTATGTATGTCAATGGTTATAATTCATTACGATGATATGATTTCCGAAGGATGGGGAACCCAAGAAAGTCAACCAGGGGGAGACTACAACCGAAAAAGGGATATCACCATGTGATCCCGCAAGAAATACCTCACGGCTGAAGGATAGAAGGCGCCATAATAGGTAATCCATCCCACGAGTTGAGCACGGAGGAGGTTTGCTATCTCCTCCAGATCCATGCCCACCCTACCTGGGATGTTCAGCTCCCCAACTTGCCTGGCTATCTTGCTCTTAGATTTTTGGCTTATGGCGGGTACGAAACCAATGGACCTCACCCCTGTACGACGACTGCTGACCTTACGGGGCCCAAACGTGTACCCTAGAAAATCAAAGGAAACAACATCGTGATTCCCGCTCTGCCTATCATCTTCACAGTAGAAGATTTTAGTCTTCTCGGGATGCAGTTCCAGCCCGCACTCTGCCATTCTTTGCCGAATTTCTAAGAGAAGATATTTAGCCTGCGCCTTGTTCCGACAGTGAACGATGACATCATCCACATACCTCGCAAAACGTATATCGAGGTGCTTCGTTTCCATCCACTGATCGAAGACGCAGTGCAGGAACAGATTGGCCAGGAGGGGACTTATGACTCCACCTTGTGGCGTGCCCTTACTCCTCTCCTGACTCGACCCATCAGGTACTAATACCGGTGCCTTGAGCCACCTCTTGCAATAGCGTAACGTTGCCTTATCCGCCCCAAAGTGCTTAAGGGCCCTCAAAATGAGGTGATGCGGTATGTTGTCAAAGAAGCCCACTATGTCGAGGTCAATTCCCCAGTCGTACTGCCAACAGCGCTCGCGAGTTACGCGTAACGCTTGGTGCGCTGATCTCTGGGGGCGACATCCATAAGAATCCTCATGAAAGAGGGGCTCTAAGAGAGACTCAAGTCGATTCTTTAGTACCGTCTGGGCCACCCGGTCTGCTACAGTGGGTATGCCAAGTGGCCTTTTCCCACCGCATGACTTGGGAATCCACACACGCCTAACCTTGGAGGGGAAGTAGGATCCTGCGCAGAGTTGATTCCATATAACATACAAATTGTTTCTTAGATCGTATGCGAATGCGGTTATCGTCTGCTGATCCACTCCAGGACCTCCACCGTTAGACAGTACCTGATGCCACGCCTCCAGTACCTCTTTCTTCTGTATATTGTATCTGCTTGGATTTCGATCCGATGTTGCCTGTTCCATACCAGTCTCCTTTTCCGGATATTCCAGCCAAGTTGCTGCACTTCTCTGGAACCTGCAGGCAATTCAACCCCTTCGCTCCACTTCCATTACAGAAGCTTCCACACTACTATGAGTTGATCCGACTTCGTGCACGAAACCTCGGTTTGACCTTGGTCTTTATACATCTGGCGACAGCCAGACGCCGTGCGACGATCTCTCAAGTTCCGATCAAGAGCCTAAATCGGGTTCATCCCACCTGAACACCGCATACCACCGGGGCAGTAGATAGGTCATCCCCCACGGTTTATCCCGACGTTCGGGACCCACATCGGTTTTGACATGGACTATACCTTTCGATGCGTCTTCGGCTGGTTCAGCTTTCGCTGATCTCCCCGATTCCCACCTGACAGGGTCATGCCCTGCCTTTTCCTAGATCGCTCACCACCGGGGTGTTTCCACACCAGCAGCACTAGGCAGTTTGTAACCTGCTACCTATCAGCCGGTTACGAAGGGCCGAGCAACCTTCATCTCTTGAACGACTTCTTGACACACGAACCCCCAGGTCCGATATGCAGGCCCAGATCCAAAAAATCGCCCTATGCCACCAGGTATTTTCCCCGCTAGGACTCACACTAAATGATATGCAGCCACCTATTTCTCACATAAACTGTCAAAAATGCAAACAGAACCAACCTATGTAACACTCTTGCCCTTACATCATCCGACCCTCCTCACCCCACTCGAATCCCCCCACCTCCTGGGGTATACTCCGGTAGAACGTGACCGACCATGGCCGCAGCCCAAATGGGGTAGTTCCATCCTTGTTGAAAATAACATATGGTGCTCCTGCAGTAAAAAAGAACCAAACTCATTAAAATATTTTTATAAATTAAATTATATTTTTAATGAATATAAAAACAGTCTCTTTGAGTATTTCCTGCGTAAATACTTTGTGGTTGAAAAGTATCCCTTTCCGGAAGAGTGCATCCGGAAATTTAGTACGATTGTTTTTTTGTTGAATCCCCAAAATAGCTGGGGGATCATAGTAGCTGATCCCTATTCCGTCCCTTTTGCGCACACCAAAAAAACCCGACATAAGATCAAATTTTATTATATATTAAATATTTATTTTATGTATTTATGGGTGATTTTATCGTCCCCCTCTGATCTTCTTCTGAAGATAACAAACGACCCGGAATAAATGGTCGGGTAGACCCGGTATTTCAGCCGAGTCCCTCACGTCGAGTAGGCGGGTCAACCCCCTATTTTTATCCCACTATGGCAAAATAATCTTCCCCCTCTCCTGTGCGGAACAAAACAGGTCCATTCCCCATTTTTATTCGTAATTATTCCTAAGTAATAATTATATTTAAATTTATAAGGTATTAGGAACGTACCACCGCTGGTTTATGTCCTACGCTCGGGTTGGGTCCACAGTCCCCCGGGGCCGTCCGAACAAGGGAGAAACCGCCTACCGGAATTGTGAACAAAATGCAATCCTAATCTGTGGAGGGGCCCCGAGCCAACCCTTCGGAATAGTACACAAAGAAAAAAACATCCAGGAGGGAAGGGAGTGCCAGGAAACTGGATCAGGTGGGGGCCCTTTGGCTGGCTGCAAAGACTTGGACGGCGTACCGTGCGATAACCCCGCGGATGAGAACATGAATCAGGGCATGAAAGCGCTTACCCCTTCCCAAAAGGACAGTTGCAAACCAAACCCTAAACAAGCATAACACCGCCCTATCAAACCCATAACCATCCCCTCTACTTACGAAGCCGATAGGGGATGGTTGTAATCACAACATCCTTTCGCCTCAGCAGGAAGAAGCGAATGAGAAGCGCAGATTGATTATGAAGGATACGGTGCCACCAATGTACGGGAACGATTTCAGCAATCAGGATGGTAATTTGTCGTTTTCCTTTCTTCCCACCACCCCTACTGAAATGGTCGATCAAACGCAGTAAGGGATGGATCAGGCTACGGAAACGGGAGTAAATCACCATCAAACGGATGCCAAACCCCTGCCTCTTCCACTCCCCCTCTAGCCTTTTTCCCTGTTGGTGATCAAAAGTAATATGGATAGCAATCACCCTCCCACCCAGACTCCGCGCATAAGCCAACGTATGATGAACGACCCGATTGATGCCAGAAACAGGGACAAGAATGAAATGCTCTTGGGGAGGAACAGCGGGTGCTACATTTTTCTCCCCCGCATCCTCCTCTGGACGTAACTGCCGGGCCACATTATCGTAGTGACAACGGATCCGATAAAAGAAAACTAATAGCAGGGGTAGGATGATTAAAATCAGCCATGCCCCTTCGGAAAACTTGGTAACGGAAAAAATGATCAACACAACAAAGGAGAGAACCCCCCCTATTGCATTGATGATCATTCGGTACCACCAACCAGAGGGACGTTGGGAAAACCACTTCTTCACCATACCCGCTTGCGATAGGGTAAAGGAAAGAAAAACACCTATGGCATAGAGGGGAATAAGACGACTCACATCACCCCCAAAGGCAATAACGAGTAAGATAGACGCCATCGCTAATACAATGATTCCGTTGGAAAAATTGAGCCGATCACCGCGTAGGGTAAACATCCTCGGCATGAATCGATCCCGGGCCATAGTGGAGGATAGAACAGGTAAAGCGGAAAAGGAAGTGTTCGCAGCCAAGATAAGAATAAGGGCCGTGGCTGCCTGGATGGTATAGAAAATAAAACCCCGACCAAAAGTTACCTCACCTACACGGGAGAGAATGGTATCGGTACTTTGGTCCGGAACCAATCCATAAGCAAGCGTCAGAAAGGTAACCCCCATCAATAAGATCCCCATCGTCCATCCCAGAGTTGACAAAATACCCGCTGCCCTCCGCCCCTCCGGGGGGCGAAGCGTGGAAGTAGCATTAGCAACTGCCTCTACACCCGTTAGGGAACTACAACCAGAGGAAAAGGCATGCAAAAGAACAAAAGGCGTCAATCCCAGAGGCCAAACATCAGGCATAAGAACAACGTCATGGTGGACGACTCCGTGCCCCCCATCCCCCCATAGAACCTTCCATAATCCACAGATCACCAATAGAGTTACCATTAGAAGAAAAAAATAGGTAGGAACAGCAAAAACCGTACCCGATTCTCGTAAACCCCGCAGATTACAAAACATAATAACAAGAATAAGAAAAACAACGATCCAAACCTTATAAGCCAAAACATAGGGGGCAATGTCGGGGGAGCTCGAAACAGCAGAATAGATCGCATCCACCCCGGCGGTTACACTCACTGCACATGTCAAAACATAATCAACTAGGAGGGACGATCCCGCAACCAAACCTGCCACCCATCCCAAGTTGTCAGAAGCCACAACGTAGGCCCCACCACCCCCCGGGTACTGGTGCACCACCTGCCGATAGGAGAGAATGAGGAAGGATAAAAGCAATACAATAGCCGCCGTAACCGGGAACGCATACCCCATCGCAATCATACCCAAGGGAGCAAGAACATGCAGCAATTCCTGGGGTCCATAGGCAAGGGAAGAGAGATTGTCAGAGGAAAGAATAGGCAAAGCTTTCCAGCTTGGCAAACGTTCCTCATGCAGTTGTTCACTGCGCATAGGTCTTCCGATTAAAATTCGTTTCAAACCTGAAAACATAAAGAATCATCACATCCCTTCCCTATACCCCCTACACATACGGGTGCTCCCCATAGAGGATAGGACTCCCGGATCACTCCTGGCATTCCTCCTTAGCGTCCCTCCCATCACTCTTTTCCATGCCCATGGCCAAAAAGTGGATGGAAACAGACAACCCCCGAAATAAAAGAGGACGATTCCATGAAGGGAACCGTCCTCCCATTATTTTTTTAACAAATAAGGGATCGTTATCACGGCAACGTTCCTGCGCCTCAGAAGGAAAAACCGAAAAACAAGAGCAGACTGGTTATGCAAAAAACGATGCCACCAGTGTACGGGAACAATCTCTGCGAAGAGAATCATGATCCTCCGTATCCCCTTCTCTTCATCTCCCCCAATACGATCCGCTAAACGAAGCAAAGGATGAACCAAACTACGGAAACGGGAATAGATGACCATCAACCTTATATCGGGATACCACTCCTTCCACTTTTCCGCTATGTCCTGTCCTTGCTGACGATCGAAGGTAATGTGAACAGCAATTACCCTCCCCCCCAGATCTCGCGCATAGGCCAACGTATCGTGCACCACCTGATTGATGCCAGAAATAGGAACAAGAACCAAACGTTCTCTAGTTACCTGGGATGCCAGAGGTGGTACTACGGAGTCAAATCCCGAATACAACTGCCGAACCACATTATCATAATGGTGACGAATTCGATAAAAAGCAGTCAACAACAGGGGAAGGGCAATCAGTAACAGCCATGCCCCCTCGGAAAACTTGGTGACAAAAAATATGACCATAACGGCTAAAGATACAATCCCACCTACTGCATTGATGGTCATTCTATACCACCAACCAGGAGGACGTTGGGAAAACCATCTCTTCACCATACCCGCTTGCGATAAGGTAAAGGAAAGGAAAACACCTATGGCATAAAGGGGAATAAGACGACTCACATCACCCCCAAAGGCAATAACGAGTAAGATAGACGCCATCGCTAATACAATGATTCCGTTGGAAAAATTGAGCCGATCACCGCGTAGGGTAAACATCCTTGGCATGAATCGATCCCGAGCCATAATAGAAGATAGGACGGGTAAAGCGGAAAAGGAAGTGTTTGCAGCCAGGATAAGAATAAGGGCCGTGGCCGCCTGGATGGTATAGAAAATAAAACCCCGACCAAAAGTTACCTCACCCACACGGGAGAGAATAGTATCGGTACTTTGGTCCGGAACCAATCCATAAGCAAGCGTCAAAAAAGTAACCCCCATCAATAGGATCCCCATCGTCCATCCTAACGTTGACAAAATACCCGCTGCCCTCCGCCCCTCCGGAGGACGAAGCGTGGAGGTAGCATTAGCAACTGCCTCTACACCCGTTAGGGAACTACAACCAGAGGAAAAGGCATGCAGAAGAACAAAAGATGTCAATCCCAGCGGCCAAACATCGGGCATAAGACCATGATGGACAACTCCATGCCGCCCTCCATCCCCCCATAAAACCCTCCATAGTCCACAGATCACCAATAGAGTTACCATTAGAAGAAAAAAATAGGTAGGAATAGCAAAAACCGTCCCTGATTCTCGTAGCCCCCGCAAATTACAAAACATAATGATAAGAATGAGGAAAACAACGATCCAAACCTTGTAGGTCGAAACATAGGGAGCAATATCAGGGAAACTAGAAACAGCGGAATAGATCGCATCCACCCCAGCAGTTACACTCACCGCACATGTCAAAATATAATCAACTAGGAGGGACGATCCTGCAACCAGACCTGCCGCCCATCCCAAGTTATCGGAAGCCACAACGTAAGCTCCGCCACCCCCTGGATACTGGTACACCACCTGCCGATAGGAGAGAATGAGGAGGAATAAAAGCAATACAATAGCCGCCGTAACTGGGAACGCATACCCCATCGCAATCATACCCAAGGGAGCAAGAACATGCAGCAATTCCTGGGGTCCATAGGCAAGGGAGGAGAGATTGTCAGAGGAGAGAATAGGCAGGGCCTTCCAGCTCGGCAAACGTTCCTCATGCAGTTGTTCACTACGCATGGGTCTCCCGATTAAAATTCGTTTCAAAACTGAAAACATAAAGGATCATCACACCCCTCTCCTATCCCCCTATACATACGAGTGCTTCACCATGGAGGGATAGGACTCCCGGATCACTCCTGGCATCCCCCTTAGCGTCCCTCCTATCGCTTCTTTCCATGCCCATTGCCAGAAAGTGGATGGAAATAGACAACCCCCGAAATGAAAGAGGACGATTCCATGATGGGAACCGTCTTCCTATTATTTCTTCAACAAATAAGGAATCGTTGTAACCACAACATTCCTGCGCTTCAGAAGGAAGAACCGAAAAACAAGAGCAGACTGATTATGCAAAAAACGATGCCACCAGCGTACAGGAACAATCTCTGCGAAGAGAACCGTGATCCTCCGTATCCCCTTTCTCTCATTTCCCCCAAGACGATCCACCAAGCGAAGTAAAGGATGAACCAAACTACGGAAACGGGAATAGATGACCATCAATTTTATATCGGGATACCACTCCTTCCACTTCTCCGCTACATCCTGTCCTTGCTGGCGATCGAAAGTAATATGAACAGCAATTACCCTCCCTCCCAGATCCCGCGCATGGGTCAACGTATCATGCACCACCTGGTTGATACTAGAAATGGGAACAAGAACCAAACGTTCCCGGGTTACCTGGGATGCCAGCGGTGGTACTACGGAGTCAAATCCCGAATACAGCTGCCGAACCACATCATCATAATGGTGACGAATTCGATAAAAAGCAGTCAACAACAGGGGAAGGGCAATCAGTAACAGCCATGCCCCCTCGGAAAACTTAGTGACAAAAAATATGACCATAACAGTTAAGGATACAATCCCACCCACTGCATTGATGGCCATTCTATACCACCAACCAGGTGGACGCAGGGAAAAGAACCTCTTTACCATTCCCACCTGTGTCAGGGTGAAGGAAAGGAAAACACCAATGGCAAAGAGGGGAATGAGACGACTCACATCACCACCGAAGAGAATTACAATAACAATGGATGCTACCGTCAAAGCAATGATCCCATTGGAAAAGTTGAGTCGATCCCCACGCATAGTGAACATCCTTGGCATGAGACGATCACGAGCCATAGCTGAGAGAAGAACAGGTAAGGCCGCGAAGGAAGTATTGGCAGCCACGGCAAGAACCAGGGCCGTAGCCACCTGGATGGTATAAAAGGTAGAACCTTGGCCAAACGTAACCCTGGCAACACGGGAAAGAATGGTATCGGTACTCTCAGTAGGCATGAGTCCATACACCTGGGTGATGAAGGTAACGCCCAACAACAGAATACCCAGGGACAAGCCTAAAGCCAAAAGAATATTGGAACCCCGTCTCCCCTCAGGAGGACGAAGGGTTGAGGTAGCATTGGCAATCGCCTCCACGCCAGTTAGGGAACTGCAACCAGAGGAAAAAGCACGTAAAATTACAAATAATGTCAATCCTGCCGGTGCGGTGGCGGGAACTAAAGTCATGGCCCGCACGGAATGATCGTATTCCCCCGTTCCTAGTATCTTCCCTACACCGGCAATCACCAATACGGTGGTCATAAACATGAAAAAATACGTGGGAAAAGCAAAAACAGTCCCTGATTCCCGTAGACCCCGCAGGTTGAGTACCATGATGATGAGAATGATCAAAATGATCCAAGCTACCTTGTAATCCAAAACATAATAGGCAATCCCGGGCCAATCGGAAACAGAGGATCGAATTGCGTCCACCCCGGCGGCTACGCTAACCGCAACGGTCAGAACATAGTCGATGAGCAAAGAGGCCCCCCCTAATGCACCTGCCATCCAACCCATGTTGTCCGAAGCCACAGCATAAGCCCCGCCCCCCTGTGGGTACTGAAATACTACCTGCTGATAGGAAAGAACCACCAGGGCAAGGAGTGCCACAATGGCAATGGTAATAGATAGGGAATATCCCAATGCATGTACACCAAAGGGAGCTAGAACATGCAACAGCTCTTGGGGACCATAGGCAAGGGAGGAAATGGCGTCGGGAGATAGAATAGGCATGGCTTTCCAACTAGGCAGGCGTTCCTCATGAAGTTGTTCACTTCGCATCGGCCTCCCGATTAGGATCCGTTTCAAAACTGAAAACATAGCTACCTTCACGCCTCCCGCATGTTCTAAACTAGGAGTTGCCCCCTAAGGGTTCCCCTATACACCCCCCGACCACTGCACAAATTCCCCACGACTGTTACAAAGGGGATTTCCCCCCCTAAGATCCCTCCTACCTATGCATTCCATACCCACTACTATAGGAAAATAATACCAATCAAAGTCAGAGAAATTCCCCCCATTATTTGAAGAGAAAAACCAAATGCACAGAAGGGAGACCAAAAAAAATCCTGAATTGAATATCCTGAATATCCTGAATATACTTCCCGAGTCCATCGAGGAAAATCGGGAAATCGTAAAGGGATCTTGGCCACATATCGGACCTAGGGATTCAGTCTTGGGGGTGACGGTTCAGCCCTCGGTTTTCAATCCACCATGGTCAAATATCTCAACATCTGCCCCGCGGAGCAGGATCAATCCCCATTTTTTATATAGTAACTCCTATATTTATCATTCATAACTTGTTTGTTCTCTTAGGCCCGTGACAATCCCTTTCCCGCTGCATCCCAACTCATCAACCGATGTAGTAACCGATGTCATAATCTCCCGCGCCTACGGGGTGTAGACGGCCACAATCATACCCATGGGGAAACCCTATTTGGGAATACCGGAAGGAGACCCTGTTCAATTGCCCTCTGCTTGAATCCCAACGAAAATTTTCTCCATGCCATTCCCGTGTTCACCCCTTACGGGGGATCAGCTCCCATGATACCCACCTGGACCTATTATACCAGGGGGCCTAATAGGGAAGACGGGGAAGCACAAAGGAACATCCTTTGACTTCCTGGGGTTCACGTTTTGCCCGCGTCAGGCCGTAATCCGCGTGGGGAGAAGAAGGTTTCTGGGATACAATCCAGCCATCAGCCGAAAATCGAGGAAGAAGATAGCGAAACGGGGGAAGGAAATAAGAAAACACGTGAGGCCAGACATGGAATTGCATGAGGTGGCGGAAATGTCCAATCCCATATTGAGGGGCTGGGTGAACTACTATGGCGCCTTTTATCCCTCACATCTGAGGAAAGCTTTAGTACGTAGCTTCGATGACAACGTTTTGGCCTGGTGGGCCAGAAAGAAGTACAAGAAGCTCGGTAGCAGGCGAAAGGCTCGAAGGTGGATCCAGTATATACGAGGAAAGTACGGGGACCTGTTCGCCCACTGGCACGTATTAGAAGCAAAGATGGGGCAATAAGAGCCGCATAATGCGAGAGTATTACGTGTGGTTCTGTGAGAGGGTTGGCTGAAATGCCAGCCCTACTCGACAAGTAATTTTCCATATCTTCATGGGAAATTAGAAAGAAAAAAGAGAAGAGAACAGGTGAGGAAAAAGAAACCCAATCTTTCAGAACAGCCTTGGGAAGATCATGAGGGCATAGGGGCAGAAGAAAAAAGCCGACTGCTTATGCTGCAGACATTAGCTACCACGGTCTACGGTCTCCCGAATGGGGATGCCTAAATGGCCAACCCGTGCCGTCCATACTTTTGACCCGACACCCGTAATTGACACACCATATAGTGGTGAGTTACGATCTTGTCGTAAGTAGCCTTGTTTGTAATATCAGTCGAATGAGGGAAGGGGAAAAAAGCTAGTAAGCTGTGTTTTTTTAAGTTAACCTAGTGTTTCAAATGAAGCGGTGCTGGAGATAGGTAAATCGATTTGTAAATGTTCTCGAAAGATACACCAAAAAAATAAGTTATTACATACATTGTTTTATAAAAAAAATTTAAAAATCAGTCAACGTAAACATTGCAATAGCGTCATACTACCCACACCAGCATCGTAAAATACTACGAAAACGGGATGTGGTAGGTTTGTTCTTCAGGAACCTGTATCGAAAATTGTTATTGGGGACGAGTGCTGTCGCGTTGGTTGCTGCATCCCTGACTTCCTCTTATGCTATGGAACCACCTGTAAACAGCTACGACGTTATAGAGTCGGATTCGATGGGGCCAGGACCCCCCTTCCCCACAGAGCCAAATTCTCAGAATCCTGATTGCCCTTTCGCAAAATTATTCAGTAAGGCGATGGAGTACCTATACATAGAAGAAAAGCCCGTATCCGATGTGACCCTTAGCAAAAATCTACAGAAATTTGATGGTTATCTCAAGGAAAAAGGGATGAAAATTAGCTATAATCATGAAAACTCTAAAAAAATCGGTATTTCTGCAAAGGAAACCGCACCAGAATCATTCAAAAGGGGGTTAGAAAGCAAATGGGGTGATGGTCCCCTGATATAGAGGTACATCTTCTCTACAGGGGAGGAAAACAAATTGGGGCTGTAAGCCAATTTTCCTCCGATGTGTTTGGTGCTTCAGCAATGGCCGAAATTTCTGATTATAATGAAAATGGAAAAAACCTGATAATCCTCAAGTCAGATGGGAGTATTGAACCTATTAACCCCGATGATAACGAGGATGAGGACTTGGATCATACTTTTCTTCGCTCCAAAAGAAACGCCTGTTCCAGGTGTGTGAACACGGTAAATTCTATATGTGGGGCTGGACCACTTATCTGGAGGCTCTTTGGCGGTATGACAAGGTGCGTGAAATTTTGTTTACGATTGGGTCCTAACCCGACTACAGCATTGTGTTCCGGTATTTGTATAGCCGTTGTTGGCGGTGGCTGTCTGATATCAACTTCTGATATATGCGATCCCTGGTGTGGTGACTGATTGACTTCAAATATCCCCCTTTAGGGTCCCCCGAAATATAGAAAAAATCGTTAGCTACCATAATATCTTCTCCCCATTGGTACCGATAAACATAAACCCCCATATTCGCATTGACCAAGTTTTATCTCAATCCCAAAATTGTTTGCGAGTGAGTGTCTGAATGGGGGAGGAATCAATTTGAAACGTACGGCATTCATCAAGATAACACAGTTCACCCTGTTTTATGCGATAGTAAGATTTAGCCTGCTGGTTTTTTTATTCCAGACCATCTTACTATTTCACTCTAGACTTTATAGTTTGCCTGTAGGGAGCCCCGGATGGGGCTCCCTACAGGCGGAAATTTTTGAAGAAATATTAGAATATAACTTAACATACTGTTTTCTATTCTTGCTATTCCGGCTCCTACTCCATGGATGGAAAGGTTTTAAATCCCATCTACGGCATGTAGGTAAACAATTTTTACACTTACGCTCTTATCGACAGCAATGTCTATTACTAGCACAACAACACAGTATTACAAAATTCCGTTGGTTTGCTGTTCCTGTGTTAGGCATTTTTGGATTCTTTTTTTCTATTGTGCTGTTTTTATGGGTTTACCCTTCCATTTGGATACTTACCTTAGGCATTGTAGGGGAGTGCATTGCTATGCAATGGCAATCATCACGCCAACAGCAACTGCGATATATGTACGAAAATGATACCGCTCATGTTTATCCCCCAAAGGTTGTTAATATGTTGATTTTTCTTGCTTTTTACACAATTCCTCTTCATATTCATCACCTCTTTGGAGAAACTGGATCTCTAGGTTTTTGGTTTAGGTTAGTGCAAGTTATCGGTCCCTTTATAGTTTTCCCCTACTGGCTGCATCTACTACTCGGGAAATTTCCCGTTATTACAGAATCCAGGTTCCATGTGGGTTTGTATGACGAATTGGGAGATTCACCATCCCCCTTTGTAAAAACTACCCGGTCAAAGATTTTTGCCTTCCTTTTTTTCGCCTTCATCATGATTTGTCTTCTAGTCAAAGTAATTAATTTTATTTATAATTTATTAAGATGGTAACGTCCCACACACAGTGGAACGTTACCATCTTATAGAAAAAATATAAGGAGATGAAAGGATCGATGGCTTCTCACCATTGTAACACAATACCCAATAACAACGGAACAGAGGAAACAGAAACTTCCTTGCAGAATCGTATACTATCTGCGCTGGGTCCCGATCAACCCACCGATGTGGAATTCATTCACATTCTCCTTGGCCTTTTTTTCACGGGTCTCCGGATCTCAATGGGTAAGGGGTGGAAAGGGCCTAATCTTTAAATATTTTTTTATGTAACTTTTGTTATTTGATACGTATACATCACATAGCTTAACGTTTGCTTTACCCATTGTAAAATACATTCTGTATTTCATTTTTAAATATATTTATTATAAATGAGATGTGATATTCCAAGCAAATCCTCTACAAAAACACGGGGTTAATTACCCTCATTTTACAAATATATTCATAAAAATAATTTTTATTTATGATATAAACATGCACTGATCTGAGCTATGAGAGGGCTGATCGTCTCCAGGTCGTAAAAACCAAGAGATAATGGGGTGGTTGGTGGAGCAAAGGGGCCATCTCATCGGATTGGTTCTAGAAAGATCAAAACTATGTGGGGTGGGAAGAGTCGTAGGATGCGAGAGGGTTCGGTTCTGTAAAGGGGCCCAGTTGAAATACTGGATCTACCTCGATGGGGAGTTTATGAAGAAAATTTATTTAGTAAAAATATTTTATTGTTTTTCCACCACAGGTAATCCTAGTATGTTTATGGCTTTCGAACTGTAAAAAACTAAATATATAAAATTTACATTTATTTTATAAATAATAAAATAAAGAAAACGGAATTAATCTAGGACTACCTGTGGTGGCATTCGTTCATTATTTACGAAACCTTACGCTTCCTCTTACCCCGTTTGCAAAGATGCCGATTGCATCGTACAAACAAGAGGTTTACGTAATTTTGGTGGTTCTTGATGCCATAGCTTTGGCGTGATATGGCCTTGATTGCACAATTTTTCCCTTCTACAAAACCGTTGTCGATTCTATGAAGGTGATAGTTAGGCTATATACTCCTCACTTTCATTCCAAGACAGTCTTTTTGCTGCGTTCTGAATCTCCTTGTATTTGGATCCCAGTCCCTCCTCTATTAACTCATGGAGGGCATCACGAGACGTTTGAACATCGGGAAAGGGTTGATCGTACCATCTCCTGATTTTTTCCACATACTCGTAAGCCTTCCCAAGGTGGGACCAGTGGGCTATGTTCTTCAAAACTCCCTCGAGAAAAGCCCTCTTTTGTTCATCCAACCCTTCTCTGTACCGAACGGATAAGGAGGATCTCACTGGTTTCTTTATTTTCGATAGATGGTGCTTATCCCGTAAAAGTTTTGTGTTAATTAGGATGAGATCATTGTATAAACTCCAAAGTTTTCTTCTATGTAATTCCCAAGAATCCCCTTCTTTGTACGAGGATCGCACAACGATAATCTTACGATACTGTCCCATCAGTTCCTCGCTGTATCCCAGTATTTGTAAAAGTACTAGCTTATTCTCGTAGGTAAGACGTTCTTTATCATCGTCCTCTACCACATCTCTGAATAGCCGGTCTATAGCCGCTGTGAATTTCCTGTTGCCCAAGGCTTGTCGTAAGGGGGGATGAAGGGCATGATCCCTTATATTTTGAATGATGTGGAAGCGATCGAAGACAGGGGTTGCCATTCTAAATACCTTCTGCACGATATTTTTGTAGGCCGGAGCACGATCCGTGGACACCGCCTCTATCCTTGATGTCAACGCAAGCAACCTAGGATAATGATCCTCTAGACCCTCTTCTACTTCTTTTTGACTCCTGCCCTCGAAACAGCCAATACAGCCCTTGAATCCTGATCATGGATGGTTGTGAAATACCTCTGCCCCTTACGGGTTGATACATCGTCCATACCAATACGTATAGGCCCATTCTGTGATTCTGCATCCTCTAGGGCTCGATTCTCCAATTCCTTTTTCCTATTAGGTAAATGTATTTTAAAGTAGTGCTTGGTCAAAGCACCGTCCCTTGGCACACAATAATGGTCTGCAGCCTGAGCTGCTGTAGAAATTTCTGCTGTATATCCAAACTCATCCTCAAATTCCTTCGTGTGTTTTTTCCTTCGTCCGATGATGGAATCAACGTGGGAGATTCTTCTCTTACAGTACTTACATTTCCACCGTTGCAGTTCTAGTTTTGACTCCTGAATCCATGGACCGCATCTTGGATGAAGAAAGGTTCGGGCACTACCAAAACCTATTTTGACAAACTTTTGCCCTCTTTCTTGGGATTTTTTACAGGAACACTGGGTTTCGGGTGAGGGTTTTTCGACCACTGATTTGAGTACAGATCGGATGGTTCTCATACCTTCATACTCGGATTCTATTTCCTCCAGGCTTATCAGTTCCACTTCATTGGTTAGAGAGGGGCGTGGTACATTAGGATCAATCTCTTTATCTTTTTTGGTTATCATGAGTGTCCCTCCTACAGAAACATTTAGCATATCTATAGTAGGGTATTCTCATACAAATTTCAACGTTGTGTCTACACACTATTAATTTTTCCCGAAAAGTACAATGAAAACTCCAGATCCATATTCGGAATGGAACATATTCAATTTTAAATTCATTTATACTGAGAAAACCATTGCAGTATGGGTACGCTGATTCAATTCTCTCCGTTGTCTTTTTTATTATGAACCATAAAAAAATAGGACCATCCTAGATCCTCCTGGTTCCGTAACCATTAAAGTACGGAGACCCACAAACACGACTTGGGGTAGCGATACTTATGGGCATGGATGAGGGGGGGCTATTCGCCCCCCATTTAGATACGCCGTAAATTCCCCAACTTGGCACGCGAAAAAAAATCCCCCTGGATCCTTTCTCCAAAAACAATGGACACCTTGGTCCCCTTATCTCTCTGCGATTCCAACTCTACCTGATAACCCAAACGCTCACATACCTCGTGGACAAGATATAAACCCATACCCGTGGACTCCCGGTATCTACGCCCGTTGACACCCGTATAATAAGGCTGAAATACGTGATCGATATCCTCCCTAGGAATCCCGACCCCCTCATCCTCCACAGCAACCACCACGCGTTGGCCACGCATAGACGCGGTAAACCGAATCTTCTTGTTATCCCCAACACTATAACGAACAGCATTTGTGAGTAATTGTGTAAAAACAAAGGAGATCCACTTCACATCAGATTCTATCCAAAGATCCTCTGGCACCTCCAACTTCGGAAAAACACGATTACGTATAAAGAGATATTTATTTTCAGACACAAGAGTTGAAAGCAGCTTCTGCAACTGAACAGGATGTACATGAAAATCATGCGCAAAAGCATCCAGGCGGGAGGTATAGAGTACCATCTCCAGACCCCTCTTAAGGCGATCTACCTCCTCCCTGACACTATCCAGATGCGACTCCACATCCCCCTCCTGTGCAATCAAATGGAGCACAGAGAGCGGAATCTTCATCTGATGAACCCATTGATGGATGAAGATAAGATGCTTTTTTTTCCGATCCTGGTGTGCAAGCAACTCCTCTTGATAGAAACGGGATTGCTCCCCCAACAATCTTGACAATGCAGAGGGTAGGGACGCATTGCCAAGATCCTGTAGGGAATGATCCAGATCCTTTAGAGGAAGGGAAAGACGACGATAAAAACGACGATGGGTACAATATCGATAAATAAAATAAAAAAACAGAATACACAAGCTAAACCAAACCGCATAGGAAAACGTACTACTCCACCGTCCTACATCGAGATAAAATACCCAGAGAACGAAAAAAAGCTGCTGACTATAAGCAAAAAGCAAGGGAATCTGCTCATAAAAAAAAAGCCTCCTCACGACAGAGACGCGGAATCACGGCCCTCGGAGGAGGAATCGGAATCCGCTTCACCACCCATGACCATGTTCCCATCCTCCGAAAACATGCGCAATCGGTAGCCAACCCCACGGACAGTCTCAATGCACCCATGCAGGGAAAATTCCTTCAACTTTTTTCTAACCCTTGTAATATAAACATTGAGGGTATTCTCATCCACAAACTTTTCACTATCCCATAGTTTCTCCAACAAGTATTCCCTGCTAAGGACACGCATGGGACGCCGAAATAGCCCCTCCAACAACATCATCTCTTTCTTACTCAACTCCACCTTCTTACCCCGGACCTCCATGGATAGTCGTTCGGGGTATAACTTTATAGGACCATGTTCTAGAATCCGTTCATGCCGATCCAACTCCCCTGCGTAAGGGCCAGTAGACCGTCGTAAATGACTACGAATCTTAGCTACCACCACATCATAATCAAACGGCTTCGTAATATAATCATCCGCCCCATTATCCAGAGCCATCACCTGCTCCATTTTCCCCTCACGTGCTGAAATGAATAGTATGGGACAAAGAGAAACAGCCCGAATCCGGCGACACCAATGAAAACCGTCGAAATAGGGCAAATTGACGTCCATCAATACCAAATCTGGCTTTGTATCTACAAAAACCCCTTTTATATCAGAGAAATCCTCTGGTACAACAGCATCATAACCGTATCTATCAATGTGGGAACATAACAAACTACTGATTTTGGGATCATCCTCCACAACCAAGATCCTCGACATGGTAAACCTCCTCCAGGACCCCCCTATAAAAATCTTACAAGGGACTCACAATACGTGTCAACCCATCGATCCCATCCTGCATTACCCCAACTTACTACACACAGATATCCCATAGGTATGCTATATTTGGGGTGGGTGGAATGGGGGGAACCTCCGTTCCACCCCTGTTCGCTGGTATCCTCAGAACAGGACCCTTTCTTAAACACCCCTTGACTTTGTTCCGTACATCTTGCTTTTATCTCCCAACCCGGTGTACAATGTCCGGGTGATGCTGTCGTTGTCCATTGAAAGAATGTTATTGTTTCAAATTCAGTGGTGTTGGTGCAAACAATGGAGACAGCAACAGTCACCGCCCCGAACACGCCATTTTTTGCCCCCAAGCATCTATTTTATAGATTATTTAAAAATAAAGTAATTTATAAAATAGATACGGGTCGGAGAGTGATGGGGTTCCCTCTAGGTTGTCCTTCCTATACTACCCCATCGCTTCCCCAAGGGGAATGCACCATAACAGACCAACGTTGGGATGATGGTAAAAAATAACCCGCACAGGGGGGCCATCTAATTTCCCATGGACCAACACTACTCTAATGGATTCCGCATGTGGGACACTGAAGGGGGAGGAATGCCATCCTAACCACCCTATGGACGATGATAAGAAGTAGAATTTCCGTGTTATTATCCGATCCACTTTTTCTTGGCGTCCCTCTCATCGTAATTGGAATCATTTTCATGGTGCTACCGGGCCCTGGAATCATACCCCTCGTCGCGGGGCTCTTTTGTCTATCCAAAAAGTATGTATGGGCCAAGAGCCTATTGTTCTGGGTATTACACCGGCTGGATAAACTTCTAGACCTAGGTAAACGCTGGAAACGCGGATTATGCAATCACTATCCCCGCACCTACAACAGGATAGGGTCTGTTCTGGGCCGAGGGAATCGCATCCACAAACGCAAACTGGGTACCTGGGCCGTTCAAAGATTCCCGAGATTCCATAAATCATACAAAAGAATCTGGAAAGGTCTCCGAATTGAGGAACAGTGGAACCAAGCACGGCAGGAGTACATCCAAAGAAATGGTAGGAATTGAGGGATAGGGGGCTGGTTCAAAAACAAAATCATCTCCTATGTCCATGTTTTTATTTGTAAATAGTTTTATTTTTAGATTATTTTCAAACAAATACCGGAGGGTGAAGGACAACGTTGCCATCACCATGACTTACATCAACAACACCCGACGAACGCCAAACAGGGGGGAAAGCAAGCCCCCCTGTTTTCGACGTCGGTATACCAGCCCCGATTACCCATTCTTACCCACCTATCGTCCGCAAATGGAACATCCCTATCCCATCCGCAAAAGGCAAAATCATACCATCCCACCGATCATCAGTGGCAACAGACTGGTTGAACGAACGAATAGAACGAGCAAATAACCGCTGCCCCCCACCCTGACACAAAACACCTTTGGATAGTAAGTTGTCGACGATCACCAACGCCCCAGGACAGCCCAGGCGGTAAGCCATCTCCATGTAGTGAAGATGACTCCCTTTGTCTGCGTCTATGAAAAAAAATTCAAAACTCAGATTCTCACGGAGGCAACGCTCCATATACTCCCCAGCCATGGCCTTGCAGAATGTAACCCGATCGGACAACCCCGCAACATCCATCGCCCTTCGCGCCAAATCGATCCGCACGCCAATCTTATCCACACTCCATATATGCCCACCCGGAGGCAACGCACGAGCCATCCATAGCGTACTGTATCCCCCTAATGTACCTAACTCCAACACACGCTGGGGCTGCATCATACGAACTAGTAAAAAGAGGAACTTTCCCACCTCGGGGGGAACAGATGTATCCGGAATCCCAGCAGCCTTCAAACCCACACGAATACCCTGCAATCCTACATCCTCCCTGGCAAACAGGGAACGGACATAACCCACCCGATCACTCACATCTATCTTCCCCTCACATAAAAGCGGATGACGGGAATCGAACCCGCGCTACCAGCTTGGGAAGCTGGAGTTCTACCATTGAACTACATCCGCACAACCGCCTTCATTCTACCCCAGGATCTACCAAAAAGCAACCCGCCCCTCCGCAGGTTATGATCTGCCTCACCCAAAGATGGACCCCTCCCCTTGGGACCCCCATTTCCCCTGCCATGAAAGAACCCGCCCTGTGCGCAGCGCGCAGATACACTGAGCTGATATAGGGTCCAGTTCTCTGACAACGGGCCCCCTCGGGTGGGTCGATCAGGAACACTGCGATCCGTCCCTAACCGCCTAGCCATCGTACCCCTCTTTGTATACATAGACCTAAAATTAGTAAAAGTAAAAATATTTTGTACACACTCCCATATACCACAGGGATGGTGTATTATGAAGAATGAACATCTTCGGCCCTAGCCCCTGGATCATATCAATCGCTGTTCTCAACCCGTAGGAAAGGAACACGTATCCTCTATCGGGTTCACAGAAGTTCACCTCCTGCCGATCCCCACAACCCATACCTGACAGACTATTTCCACGCCCTCTTCCCAACCACCCTACCAACGGGGTGCCCAACGACAATAATGAGTAATTGGGAACCCACCTCTACCTGTGCTGCCCGGTTTAGGAGGGCTGAACCCCACCATGTGCTAGGGGAGTATCCCTTTACCATACCCACAACTTGTCTTTGTACAAAGCATACCGCACCAAACGAGCCTGTGATGGACACTCCTCCCCATCACAAGCTGTTTTTCCATCCCTAGTCCCCTGGATTTCCTCTACCACAACATGGTCATGGGGAGAGTAAGAACCGAAAACAGGAGAGCAGCCGCCCCCAGGGAGAGGGTCCACCAACCCAAGGTCTTACAATCCCTCTGAATAGTCAACACACCCATCAGAATGGCCAGGGGAGAAAAGAGTAAGGGCCAGACCCTAAAAAAGGAGAGTAGGGCAAAAACAAGCCCCGCGACCCCCAAAGCCACTCCAACATCCCTCAGGGATTTCTCCTGCTTGGCATCCCGCTGCTCATTCTTCCAAACCGTAGAAGGCATGGCTGTCAAATCCGACGCTGTTTCCACATCTTCCTTTGTTTGTGAATGATTTCCTGCGTATGCCTGGTCCTCGGGGCCAATGTTCTCATCAGGATTTTTCTCCCGATCCCTAGACCCATAATCCGGTGAATACCCAGATTTATTACTACCCGATCGTTTCCCCATACGTCCGATGCCTCCTCCGTAACACGAGCATAATCCTCTCCCCATAGGAAGCAAACGGCCACCGTCCCCATTACCTCAAGGAGTTACCTCAAGGGGAATACCATTTCCCACAAAAATCATCCACTGGACGGCGTTTTTGTACTCGACTGCTTCGACCTTCGTTGTCCCCTTTCCTGCAGGCGCGAATGCCCTGCTCGCTGGGGTGAAGGATTGGGTTGATTTGGGGTTGATGTTGCATTGCCCTTCTTCGAACTCGAAGAACCCTCAGAATGTCTACCTCCCATGACGATCTACACCCCCAACATGGCCACTACGTGCCACACTCCTAGTATGGGGAAGACACGGACAAAAAATGAGTCCACACCACCCCATTCAATAACTCAAAATATAGGCATAGTGCCACCACAAAAAGTAAAAATTTTAGTAAATATTTTATGTACATTCAATTTTCATATTATACATAATGCAAAAATCAATACAATGGATTTCTATCGCTAAGTGAACCTTTTATGAAAATACTACCCTAAATTTAACTTTAATTGGTTATGTTTTATCTTTTTACAAAAATTACACCAGTATACATCGTATTCATATGAAAATAACTACCATTGCCATTGTGAGAACAAGAGTCTCACCCTGCGCTCTTACGGTCCCCTGATCAAAACCCAAACTTTCTCAGGAGAACTAGTATTTTTTCCTGGATTCAGGTCCCCCACCGTGGAAACAAAATCAACACTTAGGAAGGGGGGCTCCCGACGAGGAATACAATTTCAAACCAAAATTTTCAATTCCCCCCAGACCAACCCCATGAAATTAGGGTTTCCGGTTGGCCACCATCCCCCAACCGAAAACCTACCTGCATCAACCCCCAAAAATCCCATGGAAGAACGTACCTATCCATCCAAACACGACCCGGATGGTAAGAATCAACCACGCGTTGGTGCTTTCGTGCCCGTTTGCCGCGACCTCTGTTGTCCCCTCTGTTGTGATTGTGGTCGCCCCTCTGGCCCTGCCTGCTGGGGTGAAGGATTGGGCTGTTGGTTTAGGGATGATAGTGCGTCGCCCTTCTTTGACTTTGGGGAACCCTCGGACTTCCTGCCTCCCATGACGATCTACACCCCCTACATGACTACTGCATGCCACATTCCTAGTATGGGGAAAACATGATCAAAAAATGAGTTCTTGTTACCGCATAAGCGGCCTGAACTATAGGGATCACCTTCCCCAGTTTGAAAATATTCCTAAGAGATATGGGCCATAGACCCCACGAATTTGAGCAAGGATAGAACATCCGAAACTATAGGAGAAGCAGGCCACCACAACCCCAGGACGCGCAAAGGTCTGATAGGTCAGCAAACGCTGCCTAGGCACGTATAGGATCTGTTCCCAACAGGTAAACAACACGACCCAAAATCCCAAAACTGGATATCATAAGCCAAACACCCGATTCTATTGCCAATTCACTGTGGAAGATCGTTTTTATCGATTACAAACAAAAGAATACGGATCACCATAAAGATGTCCCGATTGGGGAACACTTACAGGCGTAAGTGGGGAGGGGTTGTTCGCACCCCTCACTACAAAAGATCAGGACATCAGTTCCCTAGAAATCTCATCCAAAAATTCGAAATGGATCAATCCCCCTGTTGTTTAGAAACCACAGGAATCCAAAGTGACTCCGGGCACTGAAATATAAAAATACCCTAATACATAAAAAAATATAGGGAACGGTTGGGCGGAATCCCCAAACACCACCAACCTGCCCCAATCTGCCAAGGACGATCCTGGGATCGTTGATCTCCCACTCTTTCCCCAACAATGATGAGGGTAATCATCCATTAAATTAAAAAGCACATGAGCCAAAGACTACGGATAGAGGGGGAAAACGTCACCCTACAAATCCACATTTCCCCCTAACGTCGCAGGGATTGCTGGCGTAGCTGATCAAAATTTTCCTCCAAATCTTCCAAACGCTGTGTCACTTGATCAAGCTTTCCCAGGACTCGGGCCATCGAATCCCCGGACCGATGAGAGGAATGTTGCTGATCCATATCTGCTAACCCATTGGTTCCTCCCTCCACCCCTGCTTGGACCAATGGGCGCGGAAGCTCAACACTCGTACCGGCGGGGGCATTAGAAACGGATGGATCCGCACCCTTTTGTAACTTTTTCAATTCCCTTTTAAGTTGCACAATATCTTCCCTGTACTGCTCATTTTCATGCAGAACATCTTCATAATTCTTTATGACAAGATCCAAAAATTCATCGACCTCCGGCTTACTGTACCCACGCAAAACCTCCTTGAATTCCTTGTTGAAGATATCAATCGGAGCTAAACGTCCCATTGGCTTCCACACCCTCCTCTTCTACAGGCTAGACAACAGTCACCCCCACTAGTACCTCATCGAACCTGTACTGGTGATTTCTCTGTTCATAAAACTCAAACAGAACTACAAAATTCCACGCACAAAACACTACCCTATCGAAGGCAACCACAGGATCATCAATCGGACCCTCATCCATCAACAACACCAGGGTATGCGAGAGTGAATTCGTCTCCATAGGAATTCCATCAATGATATAAAATAAAATATAAATTATTTATAAATTACACATCTGCCGGATAAAAATATCCCATAGTGCACCCGCAATGTACTCGATAAAGACCACAACCTGCGGAAATCATCCCATGCCCTGCCTCACTAGAAACCGCATCCAGAAACAACAAG
The DNA here is from genome assembly GCF_900538055.1 of Pasteuria penetrans. NCBI lineage: Bacteria > Bacillati > Bacillota > Bacilli > Caryophanales > Pasteuriaceae > Pasteuria > Pasteuria penetrans. The sequence continues at coordinate 830,722 of NZ_UZAC03000001.1, forward strand.
AAGGGAAACCACCGCCATCCCGCCCCTATAGAAAAGTACACAGGGACAGGCAACCTCTACCATCCTAAGGATAACATCATGAATTCCTTCTGTCATCCACTTTATTGCCTGTTTTTTACATAATGTACCCCCCATATCCATCCCCTTCCTTCATCCTACGCTCCCCCGCCCCCCCTCACGTACGAAGGAAACGAGCAGAATCATCAAACAACGGCCCATTATAAAAATTTGCTTGTCCCCTGTTCCATAGGCAGTGTAAAATTTGGAAGGAAAAATTTTTCTGACAGAGGTTTTCCAAAAAATGAGGTCCTCCACCAAGGGGGGAAATACTTGCTACGCAGCAAACCGGATTTTTGGCTCCTATTTCTCACCTTCCTTCTGCTCGGGTTTGGCATTGTAATGGTTTTCAGTGCCAGCTACCATACAGCCCTTACTAAAATATCTTCGCAGGATTCCTTGTATTTTGTTCGCAAACAAATCATCGCTGCCGGTTTGGGCATTATAGTTATGCTCATCTTTTCCAAAATTCCCTACCGTCTCTATAGTAAACACATCCGACTCATCCTTCTTGCCTGTGTCTCCCTACTGCTCGTTGTAGGACTCTTTGGTACCACTACGAACGGATCCAAACGCTGGCTGGCCGTGGGACCACTCACCTTTCAGCCCTCTGAACTGATCAAAATAGGCCTAATCATGTATACAGCTGCTATGATGGTACGCAAACAACCTGTAATGGATTCCTTCTGGCGAACTGTTGTTGCACCCCTATTCGTCATTGGCAGTATATGCACAGCCCTAATCCTCCAACCTCATTACAGTGCAGCAGCCATGACCATGGCTGCCTGTTTAACCATAATGTTTTGCGCCGGTCTACGTTGGAAACATGTAGCCCTTCTCGCCTCCTGCTTGATTCCCCTAGCTATAGCCCTGGCTATGCTAGAACCCTACCGTCTCGATCGAATCCTGAGCGCCTTAGACCCCTTATCGGACCCCCAAGGGAAGGGGTATCAAACGGTACAATCCTTATTGGCCATAGGTTCTGGTGGATGGACGGGCCTAGGAGCCGGAAATAGCATTCAGAAACTAGGCTACCTCCCAGAAGCACACAATGATTTCATTTTTTCCATTGTTGCAGAAGAATACGGTAATATTGGTGCTACACTTCTCCTAATAGCATTTGCCCTCCTCCTATTCCGGGGTATCCAAATTGCCCTACGTGCATCCGATCTCTTCGGCATGTTGTTAGCTATCGGTCTGGTTGCACTGCTAGCCATTGAAATTCTGTGTCATGTAGCTGTAGCCAATGGATTACTCCCGGTAACGGGAATTCCACTCCCCTTGATCAGCTACGGTGGAACTGTGTTCATTGTTAAATTGATGCAAATTGGTATTCTGCTGAATATTTCCCAACGGGGGGGAGGCACCCCCGCATCAAAAACCCGTTAGTTTGCTGTCTCTACTCATTCTTGATACAATGAGTAGTGCATGGTGGGTTTCGGGAGAGGAAACAGGGCAATCGCCGGTGAAGTACCGAAAGGTATCACGGGAGGAAAGTCCGAGCTCCATAGAGCAGGGTGCCGGCTAACGGCCGGTGGGGGCAACCCTAAGGCTAGTGCCACAGAAATGTAGACCGCCGAACGGGAAGGGGCAGCTGCCTTTTTTGCGTGGCAAGGATGCAACGGTGCGGTAAGAGCGCACCAGCAACGCGGAGACGCGTTGGCTAGGTAAACCCCACCTGGAGCAAGACCGGATAAGGGGCCCGTGTAGTAGTTCTATACCGCTACACAGCTGTAGCTCGCAGTGGTCCCGGGTTGGTCGCTGGAACGGCACAGCAATGTGTCGTCTAGACAGATGATTGCCACTCCAATGGGTGGGAGATGAGCGGGCGATCGTTACCACCACCCGGAGTACAGAACTCGGCTTACGGTTTCCTTTCCTTGGCACGCTCGTGCAAAATCCAACCATCCTGTTTCTGCGGCATGGGGGATGTACCCTGTCCAACGCACAGGATGGCTTATTTCGTATTGTGGGATTCCTATAGATACCATGGAGAATATAAAAAAAGACCCGGCCGTCCAATAGAGAAGTAATACTTTTTAATAAATAACTTTGGATGGAGAGGGAAAGATAATTTCATGGACATTGTAGGTTTAGTGAGAGAATTAGAACAATTCATAGAGACATCTTTCAGTGCCATCCCTGCGGGGTGGGTTTATTTCCTCACCTTTTGTTCTCTGTCACTCGGTATCCTTGCCCTACCGCTCCCTGATGAATTTATGATGCTCCTCCTTGGGTACCTAACCCTCACGGAGAAAATTGCCATCATTCCTATCTTCGCTTGTGCCTTCTTGGGTTCACTCACCGGAGTAAGCCTCGGTTTCCTCATAGGGAGACGCTATGGTTATCCTGTTCTAGTAAGACACGGACCCAAGTTCTTCATCACGCATCAGAGATTACGGCTAGCACGGATGAAGTTTCGTAAACACGGAAACTGGTTGCTCTTGATAGGATATTTCCTCCCCGGCATACGACATCTAACTGCCTATATGTCAGGGATTTCCGGTTCCAGCTATCGAAATTTTGCTGCATATGCCTACACAGGTGCCTTTTTATGGTGCACCACCTTCATTGGTCTTGGGCGCTATTTAGGGGGTAAGTTTATCATAATAGCCGAATACCTCCAGAATTACAGCATGTTCGTACTTTTACTATTGATACTCCTAATCGTGGCCTGGATTTCATGGCGATGGATCCTATCACCACAGAGACAAAAATGACATGAAAAAAAACAGTCCCATATCAAATTCAGGTCAAATTCAGGAAAAAACGCACCAAGGACGAATGCTCATGAAATCAAATGTCTTATCCAGTATCCTGTTGAGATGAGAGGAGAGTCCTAAAACAATGGAGGACGATCCATGGGAATCAGGATTCTACTCTCGGGGTTTGTTCCCTATAAAAGCATCGTTTTCCTGTAATGGAGGAAGTTTTTATAATATTTCTATACATCATAATTGATTTTATGCATTCAGAATCACAAGAACTTACGTGAGGGAATGGGGGTAATGCTTAGTAGCCATAATAGATGGAAGGGTGCCAGCTGATATGGGCTAGTAAGTCCTTCCAGCTCGTGTGGGGTAGGGCCCTAAACTGGGGGGTGCAGAAACAGATCCCTCCCGTCTGTTTGCGTCTATCGAATAGTATTACCCAAATTACTACTCCAAACTTTATTTATTGGTATTGTATAACCATCCAAAATCAAGGTGCTTCCTTAGTACAATCCTCAATGCGATGGAAAGTCGATGCTCGTTGGTGTATATCCTAGTTCATTCCAAGGTTTTTCTTCCTTGTTATGCAAAATAGTATCATCATAGTGCAAACGAAGATGAAAAATTTTTCAGTATTTTTTAAAAATTTACATTGTTGGATGAATACCCTTCCTCAGGAAATTCGCTGATGCGAGCGTTTATCCGAGGCCTTTCTTGTGTTGTTCTTCTTCTGAATATAACCTTATCACAGCATATAGTCGTTCTATACGAAAATAATAAACATAAATGCCGATTATGTTACATTGTTCTATATTCATCCGGACCCATGATACACCTCGGAATTGTGAAACAGTGCCCCTCTGATGAACGTTTTTTCATGGACTTCCCACATTCCCTTGTTTTGAGTCGATGAAAATCCTCCTTTCGCAATGGATTGGTAATGGGATCCGGTGTTTTAGCTGCTCGCTTATGATCATCCAACCAGTAACCCCATATACTGTATTGCTTACATAATTCGGAGATCCTGTACGGTCCATGAACACTATCGGCTACTAGGCTGTTGAGCCCCTTCACCCCAAGATTGGGTACCTAGGGGAAACCGTAAACTTAGACGCTTTAACCTTGCCTAAATTTGTGGGACCCCCAATACCAGAAATATTCCTCCGTCCGTTGTATGCCACCCTATAGCCATAAACGCAGCAGCACGACATCAGGAGGGTTATCGATACACGGATACCGCACTGCCCGACCCTCCCCCGTTCTTCGGGAGGTCGTACATCGTAGTAAAATCAATGTCTACAATGCAATAGGAGCCCGTCGGTTCTCGTCGGTTCTTTTCTTCTGCCCCTACCGCCCTTGTGATCTTCTCAAGACTTGTTTTGGAAGATTGGGTTTCTTTTCCCTTACCTGTTCTCCCCTCTTTTTTCCTCCTGATTTCTCATGAAGATAGGGAAAATTACTCATACGAAATTAATAGTATCTATGGAATTACAATATCTACATCGACTCCCTTTTTTTATAAATATAGCTTCTCAGATTACAACCAATAGGATCATCGTATCGATGGATTATGTATCATATATTTTATAACAATGCGCGTAACCATCCATTCTGGAATGCACGTAGCGATCCGCTCTGGGGCAAAGGGGATCTCAAAAGGAATTTTCTTTTCTATCCTCCACATGTTCCATAACTGAAAATTACTGCTTATGTAATTATTCCTATGTAATTTTATATGGGGAAAACCCCAAATTCACTTGCACCAACTATGGGACCGAGAGGGAACATTCTTCACATATAGATTCATATTCAATGCATACAGAAACAATCAATATAATAAATATATATTTATATATAATATTATAATATTTATTAAAATATCGTTAGCCACTACTGAATCCCCCAGGGCCTCCCCGCCCCGGGGGATCATGTTGATCAATTATAAATACAGACAAATATCAGGAAAGAGCTGTTCTAAAATGTTAAAAATTACAACACAACTTAATTAATAATGCAAATATTTAGTTTAATTAAGTAACTACTTATATTATATGACAATCACACCGGGAAGAAAATAAGTTCAACGCATAGGTACCCCTAATGTTCCAAGCACGATCTTCACAATCATAACTCAGCCTGCACCAAAACAGATCAACGGAGTAGAACTCAATGCTCAGACGGAGGGACCAAGGGGATCGTACATTGGATAGCGCGCCCTTCATCGCCGATGAACCAGCCCAATTTATCGCGCAAGGAAGCATAAAAACAGAATCCCGGTAACGATATCAGTCGAAACTTCCGGGTACGGGAACATCGCACTCGGACCCGATCACCTTTCTGTAGAGGCTTCCACAATTGCCCATCCAATGTAAGACCCACCTCCCCCTGACAACGCTCCACACCAACAACCAGAGTGGCTTCGGCGGGTACCACCAGGGGACGGGCCGATAACGTATGAGGGCAAACGGGGGCTAGCACCAACGACTGCACCTCGGGGGCCAAAATGGGCCCCCCACACGAGAGAGCATAACCTGTGGATCCCGTAGGTGTAGCCACAACCACACCATCCCCCGTGGTGTGAGCCAGCCAACTCCCATCCATCTCTAGCTGACAAACAATCGTCCTTCCCACACCACCACGCAACACACTCGCATCATTGAGCGCAATCCCCTCTTCCCAACCAACTACCTCAGAAGAGCCCGCATTACGTCGGGGCCAAACCACATGTAGTACCGGTCGTTCGCTGATACTGTAGGTACCTTTCTGCAAACCATCCACTACAACCTCGAGCTGTTCCGGACAGGCTGCAGCTAGAAAACCCAAATTACCCGCGTTGATACCCAGTACAGGGATATCTAGAGGAGCCAGCTGCCTCGCCGCCCCCAATAGAGTACCATCACCGCCCACCACCACTACGACATCAATCATACCCTGCCATTTCTCAAGCAGAGATTCAGGAGTAAGATCCTCCAACGATGCACACAAGACGGACAAATTACGCTCTTCCAATAACGTCCGCAAACGGATTACAATTCTCTGAATCTCATCCTTGTGGGCGCGATAAATAATCCCTACCCTTACATCCCGCACCTCTCCACACCTACCCCTCCGAATCCATTCCTGTACTTCACACAACCCGTTGCCATAGCGACCAGCACAGTAACAACACACAAAAGCCCACCGCAATATGGACACCCCGTAGAGATTGCTGCACTGGGCGAACGTTCCGCGGACCGCGCACACAAATCATCCGTACCCTACTAAACTCAGGCTCCACATATAAAATCCCTAGGGGTCCCCAGAGCAACTGGGGGGCAAAAAAGCGGTCCCGCAACGCGGAACCATGCAAACGAAACTTACGATGACCGGAAGCCACCATGACAATGTACCATCCATCCCCCCGTTTAGCTAAGTAATCAATCTGTACTGAACTCTCATATTCGGACCCATCTACGGTAATTCGTACCGGCCAACGCTCCCCGCCATGTACCACCTCGAATCCGTGTTCCCTCAACAACGTAGGAATTTCGCCCGTTGGGGGAGGACCAAGGGACCTCTCCTGTTTCTGCAACCAATATTTTTGGTAACGAAGAAACCATTTGCGAAAACGACACGCAATCCCATACCCCGCAGCCAACAGAAGTGTTACAAGAACAACGCCTTCCCCATTACCCGACTGCCCCATAACAACCGCCCACCTCCCGTTATCGGGAACTCATCGATGGGGAACTTCGCAATCCATAAAACCTACTCCTGCCCCTTACCAGGATCAGTAAAAAGAAGTCCAAATTCGACAATTACGTTGTCCTTTTCCCCCAATAGTCCCTTGGATTCTATGGCACCTGTCGTACCACCGCGTCGATTACCTCCCCCCAATCACGATATCGTGGGGATGCAGCCGCTCTCATATACCAAAAAAATTCCACATTCCCCTTCGCCCCCCGCAAAGGGGAGAGCATACAATCCAGCGGATCCCAACAGGCCGCGTGGGCCATCCGGACGGTCTTCTGCAATACCCGCCGATGAACAGAGGGATCCCGTACAACCCCTTGTTTACCTACCTCCGCATGCGCCGCCTCAAATTGTGGCTTGACCAACAACAACAGCCGTGCCCCCTCATCCACCAACGTACGAATATGAGAGAGCAAGGGCGCTGCAGCAATGAAGGATACATCCATTGTTACCACAGAAGGCAACCGACCCCCCAACTCCCCCCTTGTCATCCTTGCAATATGACAGCGCTCCCTTACCACTACGCGCGGATCACGACGTAATCGTTCCGCCAACTGTCCGTGTCCCACGTCCACTGCATAAACAAGGAAAACCCCCTGTTGCAACAAACAATCCGTAAAACCACCGGTGGACGCCCCCACATCCAGAGCCACTTCCCCGGCGAGAAGAGGTGACCAGCGCGCCAGGGCAGCAAAAAGCTTCTCCCCACCCCGACTGACATACCTCGCCCCCCGGGGAAGAATCGACCACCGAATATCCTCTGGCACCCTACGCCCTGGCTTATCCGCACAAACACCTTCTATCCAGACCTCCCCCTCCACAATAGCCCGTCGTGCCCGGGCACGACTCACAAATGAACCCTTACGGACCAGGAGCTGATCAAGCCTTACACGTCGCATTCTCGCAGATCCCCCCCATCCACGATGAAACTACCCTACACCCGTAATCTGGGAGGGAGAGGACTTCGCGGGGGTCGCGGGAGACCTACGAAGCAAAGCGAGGGCTGCCTTCACGAGTGCCACGGGGGTAAGCCCAGCCGCCTCCCGTTGCATTTGTATGCTACCATGTTCTATATAACGATCCGGAATCCCTATCAAACGAATGGGTAACCCGAGGATACCATGATGGGCAAAACATTCCAAAACAGCAGACCCCATTCCCCCTATAACAGCACCCTCCTCCACTGTAATGAGAGGAATGCCTTCCTCCGCTAACGACACCAAAAGATCCTCGTCCAATGGTTTGACAAAGCGGGCATTGATCACGCGAGCTGTAATCCCCTGCTCCTCCAATAACCGTGCCGCCCCCTGGGCTACGGAAATCATGGTGCCTAATGCGAAAAAGGCCACGTCCCTACCGGGCGTAACAACTTCCGCCTTACCCAAGGGTAATTGGACCCATTCCGAATCTAATGGTACACCCACACCCCGTGCCTTACTGTAACGTACCACCACGGGACCTCCCGAGTGGGAAAGGGCCGTGTGGAGCATGTGTTGAAATTCGTTTTCATCCTTTGGCATCATAAGGGTCAAACCCGGCTGGTTACGCAAAAAACCAATATCGTAAACACCCTGGTGGGTCTCGCCATCCTCCCCTACCAAACCAGCCCGATCCACAGCAATGAGAACGGGCAATTGCTGACGACAGATATCATGGATCACTTGATCATAAGCACGCTGTAAAAAAGTGGAATAAATAGCCACCACGGGACGGAACCCGTCTATGGCCAAACCCGCCGCAAAAGTAAGCGCATGCTGTTCAGCAATAGCCACATCGAAAGTTCGTTCCGGATATTTCTGTTGCATGGCCCCCAGACAGGACCCCGTTAGCATTGCTGGTGTGATCGCCACGAGACGGGGATCTCGCTCCGCTAAGCGAAGGATGGTTTGGCCAAACACCTCGGGATAGGTGGGTGGTTGTACGGATGAGTCCCTTGGCTCTTCCACTCGTTGTTCACCCATCCGTGCTTCCAACTTATACGCACCTACACCATGATAACGAACGGCATCCTCCTCGGCCGGTTTATACCCTTGGCCCTTAGTGGTAATGACATGCAACAACACCGGACCGGATATTTTCTTTGCCAAATGGAGCATGCCTAACAATTCAGATAGAACATGACCATCCACAGGTCCCAGATAGGTAAATCCAAGGGCCTCAAAGAACACCCCCGAAACGAGGGAATACTTAAGGCCATCCCGCAATTTCTCTAACCCCTTGATGATCGGGTGGCCAATCAAGGGGACATGATGTAGGACGTTTCCCACCCCCGTTTTCAGCTGATGATAACTGGGATGTGTACGCAAACGGGCCAGGTGCTTCTGTAGGGCCCCCACGTTGGGACTAATGGACATAGCATTGTCATTGAGCACAACGAGCAAATCAGCCGCCCGTTCACCAATATGATTCAGGGCCTCTAGAGCCATCCCCCCTGTCATAGCCCCATCCCCAATCACGGGGACAACATGGTGATTCTCTCCCCGCAAATCACGAACCGTTGCCATTCCCAGGGCTGCAGAGAGGGAGGTGCTCGCATGGCCAGTTTCCCAAACGTCATGGGGACTTTCACACCTCTTTGGGAAACCACATAATCCCCCTTGCTGCCGTAAACTGGGAAAAAGATTACGCCTACCTGTCAACAATTTGTGTACGTACGTCTGATGACCCACATCGAAAAGCAACCGATCCTTAGGACTGTCAAAAACATGATGCAATGCTAGGGTGAGCTCCACCACCCCCAAATTCGACGCCAAATGCCCCCCGGTAGCCGCCAGACTAGTCAATAGAAAGGATCGAATTTCCCCCGCCAATTGCGTAAGCTGATCAATAGAAAATTTCTTAAGATCATCCGGATCCTCAATCTTCGGAAGGAGTTCCACAACCTACACCTCATTCTTTTTTCCAACCACTGGACAGAATTTCCTACTCCACCTCAACAGACACCCCTATGGGGAGAGCAAAAAAACATAAGGGGATAGAACACACTAAGGGAAAAGCTCTAATGAACCAAGAATCCCCCACTCAGAGGAAATCCCAAACAAAACACCGAATACAACAAGCTATCCCCCTTACCCCACCCCCCCAATGTATAGAGCAACAACACAATCGTATTTCCCTCGATTTCCACGTATTCAAGGGAAAAATAGCAATCAATGGAAGCCAACCAATTTATAGACCAATTCTTTGGAAGAAGCCCCACATCCTCCATCCTAACAAGTAGGGAAACAAAAATCATCCGAAGTAAAGAGGAATTTAGAAATCCCCCATCCCAGAGAAAGGGTAACCTATTTCGGGGTGCTACTGTGGGAGGACGATCGGATCATTACCACCCAGAACACTGTTCCCAGAATTTGGTTCTCTCCCCCGACCATGAACAAAATTTAATAAATATATTATTTATATTTTCATAATAATAATTGTCTTCTTGTCAATATCCCATCGAAAAGTACATCAGCCATGATATTTCATACATAAATAATTTATTCATACTATTATGTATACAATTACAATAATTACACCCCGTCGATTGAAACCATGGTAAAAGTTATAAAAGAATCCATCCATCTTTGTTGCGTACTCTTCCTTGTACAATCTTACCTTGACTGATGATTGCATCCCCAATTGGGGGCCCCCTCCCGGGACCTTTTTTGTCCTCCCTGCGTCGTACGCGGATCTATCTCTGGATCTATCTTTCTATATCATTATTTCAATTGAATATATAGTGAGATATAAATTAACCCTAATCAACCTCCGATCCATTCATCCCATAACTTCGCAATGTACCTAGATAAATAAGGAAAAACATAATCTTTTGCAATGTTTTTGACTACCTCTGGAATTTCCTTTATCATTTCTATAATTGCAGAAAGTTTACTTGCAGGAAATTTATCATTCTTACTAGGGTTGGTATCGGTGCTAAAGTACTGAGAATTCTCTGAATCTAGCTTACCATTCTTGAAATGAATATTAGCATATAATTTACCTCCCAATAACCTATAATAGAGGATTTTACCCCCGTCTACTCCAGAGAAAGAAAGGATATATCGGGGATCCTTGTTTTTTAAAAATTCATCTGCTATAACTCTTTCTGCTTCTACCTCTTTGTCGGGGATACGGCCCGAATACGCATCCATGTCTAGCTTACCATTCTTGAACTTATAAACGGTTCTCCTTCCTTCACCTTCAGGTTGGGGGAAGGACCGGATGTATAGGGGATCCTTGTTTTTCAACAATTCATCGGCCCCTTTGTAGTAAGAGTAATACGAATCCTTTTGGTTTAGCTTACCATTCTTAAAATGAATGTAGGCATATGCTTTACCTCCTAATAGGCTATAAAAAAGGATTTTACCCCCGTCCACTTTATATATAGGGTATGAATTGATATACAGAGGATCCTTATTTTTCAACAATTCATCTGCTATAACCTTTTCTTCTCTGTCGAAGAAATCGGCAATCTTACCCCCTGTTGATTCATATGGTCTCTGTTTTGTTTCTGGTTCCCCCCCGAGTTCCTTAGGATCCACACCACCCTTTCTCGCCTTCATTTTTTCACTGAGCTGTTCCCAATTTTGGGATTTAGAGTTATAGTACCACGAACTCGTTAGGTCTAGCTCACCATGCTTGAAACGAACGTCAGCATAATTTCCATCTTTTAACACATAACGGAGGGTTTCATACCCATTATCTTCATAGAACCGAAGGTATTGGGGCTTCTCGTTTTCTAGCAATTTCTCCGCCTCATCCCTTTCCGCTCCCCTATGAGGGGTATCCATAGCCCCTGTTGGTTCGTATCGTTCCTGTTCGTTTTCTATCGTTGATTTTTCTCCGGTTCGATTCATTCCTGTGTTCCCAACAGAGGATAGTTCCCCGTCCTCCCCTTTACCATCATCCGTAGGATTGAGAGGACGGACCGCTACAACATAAGGGATTGCTGAAGGAAAGAATGAATATATACTTGTGAAAATTATAAAATATTTTAAATATTTTTTTATTCTGTTCATTCGAAACTATCCTCCTTAAAATTTTTTTGATGGAATAGTATATATAGAAGAATAAACAAAAGGGGGAAGGAAACCATAGGAATCCCTATCCGTAATGCTAAAACGGAGTACAAAAATATACCAATACAACCATACACCAATATAAAGTAAAAATCAACATTATAGAAAGGGAAATCATTGATGGCGGGAGGTTCGGGACAGCATCCCAATGGGTGTACACATTTTCTAAAGTGGATGTATCTCATTTCATAATGAACTTTTATCAAATTTTTAACAGGCCCCCTGCGCAGAGGACGAACATTGGGTGTTGAATAAGATCCATTCTGTTCATGGGAAGTACAAAAACAACAAAAAATCCGTAATGTTGACAACATTACAGACATGACGAAACCTCGTTTCATTACCATCAACACGGAACAAGGGAATGATTGCATGGACGATGCCCATACCATTGATTTTTAGCTAGCACTTTTCGGGGAAAAACCGTCTAAGGCGCCACGACAGTTTTTCCCCGGGAAACTCCCCGCCATACGGCAAGTTTCCCCACGGAACAGAGACCCTGTATTCTCCTCAGGAATCCCGCTGCTTATTTCCGGGGTAACCTATGTACCGTCCTTCCAGCATCGGACTGGGTATCTGATCATCCCGATATCCATTACACCCCTAAATCCTGCAGTGGTAGCATCCTATCCAGTCCCATTATTTTCTGAATTTACAATAAATTAGTGATAAAAGGATAACTGGGGCTTCCGTGCGCAAAGTGGGATAAGAAAAATCCCAGGGATCTTGGCCAAACTTCGGACCCGGAATATCCTTGGGCGGTTTTTTCCTAATTCTGGATTGCAAGGATGAATTAGGCGGGGTCCACTTTTCCCCATAATTAGTTTGTTTATTCAGTTTATTGTACACGAGCCCACGCCGAAGAGCATCTGTCTCTATTAATTTATAAAATAAATAGAAACAAAAGTATGTGATTTTTTATATTATTTATAAAAAATTATTGAATGCATTTTTATTTTATGTACTATATTAATATTATGAAACATTCCGGCAATTTACCCCCTGATCGTTTTCCAGGTGGCTATTGCGACATACGATAGCAAGGTTCTCATAGTTCCTCCAAATTCGAACCCCAAAACATTGGAGAAAATCAAGTTTGGTGGCACAGTTCTTTCCCCCTATAAGGATGTCGGGTCAAAAGGTCCCTAGTGGGGCCCACGCGGATTCGGGAGCCCCACTAAGAGACCTTCTTCTGACCCAACACCCAATAAGAGCCGTATAATGGGAGACTATTAAGTATGGTTCTGTGAGAGGGTTGGCTGAAATGCCAGCCCTACTCGACATATATAAAAAGATGACAGATGGTCTCTCAGTATGGCAATGCAATACCTATGTGGACTGTTTTTTTCGACAGCGGAACTCAACATATGGAACATACACTATTCTAAATATACTCTTATTTTATATGGTTTCATACTTATGACAATAAAGTATATGTATATTTTATGTATATAAATATTATTATGCAATATCCTTGTCAATAAGGTAAGTTTCGAGTAGTAGTACCTATGAACGTAAATGAGGGGGCGAACAATCCCCCCTCATTTATTGTTTTTGTTTAGTAATTTCCTTTCTCGATTTTTTCTTCGTTTTTATCGTATTCTATTTTAAATTTTTATTTTTCATCCTTGCCGATGGATTCTTGTAATTCCTTAAGCTTCGATGGATTTTTACGGATGTCTTCTATATCCCTCTTTAGATTTGAACGAAACTGCTCTTGGGTCAAATCTCCTTGATCCCCCTGATCTGTACGTCCGTATTTATCAGCAATTTTATTAAAATATTGATTTAATTCATCTACAAAATTCTTTGAATCCTCTTCAGATATCTCGTTTTGATTCTGTATCGCTTTTCTAAGTAGTTCTTTATATCTGACATCCACTTTTTTCCATGCTAACATAATTTCTTTTTCTTTTTCTGTTAATGTTATATTTTCTTGCCCCTCTTTACCATATTTTTTGCTATAACTTTTCTTTGCTTCCAATATTTCATCCTTTTCTTTCTCTGTTAGTGTTATATTTTTCTGATCCTCTATCGAATTGGCCATGACACCGTTTCCACCCATTAGGACCAATAAACTGGTGGAGGCGAATAGGATGCCTATTTTTACTGTTCTTACCATGACTATCAACACGCTCCCTCTTATTTTTGGGGGGTAGCCACCCCACTATCCCTTGACGGGGGGTTAACGTTCCCACTTACTGAATTATAGTTTTTTCATATGTATATGTCTATATAATGTGTATTTAAATTTCCTTACATTATCCTTACACTAGTTGGGTCTCCGCTGTTCATAGCGGGTGGATAATCAGCGTCTTTTGAGTGTGAAATTATTGCATGGATCAGGCAGGCAGTATTGTTGTACAAAACCCCCCGGGCTCCCATTGTACAGGGGAAACAAACCCGGGACCGATTCATGAACTAGGTCCTATCCTGGGGTATATGCGTCCCATCGCGTGGTAGATGTAGGATTGGTGTGTGCGTAGCTGCCGTAGCCACAAGAACCGGCCCCCTACGCACAAAAGGATCCGGGATTAGTTCATTCTCATGCCGTGCTGTGTAGAAGGCGAGGACGAAAATACCCCGTAATTTAGCAGGGGTCCTAATTACCTAGGGGATATACTGGATTGCATCCCAAATTTGGTGTCACCCCCAAAGAGGTGATTTTAGGTTCCTTATCCTTGCCCGCGAATTGCTCCCCTGGGGGTATTTGTCGAGTAGGGCTGGCATCTCAGCCAACCCTCTCACAGAACCATACGTAATACTCTCGCATTATGCGGCTTTTATTGCCCCATCTTTGCTTCTAATACGTGCCAGTGGGCGAACAGGTCCCCGTACTTTCCTCGTATATACGGCTCTTGGCCAAACTTCGGACCTGAAATATCCTTAGGTGGTTTTTTCCTAATTCTGGATTGTAAGGATGAGTTAGGTGGGGCCCCAGGTTTCCCGAATCCTCACAGGAACACCTGATTCCCGGGAATGGACGGTTGACAATGGACTCTAGGATATAACTCATTTTATCTGATTTTGTGGTTCCCAATTTCTCTATTTTCACGATTTTCACTTCGTCCGAAAAAGGGGGGACCCCGGGAAATTTAGTTCTGTTTTCATATCAACAACCCCTTATTACCTGATAGGGGGTGAGTTGCCTATCCCCACTCCCGAGACTGAACCCCCAGGTCCGATATGCGGCCAAGATCCAATCCCAGTAGAAAAAGGGTGAGTGGGTTCAAGAAGGGAAAGGATGGAAAGATCCATCGGTGCCCTAGCGGCAAGATCCCTGACCCATCCACATACCAACCCGGGGAAAATGACAACAAGGGTAGGCGGGTGGCCCACCTCCATGAGGGAACCTGCAGAGTATGTAAATTTGCCGGGCAATGTGCTGCCAAACCTCTGAGGAGAGGGGGGGGTCCTGCACACCACGCCTATACCATTGTTTTCCCAAAATGCGAGTTGGCTTTTCTGCCGTCAAACAGACCAAAAACGGGGGATGAACCTGCCACATTCTCAAACATGGTCTTTTTCTTCCCCATGATTACGAAGAATACTAAGAAATTTTCGTACAACCCACGGATGAACCGTGGGATCATTCAGATCAAGTAAATACAGAAAAAACAAAAACAAAACTACAACCATCCAATATTCATCCAAATAAGGAACCAGCCAAAGTCCCCCCTGCATAACAGCTGTCGATACGATCGTGATCCCTAAACTAATATACCACTGTTGAGGATGCCAGAAATGAGAATGGGGTAAGTCCTTGCCCACACAACGAATGAGTAACATTCCCGTGCAACACGTTAAGGAAAACGACAGCAAAGCCCATTTCCCATCGGGACAGAACAGGATACTGATCATCAGAAGGACAAGAACAACGATCCAAATCCAGATAAGAAGGCGCTGTCTTGGCCCCCTCTCGAGGAAGTTCCATTCATTATTGCACTGTATCAGGCGGTTATGGAGGAGGGTATATCCTTGAATACCCTCTTGAACTTCTTCAGTAGTACGTGAAAAAGGCAACAACCAACCGCTAAGTAAAAATGATGTGGTATATCCAAAAAACAGCAAAAGAGGTCCAGTAGGATAAACTTCCTTTATATTGAATTCTTTAATATTAAATGCAAAAAAATAATGGAGTAATAAAAAAAGACAAAACAATGAAAAATCCTAAAGAAATTCCCCCGAACAACAATCTTTTTTTCCAGAGGGGATAAGAGGCTCTAACCATGATTACACTTTTTTTAAAATAAATAGATAATAAATTTGAAATAGATAAATACAACGCTATGATGATCATAACAAACAAAAGCTCCGTCCTCCTGCGCGCAGAGAGAGGGATAGCAACAGCAAACCATAAAATGACGGCCAGGGCTACTAGAAATCGTGGTATCAGCAGAAATTTACAAATAGATATTTTATTTCGCATACGATGAAATACACACTCCATCACATTGTTATGTATTTCTCCATCATTATGAAGGTCGGAGGGGAGTCAGAACAGACCACGCCAGAACGAACAAGTACCGTCGAGTAGACCCGTCATTTCAGCCGAGTCCCTCACGTCGAGTAGGGCTGGCATCCCGGCCAACCCTCTCATAAAATCACACGTAATACTCTCGCATTATGTGGCTCTTATGGTCCCATAGGATCTTGCCTATTTAGAACCCCCAGTCCGGCGTCTTGTTCTTCGTACCTTCCTCTGCTGTGTTCTATCCGAGTTTCGATCCGATGTTGCCTGATCCAACTTACGATCATCTCCTTATTCCAGATTGTGCATCGGCTGGTTCAGACTGGACCATTCAATCCCTTCGCTCCACCCTCATTACAAGGGTTTCTTCGCTACATATGAGTAACCCAACTCTGTTCACGGAGGCCTTGGTATACCTTTAACCCTTTACACCTGGCTAAGGCCAGAGGTGTCCGCGCGACAATCTCCCGTGGTTCCCTATGAGGGCATAAATCAGGTTCATTCCATCCAGAATGAGTCAGCCCCTTTGCTCTACTTCCATTATAGAAGATTCCACACTACTATGAGCTGATCCTACTTCGTGCACAAAACCGCGATTAGCCTTCGGTCTTTCCATCTGGCAACAGACAGACGCCGTACGACGATCTCTCAAGTTCCGATTAAGAGCCTAAATCGGGTTCATCCCGCCTATACACCGCATGCCACCGAGGCAGAAGATAGGTCATCCCCCACGGTTTATCCCGACGTTAGCACCCCACCTCGGTTTTGACATGGACTACGGTTTTAGATGCGTCTTCGGACGGTTCGCTCATCTCCTCAACACTTACCTGACGGGGGTCCATGCCACACCTTTTCCCTAGTCGCTCACGGACCCCCATATGCCCCTACCATAGGCCGCGCTAAGGCAGTTTGAACCTACCTACCTATCCATCCCGGTTCCGGAAAGACCTACCCCCATCTTTTCTACATCTAGATTGGCGCATGACTCTCCTTACTCTATTTTTTTAGTATGAATCATAAAAAATAGGCCATCCTAGGTCCTTCTGATTCCTCAACCATTAAAGTCCAGAGAGACCCCTTACTACGATCCTACGATTTCCAGAAATAAGAAACCCCAGGAAACAAACTGGGGGAAAATTACAGTAAAAAAAACAATAGGATCACAAATGTCCTCCAAACTACATTACTGCTAGGAACCTACCAGGGCGGGAAAAGCACGTAGGAACTCCACATCCACCCTATCACCCACCGTCTCTAGAACCTCGTAAGCCTCTGTACATAAATTGAAAATACGATCATCACAATCATCCTCCGTAAAGGGATGATTACCGTCCATCAGATCATCATGAACCTGAAAAGCGGACCCAAAGGAAATCCCAAAACGCGTCAATGCATGGACAACAGGAGGGGGAGCATCCGCCGCACGGGCACCCAATCGGGCACTCAGTGCAAACAGGGAACCTGTCTTAAGAGCATAAACCTCATCCCATTCTTCATCAGATTGAGGGGACCACAACTCCTTCACTTGCCCCGCTACCATGCCCTGCGCGCCCGCGTACCGAACCATATCCCCCACAGCCAATAAACCACGATCTGCCGGCCAATTTGCCTTCTCTGTGCCCTTCACTAACAAAGCCCACGCTTCTGTCAACAATGCATCACCAACCAGAATCGCCATCCCCTCACCGAACGCGCAATGTGTGGTAGGCAAACCCCTCCGCATCAAATCATTATCCATTGCAGGTAGATCATCGTGCACAAGGGAATACGCATGCAACATCTCAACAGCACAGGCCCACGGCATAGCATCCTCCACACGACCATGACAAGCCTTAGCAGACAATAATAGCAGCAGGGGGCGAAGCCTCTTGCCTCCACCAAGCAAGGCATACCGCATCGCCTGAAGCAAAAAACGTGGCACCTCTCCCTGCATGCCATCTAGCGTATTCTTCAGGGCTTGTTCAATATCGACGATCAGCTGCCCCCAAGCCGTAGGCAATTTCCCCAGCCCCATCTAACCATCCCCCGCAAAGGGACGCTTAACCCATTGACCATTTTGATCCACGAGCTGCTCTACCTGTTGCTGGGCCCGCGTTAATTTTTCATTACAGAAACGAACTAGCCGCACACCCTCCTCAAAACTACACAGGGCCTCTTCTAACGGTAACGTATCCTGCTCGAGGGCATTAGCTAGATACTCCAAACGGGTTATCGCCTCTTCAAACGACATACCCATTTCCTCCCCCTCTATCAGGGCCGACTCATTTTCAGTTGACACGGACTCATTTTTGGTTGCCATCAACGAAGACCCCCCCCTGTGCCTCTATTTCCTTCACTTTTGCCACCACACTGCTTCTAGCCCAACGGATACGGATCAACGCATCGGGTTGCAACCCTCCTGCATCCATCTGAATCTGCCCAGGTTTCTCCACCTGCTCCACCCAAGCATACCCCCGCTCCAGCGGGCGATGGGGGTGGCATGCAAGCAAACGAACCTGTGCTTGTTGTAAACGCCGCTGCAGGCCATCCAAACAACGCACCATCCGCTGTCTCAAACACAATCCTCTCCTCGCAACCTCGGAAAGAAGGGGCTGTGGACGCTGCACCATCTGGCGTGTCATCCGCCAACAAACGGACCCTACACGATACTCCATCCTCCGCAGATGCGTAGGAAAACTATTTTGCCAACGAACCAACAACCCTTGCCAACGTCCCCTCACGCCGACAAACCGCCGTTCAGGCCGCAGAAAAACAGAAGATGCCAGTAGGGTCTGCAACCGCTGTCCTGCAACGCGCTGGCGGGAGCGGACCGCCTTCCGCAAGCGATCCTCACAGGCCCCAATCCGTTGCAGGCAAACCTGTTGATCAGGAACCACCAATGCAGCCGCTGCTGTCGGTGTAACAGCGTGTGCATCCGCCACCGCATCGCTCAAGGTGGTATCCGTCGCATGACCAATAGCGGCCACCACTGGCCGCGAGGACTTTACAATCGCACGAACCACTTGCTCCTGATTGAATACAACCAGATCCTCCACGGAACCCCCGCCACGGCCCACAATCAGTACCTCTACCTCAGGATGACCACCCATCACCTCCAATCCCTGTACCACGCTCTCCAATGCATGATCACCTTGTACATTCACGGGGAACAGGAGAACCCTAGCCATAGGCCAACGCTTATCCAAGGTTGTAAGAATGTCCTGAATTACAGCACCCGTTGGCGAAGTTACCACACCCACACAACGGGGACAGGTGGGCAGAGACTGGCGGGGGCGTGTAAAAAGACCCTCCGCCTCCAGACGAGCTTGCAAACGCTGCAAAGCCGTATGTAGATCCCCTATTCCACACTTTCGAATGGAATGAACAACGAATTGGACCCGACCCACTTTCTCATAAAAACCCATGTGCCCGTAAGCTTGCACACGCTCGCCCTCAGCAAGGGGGAATTTCAACCAGCGTGCGTAACGCATAAAAAAGACAGCCGCAATCTGCGCCGTACAATCCTTGAGTGTAAAGTACTTATGCCCAGCTACCCTGGAATGAGACAAATTGGATAACTCACCCTCCAACCAAATCCCCTGCAAACGCTCCTCACGAGCCACACAATAGGAAAGCTGTGCCACGGCCTCCGTCACCGACAAAACCGGGAAATCCTGGCCCCCCCTCTGCAGGACCCTCTCCTTCATATCCTTACTCTTTTCCGTCTCCATCCCCTCCTAACAACCACTAGGGTACTGTGCGTCCACTGCCAATAGGGTATTGGACAACAACATAGCTACTGTCATGGGACCCACCCCCCCGGGTACAGGTGTAATCGCCGCCGCTAGGGAAGATACCGCAGCAAAATCAACATCACCGCACAATGTGCCTGTAGGGGTGCGGTGGATACCCACATCAACCACGACCGCGCCCGGCTTGACATGCGCACCCGTAATAAGATGAGGAACCCCTGCTGCCACCACAAGGATATCAGCTTGTCCTGTGTGGGAAGACAAATCTACTGTACGGGAATGGCACACGGTAACCGTCGCATGTTGTTGCATTAGCAACCAAGCCATGGGTTGCCCCACTAAGGTACTACGACCTACCACCACCGCGTGTTTACCCTCCAATTCGGATCCCGTACGAAGTAGAAGTTCTATGATCCCGCGCGGTGTGCAGGGAACCAACCTGGGTCTACCCATGGCCAACCGACCCAGGTTGGTAGGCGTCAAACCATCCACGTCCTTCTCCACCATAATCTCTGCCTGTATCTCAACAGGGTCAAGAGAGGGGGGGAGGGGTAATTGAACGATGATTCCGTGTATATCGGCATCCGCATTACACTGATGAATGAGTTCCATCAATTGCACACGCCCTGTAGTATCCGGAAGAGCGTGTCGCTGAAACCGAATACCCACTTGCTGACAAGCACGCTTTTTTGCACCAATATAAACACGCGAGGCGGGATCCTCCCCTACCTCAATTACTGCTAGGCAAGGTATAATACCCCTACGCTTCCAAATCGCTACTTGCTCCACCATTTCATGCCGTAGGGTGGCAACCACTTTCCGACCATCCAATATAGTTGCGAAAATACTCATCCCCTATGGTTAGAATGTTGTTCCGCTATCCTTGCTCGAATCGTAGGAGACAATCCCACTGTCTCCCCCTCCGAGGAAACCAAAAAATTACCGAGTACACCATTGATAAAGGAAGGGGAATCATTGTCCCCAAAATCCTTGGCTAAATCTACAGCCTCGTTGATCACCACTCGAGGGGGTGTACTCGATTCATAAATCAGTTCGTAGACGGCCAACCGCAGAATGGACCGATCTACCAAAGATAGACGTTCCAACGCCCAACCTTTTTTCAAAAAGGGTCTCAAGAGCTGATCAATAAAATCCTCGCGTTCCTTCACCCCTGCAAACAACCGTTGGGAAAAAAACTCACCCTCTGTGGGCGAGGAATCCCCCCCCTCATCATTCTCCTCCTCCAGGGGTATTTCCCAGCCCGCCTTGCTACCAAATTCAGCCTGGTACAATGCCTGCAATGAATGCTCCCTCGCCTGACGTCGATTCATTACCATTCCCCCTACAATACATCAACGCCGCCGAAACCGTCGTCCTAGCGCTTCCTGCCATCATTTACCTCTTCCTGTTCCATCGAAGAAAAAAACCAATCAATCCACAAGAACCTACCAACAATGCAAACCAGAGAGTACGCTCCGCACCCACGATGAGATAAACTATACCCAATACTAACCCTATTCCCAACCCTAGGATCACACCACCATAACGTGCCCATAACCATTCCAAGGTCCTTCGCTCCAACATCATCCGTCACCCCGTTCGATCAACACGCATGGAACCACGTTCAACAACCGCGGTTTTGACAACGTCTACGCCAATTCGTGCCACATCTACCCCCGCAATTTGCTCGATGCGCTCTTTGACTACACGTTGTAGCTCCCCTGTCAGTTCAGGCAAACTACGTTCACCATCCACCGTTACCCACAAATTTACACACAGTGCAAGCTCATCGCCCCTCACGGGTAGGAAAACATAGGCCGTTACGTTGTGAACACCACGTACACGTCGTGCGGCTCGCAGGGTAAGGCTTTCAATGACTGTCAAGGAAATTTGCACATTACCCATTTCGGTCGAACGCTGCACACAAAGGCCACCACGCCTACCCGAAAAATGGAAGGTCCAATAGCAGAGGGCCGCCACAAAGGCTGCCACACCAAGGCACGCCAAGGCCGCAACCGTTTGTGTATGGAACCTTGCATCCCCCAGCCATTGAAGCAAAAAATCCCAACGTGCCGCTAACAACCAGGCAGAGAAAAACCAAGGAATGGCCAGTAAAACAAACACCATACCCCACACAAACCCCATCAATCGCTGCCTTACAACCCTAACGTGCTCCATTTGTCCAATCCCCTTTGCTGCCCTTCCCAGGTAATTACCCTCCGTCCAAGTTTCGCTCAAGTTTTTTCTGCGGGTCTAATACCATCGATACGTACGTGAACACTGTCCACTGTGGTACCTGTCATAGATTCTACCGTTTTCTTCACTTGCTCCTGCACACGGCGGCCGATCGTGGGAATTTGATGCCCTTTCGTTGCAATGAGCGATACTTCAATGACCGTCTCATTGGTCCCGCCATCGGCGAGAATCACCTTCACACCCCGGTTGGCTCCCCTTCTTCCAAACCAATGAGCCGCCGACATCTCGCTACCCGCCAGCGAGTGAACTCCCTCTACCTGAGTAACTGATAGAACAGCAATCGTTTGGATTACCTCAGGCGCGATCTCAATCTTCCCGTAGGTTTCGGCGGAAACCATAGGAACACCCGATTGCTCCCCTAGTAACCCCTTAGGTTCTTTCCCGTCCATGTTGCACTCCCCCCTCTTCCTGTAGGAACTGTACGTGGATATCCCCCGCGCTAAAACGGGGCTCTGCCAACAATCGTAAATGGAAAGGAATGGTAGTACTTATACCCTCCACCGCAAATTCCCTTAGAGCACGTTCCATCCTCTTACAAGCTTCCCGACGATCACTACCCCATGTTATCACCTTGGCAAGCAATGAATCATAAAAAGGGGAAATGCGACAACCTGGATAACAGGCACTATCCACCCGAACACCTACACCCCCGGGTGGTAAGTAGAAATCGATCGTACCAGAGGAGGGACGAAAGTCGTGTTCCGGATCCTCAGCGTTGATCCTACATTCCACGGCGCAACCGGAGAGGAGCACATCCTCTTGCCGAATGGGTAATCTCTCACCACGGGAGACCAGCAATTGCAATTGAACCAAATCCAAACCCGTAATCATTTCCGTCACAGGATGTTCCACCTGAATGCGCGTATTCATCTCCATAAAGTAGAAATTCCCGTCTGGGGCCAGGAGAAACTCCACCGTTCCCGCTCCTACATAATCAATGGACCGGGCAGCCCGTAGAGCGGCCTGTCCCATCGATTCCCGCAGGGCGGCCGTAAGAACCGGGGAGGGCGCCTCCTCAATCAACTTTTGATAACGAC
The DNA here is from genome assembly GCF_900538055.1 of Pasteuria penetrans. Taxonomy (NCBI): domain Bacteria; kingdom Bacillati; phylum Bacillota; class Bacilli; order Caryophanales; family Pasteuriaceae; genus Pasteuria; species Pasteuria penetrans. Next base: position 853,777 of record NZ_UZAC03000001.1, read on the forward strand.
GCTGGATGGAACATTCCCTCTCTCCCAAATGGATGATGTTCCCATATCGATCGGAAAAAATCTGAATTTCTATGTGCCGCGGCCGACACAACAATTTCTCCAGATAAACCTCCGAGGAACCAAAACAATTTCTCGCCTCTTGCTGAGCAATCTGAATCACCCTCAACAATTCCCCTGGATGCTCCACTGCTCTCATACCACGTCCTCCGCCACCCGCTATGGCCTTGACCAACAGAGGGTAACCAACTGCATCGGCAGAAGCCTGCATCTCCTCCGCGGACCCCTCCAAAATACCACCCGGTAAAACTGGTACATCCGCCCGCACCACAATCTCGCGCGCCTTCTGCTTATCACCCATGGTGGAAATCGCCTCCGGGCTGGGGCCAATGAAGCTAATGCCACAGGCATTGCATAGTTCAGCGAAATCAGCATTTTCTGCCAAAAATCCATAACCGGGATGAATCGCATCGGCACCAACTAACGTCGCCACACTCATCAAATTGGTCATGTTCAGGTAACTAGCCACTGCCGCCGCTGGCCCTATGCAGTAGGCCTCATCCGCCAAAGTAACATGCAAAGCGTCACGATCAGCCTCTGAATACACAGCCACAGTGGCCAGGCCCATCTCCCGACATGTACGTAGAATACGCACGGCGATCTCCCCGCGGTTGGCCACCAACACTTTTTGCACTCCCGTTTCTCCCCCCACCTCTTTCAATGCTTGCGCACGAGAAAAAGCGGTTGACCATATTCTACCAGTTGCCCATCCCCTGCCAGGACCTCCACAACCGTTCCCTTGACCTCCGCTTCAATTTCGTTCATCAGCTTCATTGCCTCCACGATGCAAACTACCGTCGTGGTCTCCACCTCATCACCCTCGCGCACGTAGGGTTCTGCCCCAGGCGAGGGAGCTACATAGAAGGTACCTACCATGGGGGCTACGATGTGATGTACACTATCGTCGTTCATGTCCCCAGCTCCCCCCCCTTCTGGACCCACGGAAGGGGAACCGGAAACCACCGGCCCTGTTGGTGGGGGATGAACTGAATCTGTAACCATCGTTTTGTTCAATGTGGCTGATTCTACAACCGCAAGGGGTTTCTGTAATTTCAGATGAAAATCGCCCTTTCCCACTTCCAATGTAACAATATCCGTACGGTTCATTGACTCCATCAATTGTAAAATCTCGTCCAACGTCAGGACCATGCAGGCTATCCCCTCTCCATCCCAAAATGGCCTGCGGCAACTTCCTCTATACCTCATTGTAGCCATTCCAGCACAGGGAATCCAACATTTTTTGCCAATCTGCCTCCGTTCACCAGCCTCTATCATCACAGATACCCCACAGGAAAAACAGCCCGCCTCTATCCCACCGTACCTATGCAAATCATATTATTTTTGCTATGGGGTCCTACTGCAAAAAGTAATGTCCAACTCATTAGGATATTTTTGAAAATAATTAAAATATTTAATTATAAAAAATTTTATATTGTCCAATTGGGTATACAAACGCGAATACTTCCCCATAATGGATGTAGGATCAAAAGCATAGATAGATAGTACGAACCATTTGAATTGCATCCCCAATACGTTGTCACCTTCAAAAATTAGGTGATTTGGGGTTTTTTACACGGCCCAAGAATTACCCACCAAAGGTAAAATTCACGGGAAGCTATAATTTAGTATATTCCTTATTTTATGTATATTTTAAATTTTACGGGATCAACCGCCCCCCGAAGAATATACGTATGTGTTCGGACACAACTCGCTTGACAAAATTGCGATGGACATAGTACCATCTTCCCGTCAGTGATCGTTATCCAATCCTACGTTTGTAGATCATTGTGTGTGTAGGGGGACTTCAAAGGGACGACGCAGGATCCCGAAATTTCCTTGACCCCTACCTACGTCCAAGGAAACGTGTTGGTTGGGGTCGGCCCCTTTCTGGGGTTCTGATCCCCCTATTATTTTCTTAATAATGACATAAATCAGAATTTTTATCAGAAGCCAAGGGTTGTCCAGCGGGTTGCCCCGTCCCCGTTCTACAGTCGCTATAAGGTAAGAATGTACAATGGGAGGTAGTGCAATGAGGAAGGGTATGTCTTTGATTGCATGCTCGTTGTCCCTATCGGGGTTCCTGGTGTCGGGTGGTATAGGACAGGCACATACAGGGGACAGCGTAAACATAGCGTATGGGACAATGGGGAACAAGGAAAATGTCCTACAGCCGGATTCCGTCCCAGGGCAGGAATCCGGGGTACATTCCAAGGGGAATCCAGGATACATTCCAAACGATCCTACGTTCACACCTTCCTCTCGTTCTAGACCCCCCGTTCTAGATGGGGTATTCTGGACGGTATTGCGAATGTTGGGAGTGCACTTGTCCAGTATGTGAGTTGCAAATGATTGGATCGGTGTTGACTAGGATTGCGTTCAGTAGGAGGGCCGTCTGGGATGGTTGGGTCCCCCGACCCCATCCCAGACGTAGGTCTAGAGCACTGATCCTGCTTGCCCAATTATAGAAAAAAATTTATTCTTTATCCTTTTTTACGTAAATTGATACCTGAACATAACTATCAACCTGTTTGATCTCTTTACTACCAGTATTATTTAAAAGTATTGTTTTTATATATACTGGACACGCAGACAACAGGGGTACGTCAACCCATGTTTTCGGCAGACACGTATCCTTGTCTGCCGACTCCTTTCACATGGCTCCATGGCGTTTCCGGTTCTTTTATAAAATAGAGGATCTTTCATAATAAATATAACCGTAACTTATAAACAAAATCATATTCATCCTGCCATCCGTTACCCTTACAATTTTTCGTCTCCTCTGCTGATTTCCCTACGACGACGGAGGAACAACAGAACAGAACCGATAGCCGCTATCCCGAAACTCGCAACAATATGATCTCCAAAATCGGTAGCGGTATCTGCCAAGTTAGGAGGACCACCGTGGGGAGGAGGACCACCGTGAGGGGGAGGACCACCGTGAGGGGGAGAATCCTTGGGTCCATCCTCGGGTGGTTGTCCACCCTGGGGCGGCGGCATCTCACCCCGAGGCATCCCACCCTGAGGGGGCATCCCACCCTGGAGGGGCATCCCACCCTGGAGAGGCATTCCACCTTGGGGTATCATTTCGCCTGTTTGCCCCGTATTTACGTTGACCTTAACATTAACACCCACATCATCCAAGAGCTTCCGATCCCCCAATTGTCGAATGATCGACTCAAATCGGCTAACCCTATCCTCACCATGGGGACAAACCCTGACATTCACTCTTTCATTACCCGTATTCACCTTTACGGTAGTACAAGATTCCCCCCCCCTATCGCTATTGACTATCTCCGCCAGGCCCGGATTGGACCTAAGGAAAGAAGAGAATTCTCTTGGATCTTCCAAACGAAAATGGGGGGAGATAATTTTCCCTTCACCAATCGGAAAAATATTATTATTTACGATGTTGTTTACAACAGGGGCATTGTTATGATTTACAATCGCGTCCCCACCATTTTGAAAATTGTTATGATTTACAGTCGCATCCCCGCCATTGTGGAAAACGTTTTTATTTTTCACATAAGCCCCCTTGTCGTTGACATCGGGATCAAAAGGATGGGGACCTGGACCATCTGGGTGCGGATGTAGACCCGGTCCTGGATATGGGCCCGGTCCTGGTGGATATGGGCCCGGTCCTGGATATGGGCCCGATTCTGTGCGTGAACCCGGGGTATTGACAAAATCGGAGCCCGATTCTGTGCGTGAACCCGGGGTATTGACAAAATCGGGGCCATTTCTGAAGAGATCCTCTGCTCCCTTGGTAACATCATCCAGTCCCCGCTTGAGATCTTCGTATTTCTTTAAAACGGTCTTGGGCCCGGATGGATCCAATGCATCAACTCCATTCTCTTTTAGCTTTGCTATTGCTCTATCCACCCAAGGCGACTCCTTCTTAAGAAGATTCCATTTATCCTCCATATCCTCAATATTTCTGGTACCGATCCCCCCACGATTTGTGAATTCCCACAGGGCTTGCTTAGCACGATCCAACTCCTCCCCCTTGCTACTATATTCGTTATCGTATTGTTTCACCTCATCCGGGGACAAGGCTTGGATGGACATGCCCTGTATCAGTCCTGTCGACAGGATGGCAGATACACCAACCGTTATAATTCCTGCCCTTATCCTCTTGTGATTCGTCGGGACCATTCTGTATACCTCCCTTTCGTAATACAATAATTTCAATACTTATTTCATATAATATTTAATTTATTATTGTAAAATATACTATATATAAAAATGTAAAAATTTATTATTTTAGTATTTAACAATAAATAACATAAACACCAACCTCTTTTTAATTACTCCTATCCCCATGAATATTAAATTATAATTTAAAAAATGTATAGGGAATTATATAGAAGATCAAGATTAAGATAGATCCCTCTTGTGTAATGATTCCAAAAACGAAATCGGAAACCAAGGCCCAAAAGGACACAAGAAAGGGATGTAAAACAACGGGGGAAAAGTCCGGATTTCACGTCCTTCCAAACTGTATACCGAACGGTAATCCCCCCATTCCCATCCCTTATAAATACCAGAATTGGAACAAGAACTGATCACATACAACCATCGCATCATAACCATAAGAATTACTATAAGATAGTAGAGGCCATAGGCAACCACACTACGTGTCCATCGTAAATGCCCATATGATTTCGAGCCCCATTCTTAGATCACCACACGATTCCCCGTCCTCTGTTGGCAATCCTCGTAAGGTATCCTCTTTGTCCATCAAGACTCTTGTATTCGTCTAAGATCCGACTTGTATATTCAATTTCTCTCTTCACATAGTCGGTTTGACCCTCGCTTACAGCCCAATAAGAATACATATCCGAATATATCTTTTCCAAATCGTCCTTTATACCTTCCAACCTAATAACAATTTGATGTATTGATTTGGATGAATCACCCTGATCAACGGCCTCACGAAGGAGTGTTAAATTCCCTTTCGTTACCATTGAAGCATCACTATTGTCATTATCCGCATGGCTAAGCACATTATCCCTAGCATATTTTATATTACGAAAATACTCCTCAAACCCCTCGACCTCTCTGTGGTATCCTTTTGCCCGATCCCACCATGGCTTCCAGGATCCCCAAAATCTCAACGATCCCCGTAAATAGGTATAGGTCTTATTTTCGTCCTCACTCGGGCCAGTGATCACTGAACTTGAAGATGCAATTGCACTCACAGGTCCACTGGGAACCACAGAAACTAAACCCGCTGCGCTCATCATGAGTGAGCTACACACTAAGATACCTATCTTCATCTTATTCATAATGATAATATCTCTCCTTATCTCATTACGAGAATAAACAGAAAAATAACCTATAGAATGGATATAAATAAATTCATCGTATCGTATAAATGAGTAACACCCACATCCACCATGAGTATCAACACTAATGGTGAATTCAATATACCATCTTTATATTATCAAAACAATCGCCTTATTAAAAATAATATTATGTAAATAGTATTTTATTTGGTATACCACTGTATAAAATACTACTTTATTCAATTGTATTTAAAAAATAAGGGTTGCACGGTCCCGTTGCACCTTCAAAAGGATTATATCCCATAATAGGGTATCACCTTCAAAGATTGGGTGATTTCAAGTTTCTTACCCTGCTGTGGAATGTTCCTAGGGATATTTTCCAACCAGTAATCCTGTTCATAATGAGTGGTAAAAGTAAAAATTCATAAAACAATTCGATTTCTCTAATTAAAAAATTTTAAAATTTTTTATAATTATGTAGGATTGTCCGCTATGCCGTCCTTTTTCAGCATCAACCTAAGAATCTTTCGTTATATACTTATGAGGTATTAGTACAAAAAATATAAAATATATACACACAATTATCATCAATAATATTATAGCATAATCGATCCTCCGGGACCGTGCAATTTCTTGTGGGGAATGCCCTATCTATGAATCTAGTCTCACCTTTTCGTAAAGCAATTGAGTAACATAATAACATTTTGTTATGACACTGTTCCTGTTTTGATATCCCAGGGGTATTTATCTTATTTCATATGAATTTTTATAAAATTTTTACTAGGTCCTTGCGCGGAAGACGAACATTGTGTTGTAGTAAGATCCATCCTGTTTATGGTACGTACAAAAACAACAAAAAATCCGTAATGTTGTCAACATTACGGATAAGATGGAACAAGGTTCCATTACCATGGACAAAGCGATCTGATCAACAAATAGGGCACGATCGCACGATCTGCAGTGAAAAAGAATGAAGCGTTATTATGTAAAAAGGGGATGACTCATGCCCCCTACCTCTGATAGAATATTGATCATCAACAAACAATAAACTCAGAGGAGGGAAAACATGAGCATCCACACCCATAATACAACATTATCAGGAAAAATCAATATCCAAAAAGAAGAGTCATGGATAGCTAGAAATTCGATGAAGATAGGCGACCGGTCCATGGACTCCCCGTATTGTGGAAAAACACTGAAAAGTACGTGTCCCTTCTGTCATAGCCATAATGTCTTAATAGATGAGAAACTGATTCTAACCGATAGGACCATAATGGCAATAGCAAACGAAAAGCTGGCCCTAGCCAACGAGACAATGGCAATGGCAAACGAGAAGCTGGCCCTAGCCAACGAGACAATGGCAATGGCAAACGAGAAGCTGGCCCTAGCCAACGAGACAATGGCAATGGCAAACGAGAAGCTGGCCCTAGCCAACAAGGCAACGGCAATGGCAGCAGGGAATAAGGACACAAAATGGTCTGCGGTAGCCGGTGAGATTGGGAAATTACATAGTATGAATCCGTCCCCTGCCCCCCAAGAAACGGAACACAACCCACTGATCGAGGATTCTCCATCCATAACTTTGCGTGACGGAAAAGATAAAGGTCCGGGGAATGCACGATCCGAAGGGGATGGATATCATCAATTGCACGATCCAAAAACTCGGGATCGGTTCTTACGTGCTCAACGTTTTTTCGATGATCTCAAGGAGGGAATTACCTCATGGGGTCCCAAGGAGTGGGAGGAATCTAGGCATCTGATTGAGAAACTGCTATTATTGTGTTGTCCATCGAACCACAAGGAAAAGACGAAGGATTCCCTTCCCCTGGACGATATTACTAGCCTCATGTTCCATCACGACGGTGGTAGTATTTTGGTGCGGGCGCTGATTGGATTGTTAAAAAACGCATGGATCCCAGAGATAGACCCTCTAACCGACCCAAAGAATTGGAAACCCGTTGTCGAGGACCTATGTAACTTACGCATGCGTGTAGATCGAACCCTCCATTGTCTGAAATATCCCCAGGATGAGGGGAATGGGGTCTATCATCGCGGATATAGCACACTGTTTGGGGAACTAGATCTAGAGGTTCCTAGGACAAGATGGGAATTTTCACCGTACTCGTTACCACGTTATCAGAGTGCAAAGAATACCCTCAAAGATTTCGTTTATCGTCTTTATCTTCCGGGCCTCTCCTTGCGAAAAATTAGTAAACTATTGGAGGAAGGATTCAACCTTCGGACGCCCCCGGAAACGCTTTCGCAGTGGTTGCAACCTTATTACAACGATGCTATACAATATTTCGAAAGGGATCTGAGCACGACAGTATATACAGCCATAGGTATGGATACCCTCTTTGTTCCCATTCGGGAGGAGGGTCGTTATGTTTCGAAAGCGATCGCAGTCAGCACGGGTATCACGGCGGAGGGGAGGCGGGATATAATAGGGATCACCCCCTCGCCTGATGAGAATGTTGAATCCTATGATCAGCATATAGGGAAACTAAAGGAACGGGGCCTGAATGTCAACGATATACGTATCGTTACCACAGATGGGCATAGGGCTTTTCCCTTAGTTGTACGCAAGCATTTTCCTCACCATACGGTTCACCAACGATGTTACGTTCACGCGATTCGTAACATCATGAATGCAGCTCCTAAAAGTATGAAGAAGGAAATGGCTAAGGACGCTTCTTACGTCTTACGGTCTGGGGATATGGGACAGGCACTAGAACGGTGGTCCGAGTGTGCAGGGAAGTATCGGTTTGGAAATAAGGCGACATGCGAAGCATGGGAAAGGCTCAGTCCTAAAAAAATCTCCTTGAGTTTGCAAGCGGCATCCATAACCCAAAACCCCATACTTCTGCCCTATATACTATCCACGAACTACACGGAATCGCTGAATGCTCTGTTTCGTGAGAGAACGAATAGCAAAAAAGGTGGATTCGTTAGTCTTGAGGTAGCGATGAAGGAATTGATGCTTACCGCTTTCTATTGGGTGGGGAAACAAAAAGAAAACCCCAACCCATTGCCTGTCGAGGATCTTCTTTCGATCCCTGCTGACTACGAGTCCGAAATTTCGAACGGAGAACCTCTTCCCACCACGGCTTATGACTTTCATCCCCTCTTATGCACGGAACAAGGGCAGGGTTGTATGGACGATGTCCATACCCTTGATTTCTAGCTAGCACCTTTCGGGGAAAATCCGTCTAAGGCGCCACGATGGTTTTTCCCCGGGAAACTCCCTCCATCCGACGAGTTCTTCCACGGAACGGAGGTACCATATTCCTTCTCAAGAATCCCACCGCCTAGTTCTGGGGGTAACCTATGTGGTACAATCCTTCCAGCATCAGACTGGGTATCCGCCGCCCATCTCAATATCCATTATACCCCTAAATCTCGCAACGGTCTGTCCAGCCCATTATTTTCTGAATTTACAATAAATTAGTGATTAAAGGAAACACCTTATAAATATAAGATAAATACCCCTGGGATATCAAAACAGGAACAGTGTCATAACAAAATGTTATTATGTTACTCAATTGCTTTACGAAAAGGTGAGACTAGATTCATAGATAGGGCATTCCCCACAAGAAATTGCACGGTCCCGATCCTCCCTTCCCTTTGCCTTTTCCTGTGGTTTCCCACTATACTTTAGAATCCAAGACCCCACGGTTGGATGAGGAGCACCCAAAGATTGGACAAAGACGGAACCTTTTTCGTGAAACGCTGATCCCCCCATTCAATCTTCCCCGCAGTATTGGTTGTACTACTTAGAGGGGTATAAACAGCCCCCTTCCCTACTACGTGTATAAGCATTACGATTCAAAACTTTGCTTATTCATAGTGAAGTCTTCCGCGTTCACTTACGCTAACCACAGGATCAGAAGAAACGACATTCCTTGCATATAAATTCATATTACATATATACAAAAATAATAAATATGAATAAAAAATATAATTATTTATTAAAATGTTAAATAAAATTTATTTAAATACAAATACACCCCCCTATCGTTAGCCGCCCCCTATGATATTCATGTAGATCTTGAACGAAATAAACATCGAACCTGAAAAGCCACCGAAATGGGCTACGGTCCAATCGCATGCGTAAACCCTTCGGAGAGCTTCTCCGTAGATTTTCTGAGGGCCTTACCGTACCCGAAGGAAATCCCCTTTGAACTAGAATGAATGAAATATAGTTTTTTTATAAATATAAAAATTAAAATCAATTATTCCCTTTCCTTTGACTGGATATCATAATCCATCCCACATAGGATATCAAAGAAAATTTTTTGTGAGGAGGGCCCAATGGATCCTCTCGGACATTGATCCGGTGGGCTGGTCCCCCAACCCCCCATTTACGGCACCACAATGCCATGGACCCATTCGCTTCTTAACTATACAGGGATCCCACTGGTATTCCCCTTGGGCCCTCTGCACCTAGCAACAATCAGCCACGCAGGAGAATGTATCCTCCGAAGGATCCCCCCCTCTAGATCAAAATGCTTGTGTGCCCTCCGCTCCGCCCTTTCCATCCGTTTTTTGGTCCTCCCCCCTACGCATCAACATGACCATACGCAATGGAAAAAAGAATGGAATCGTTTCCTCATTGCAGAATAGGGATCCTCCTTAGAAGAAATCCGTAGTAGTAAAGTTCGGGGGAACCCTAAGCAGAAAATGGACTATAGGGAGTCCAGGGGGGCGATTTACCATAAACACCGTTTCTTCTGCACCCCAGACCCTAAAAATCTTTCGAAGGGAGTTGATCACAGATCACAATTCACCCTCGCCACGATATAAACAACCGTGCAACCACCCATACAACAAACGTCACGGAAAAATTGAATGGGAAGACCAGACGTTTCATAGAAGAAGTTCGTTGCCATCCAACCCTAAGCGCCCCCCATCAAACCATGGGACCTTGCGTATGGAGGAAGCATAGTGGGGAACAACAGAAAAAAGGAATGTGGAGAGATGATAGAACCATACCATTGATTTTTGTTTTTATTATCATTTAATATTATTATTTTTTAGGAAAATACCCAAAAGAAGAGATTCGCAGGAAATACAAGAAATACAAAATTACCTAATCTTTGGGAGTGACACACCCCATTTGGGGTGCGACCAGGATCTATAGAAACAACCAGTACGATTCATACTTTCAGATCCAATACTCATCGGGGGGATACCGTTTTTACACCATATCCACCTATGCATACTTTTTTATATTCACAAATCGCGATATAAAAAAGCATTCCTATCTACCCCATATTCCCTACTTCACAGTACAAGGGAATAAAGAGGGAAGAAGAAACGCTTCTCAAAATTACCCTACGCGCGATGTGTAACGGAAACATGAACCGGGTCAACACCCAAATGCTTCTCCGCCAATTGAATCAACTTTACTACCTGCCCCTTCGTAAGTTCAGAACTCTGAACAATAATATTGACCTGTGGATCCCCAAGTAAAACCAAGGCATCGGAAAAGCCCTGCTTACGAATCCCCTCCTCCAGGGAATTCTCCTGCCGATCCAACTTCGCCAATTGTTCCACCTGCTGCTGTGCCAATTCCACCTGCTCCTTAGTAGCCTTTGGATCAGCAATTTGTTTCATTGCCTCCTCCGTCTTACGCTGCCGCAACGTGGTCCGCTGCAATTGTTGCCCAATGAAGTAATCACTCCCCTCCTTCACTGCACCCATCATGGGTGACAAGGTCTGTACCTTTGCATTTCTATTCGATACATCCTCATCCCCCCCATCCACCTGTTGTGAAGGCTCAGAGTTAGGCCATATCGTCAAGGATGTGGGTCCTGTGGCAACATAATAAACGGACAACACTACCATCATAGCCAGCATACTGATCAGCCACATGGTTTGCTTACGCATAGACATAGTACACATCCCCCCGTTCGAAGGAATTTTTCCAATCCTACCCAGAGTATCTCCCCATGAAGAATCCCTTGGCCTATGATTCATAAAACGAACAAAATGAACCATACTCAATTACCCTTGGGTAACACCGCAATTCTATGGGCTGGAACCTCCAGGGCACGCTGGATCGCCTCGATGATGGTGGCCCTAACGGCCACTCTCTCCACACCGCGAGCAACCACCAAAACACCTCGCACCTTGGGCTTTACTCGTTTGATGATGACAGGTTGCTCCCCATCCCGGGTCTTCACATAAGCCGTCTTCTTATCCTTATGGTGCTGGGTGATGGAACGATTCCCTCCCCGTTGATCTAGTTCCGTCGTCACCTGTTCAGCATCCCGCACATCCACCTGTACCACATCCTCGACCGTAGAATCCAAATTGACAACAATCTCCACATCGCTTACTCCAGCTACCTTCCCCAACACCCCACGCAGTGTCCGTTCATATTGCTGCTCATATAAGAGCATCGGATCCAGTCCATGATCGGACGCCGGACCATGGGTTGGAAAAGGAGGCGAAGGAGGATCCTCCTGTGCAGGTTGTGTATTGCGATGGGTTATAGTAGAAAATACCAACAATCCTATTCCAAACAAACCCAGTAAAACAAGCCAAACCAAACGACGCTGTCGGTCCCTTCCCCCCAAACGCTCCGTCAACTTGGTCTCCCAACGCTCCCACCACGAGGGTCTTTTCAGCCCAACCCCCTCCCCTCCTGGACCACCTCCACCCTATCCGGTGATATTCCCAACCACTGTGCCACTGCTCTCTGTACAGACCGACATAAATCCCCCGCTATTCCCCCCTCAACATGATGAACCCCCCCTTCCTTTTCACCTAACCTGTCGACCCCTATTTCCACGGGACGGATGAACCTCTGCTCGCGTCCCCCTGATATTGAATCATCCCTCCCCCCCTGCAACCGGGTCAATACAACACGCGCTTGCGTTACTTGTTGCCCCCTGGATTCCAAAACCACAGAAGCCTTCACCACCCGAACAGAAAACTGGCTCTCTACATACCGTGTCAGGGCTATGGCCAGTGCTTGCTCCGCCTGGTGATGAGCTGTTTTCTCGCGCAACTGACGCAAATAGTCCCCCTGTCTCTGGATGGAGGTTACCTCACTTTCCCCCCTCTTGACAGGCCATGGAAAATCCGGAAATACCATCGCAGATCGCTGGCCAATCAGACCCAGCAACCAATGTAGGATCGCCCATACCATGGTAAGTCCGAGAACCAAACGGGCATAACGTTCCAAACCTGAACTCGGCAGTAACAGGTGCACAAAAGTTGCCAACAACACCAATAAAATCAACTGTTGTATTCCAGTACCCAAATTGGCCATATCCGTTTCCCCTTGACCCTATCGTAAAAACAAAGAGATGTTACCTGCTGCCAATAGAATCGTAATGGCCAGGAAAAACATCAGACCTACTGTTGCCAGAGCGGCAAACACATGGAGTAACAACTTGCCCACATGCGACAAACTCTCAATGATGGGACTCTCCCCCATAGGCTGTAACACCGCCGCCGCTACATTATAGAGAAGTGCAATCATAGCAATCTTCAGAGCGGGAAAAGCACACAACAGAAGAAGAACCACAACCCCTGCCAAACCAATCGCATTTTTGATCAGGAGAGAGGCACCGGCCACCGTGTCTGCTGCTTCCGCGATCGTATGCCCTACAACGGGAACAAAATTCCCTGTGAGATATTTGGCTGTTCGCAATACCACTCCATCCGCAACCGCAACCGCCCCACCCTGAATGGAAAGGGAAGACAGAAAGAGCGTCAACATGGTCCCTAAGGAGAAAAGACCAATCCGATGCAACAATTTCGCTAGCTGACTCAGGGAATAATGTGACGATAGAGAACTTACCACGTAGAGAATCGTAGCCAGAAACAAAAGGGGGATAACCCAATATTGAACACCTAAACTAATCCAGTGAATGAACGAAACTATCAACGGATGAAACAGGGTTACGGAACCTACATGACCAAGGGAAGCAAGCAGGGCAAACATAATCGGCAACATGGCTAACAGGAACTGAGACATTCGTTGAATGGCATCCAAAACCGCACCAGCAGACCAACTGAAGCTGTTGACAACAAGCAACAATAACACCATAACGATGACCGTTTGGGCCACACGACTCACAATAGGTCGTAGGAATGCCGTTTGAATCGCCCCTAATACCATGCTCAGCACGGTCAACATAACAAGCGTTCCTAACAACTGCCAGCTCTTCATAACCTCGTCCAGAAGAAACTTATACGCGGCATTCAACCAATCGGACCAATGCCATGATTCGCCGCCCCCCGGTATCCACTGACTCCACGGAGTTTTCGGCCAGGCACCATGCGTAAAGTATGAACCATAGTTTTTACGAAGATCCTGCCACGTTTCCAATAAGGGTCCCAGGGGCAAGGAGGAAAGCTGGCTATCAATCCACTGTATCAACATACTACGGGCCGAGGAGGAATCCGTGAGGGGGGTATCCTTGGAAGGATAGCTATCACCATGTTCCCGTGTTTCCACGGAAGGGGAATACCACTGCTGGTCTACAGGTGGTACATGTTCCAACGGAGACGGAAACCCAGAACCAGACCCCTGATCCCTATCACGTGAGGCATCCATTTTCATAGGTTCAGGTGATTGTGACAAAGATTCCCCCGGCCAAGGAGGGATGGATTCGGAAAATTCTTGTATTTGTGCACCCACCATTCCATTTCTTATCGGAAAACATAGAAATAAAATACATAAAAAAATAATTTGTAGTAAAAATATTCTGTTTCCCTTCGCTCTCCCACCAGCACATGATTCTACTCCTCCTACCATGGCAAAACCCGCAGAACAGTCTCAATAATGAGTAAGAGAATAGGAATCGCCAATAGAAGAATGAACACCTTACCGGCCAACTCCACCTTGGATGCTAACGTTTCCTGACCCGCATCACGAGCAATTTGTGCGCCGAATTCAGCAATGTACGCAATACCAATAATCTTGAGAACGGGTACCACAAGTTGCGGTTCAATATTCGCTTTTTGTGTGAGTTGTTGGAGAACCGTTACTACATCATGAATTTTCTGTGATAAGAGGAGGAAAATGGAGATCCCAACGAATAGGGACAGGGCAATCGCAAAAATAGGACGATGTTCCTTAAGTAGGAGTACAAGAAAGGTGGCAATCAGGGTAAACCCCACCAACTGAATGATTTCCATAGGAATGACCCACCCCCGCCAGCACATGCATACGCGCTAGGGTCGGAACAAAAACACATTTTTTATGGTCTGGAACAACTCCTGAATGAGCACAGCAACCATAAACAAGACAACCCCAAAACCCACCAAGGTGACCCAATGGGCAAAATCCTCCTTACCCATTTGTCGCAAAATAGTATGAATCATAGCAACCACAATACCAATCCCAGCAATTTGGAACACTGTGTCCAGGTGATCGGACAATTCCTTTCCCCCCTTCCCCCTTTCTGAATACGAAGACAGGGAGATCCCCCTTATAAAATCAACATTTTCTATAGGAGTGCTAATACTAACAACAACCCCCCTAACCAGCCCAGTGTTCGATAGAGTTTCGCCGTCGTAATAGCCTTTCCCCGCACCTGTTCTTCCTCCCACCGTAGGTTTTCCAGTGCCAACGCAATATGTCGCTGCTGATCCTGCACGGTAGAGGTACCAAGATTGCCGAAGAGCTGTAGAAGGAGAGTGCGCTCGGAGGATGGCAGGGACAAACATGCACCTGTTCGTTGGAAAGCCATTCGTAGAGCGTGTTCCGCACTGGTAACTCTACCCATCCGTAATTGCATAGCACAAACCCGTAAAATATCCCTTACAGGATCCTCAATTCTCGTAGCTACCGCTTCCATGACATCAGCAAGGGGACGACAACCATACTCTATTTCCGTACGAATCATAGTCAAGGAAGCACGCCACATCTGTAAACGGCGTGGTCGCTCGAGTAAACGATGCGAGGCCTGCCATCCCAAACAGGCAGAAGCTATGAGCAATACAACACCACCACTCAACTTAAGAAACACGGTTTCCCCCCGTAATCTCTTGTCCCAAATGATCGTAGATCCGCTCTACCGTACCAGGACCCTCACGTCGGCTCAATAACACAATACGAGTAAAGATCTTCGATTGAAACAGAGGGGAGAACGAGGGACGCTGCTTCGCGGACCGATAGGAGAAAGCATGGGCGGTGGCTACAATCCGCACCCCTGCCTGGGAGGCTTCGTGTAGGGCCCTTATTTCACTCGGATGACCCAATTCGTCTATCACTAACACCTCGGGGGACATAGATCGGATGAGCATCATGAGGCCTATCATCTTAGGACAACCATCCAAAACATCGGTCCGGGGACCTATATCATACTGGGGAATCCCAGCATAACAACCCGCTAACTCGGATCGCTCATCCACCATACTCACCTTCAGGGACGGGATCAGGGAACTCCCCAGACTCAGGGAACGTGCTAAATCACGTAGAAGAGTGGTTTTTCCCGCCTGTGGGGGGGAGAGCAACAAGGTGTTATGTAGCCTCTGATTCTGCACCAGATGGGGCAATAGGGATCGGGAACAATGGGGACAGGAACGGGCAATCCTAATGTTGAAACCCGTGATATCCCGCAAACGATATCTACCCCCTACCACTCCCACAGTCCTACCCGTCAAACCTACCCTGTGTCCCCCTGCCAAGGTGAGAAAGCCACTCTGTAGTTCCTCCTCCAAGGCATATAGGGAGTGTTGACTCAGTCTCCCTAATAAGATCTTCCCATCCTCTGGTGTGGGTACCACAGCCCCCCTAGGAACCTTATCAATACCCCCACGTGACCCCACAAAGTAAAAACCCCTCGATGTCCCTATCTCCAGAGGACGACCGACACGAATGCGAATTTCCTCCAGATGGGCTTGCACAGGTTCCGGTACCCTCTGTAGGGGATAACGCAGTGCATCGGGAAGAACCCCATACACCTCTCCTAAATTCATAACGTCTCCATCACCACCATCCTGACCGAAGTCATCGGACCATGGTCATACCTATGTGAGCTTGTCATCCCTCATGCCTCCGGACCCAACACGGATCCAAAGGGAAGCGGGACCGTGTACTTCCTTGTGAGAAATGCCCTTCCTACGAATCTAGTCGCACCTTTTGATAAAGCAATGGGTAACATGATAACGTTTTATTATGACACTGTTCCTGTTTTGTATCTTCGGCTGGATATGCCTTATTTCATATGAATTTTTATGAAATTTAATAGGAACCTACACAGAGGACAAACAAGGGGTATTCCACTACATAAGATCCATTCTGTTCATGGGAAGTACAAAAACAACAAAAAATCCGTACTGTTGACAACATTACGGATAGGACGAAACCTTGTTCCCTTACCATCGACTAAGCGATCCGGTCAACAAACAAAGCACTATCATACGATCTACAGTGAAAAGAAATGGCGGGATATAGTAGAAATCACCCCCCTCGCCTGATGAGAATGTTGAATCCTATGATCAGCATATAAAAGAAAATTTATAAATATAAGGTACATCCCCCGAAGACGCAAAACAGGAACAGTGTCATAATGAAATGTTATTATGTTATCAATTGCTTTGCCAAAAGGAGATTCATAGATGGAGCATTCCCCACAAGAAATTGCACGGTCCCGTACTCTCGGAAAGAGGAAAATTTTCTATTCTCCAGGAATAAAGATACCCAATAAAATATTGGAGACCACCATCACAAGTAGGATGCATGCAAGATTAAGGATTCTCTGTCTAATTCTCTTCTTTCTCTCGGAAGGTGAATAATGGATACTCTCGCTTCCGAAATCCCCATAGTAATCCCATAGATCCCAAAGAGGAAAATTTTTCTGAGGGGGAATGCGCTGTCCTAGCTGGAGATGTAAACAAGCAGGGAAAACGGAAAACGCACTTTGAAACACCAAGTAAGCTAGATAACACTCCTGAAATCTAGGATGCCAATCCTCCCTTAAGATAGAAAACAGATGCAAAGGGAGAACATAGAGAACGAGAAGGTGGAGGATTCGGATGTTGATAAATTTTCGATCAATGGGGCCTTCCTGGGAACACCATCGACACTCCCGCTTCACCTGCCACCGAAGGGATACACACCAACCCACGACCCCCAAGGTTAGCACCCATGGTGAGTGACAATGGGGAAAAAAAAACAACCCCAGGGAAGCTAAGAAAAGACAGGGTCCTAGGAATAGGGGAAAATACCAGCTTACTTTGGAGAAGCCATGTTTTTGGTAAGCACGAATGCATCTTTTTCTGTATGATACGAGATCCGCGCATTTGCTACGCATAAGATCCTTGTGGCCTTCTAACTCCGGTTTCCAAAGAGAGAACTGCGGTTTTCCTTGATAGGGGGGCCCCGACTCTGACAAGGAATGTAGAAGGGCTAAAAGAGATAGGAACCATAGATATCCAAAACGCTTTTCCCCAAAAACAAACTGATATGCGTAAACATGAATGACCATGATAGTATGAAAGAACACGATAATGGGTATGAAGTAACAAGACAGAAGCGGCAGATCATCCCTGAAAAATTTTGGAGTACGCTGAAGGGATTTCGATTCTTCCCCACCCCTTTCTTTTTTGATAAGCGAAGCTCCTTTCGCTCCGCCCGCCCGGGATTGGTTCTATTCACAACACTTCTATGCAAAAACAGCTCAATTTAGGTATCCTTTTTATTCCCCCGAAGAAGACACAACCACCTCCCGATTCCACAGGAATTTTTTCTTTGCCTCTGTACTCTAGAAAGTCGCCCTTGCTTTAGGGAAAAAGAGGACAAAGGGCCCGTTCCAAGGACCCCAGTATCCTCAGCTATATCCTCCTCGATACCATGGCATGGCACACCCCACAAAAACATTCAACTGCACGCATCAGAACACATAGGGGGAATTTTATTGCCGGCTATACCGGTTCCAATGGCACAGAGTCCGGCCACCCAATTGGGACCACCCTTAAACAATTGGCAAAATCTGTGTCCCCCATACCCACCAAGACCCGCCACCCACGACCTACAAATTTCGCATTGAAGAGGTTTGGGAAAATCCTTCCAGGGCTGCTGAATAGTACAATCGGCACAACGACCTCGTCGTCCTACATGTTCTTTCTTCTCCCCATCCCCTAGACCTTCTTGTGCGTTCCCAGATAGCGGACACTGACGTTCCCCCTCCGTTGTTGCCCCCTTACCCTCCTCAGGACCCACATCCAATACCTTCGAAGGGTTGGCATAGTTCTCCTCCACTTTTCTCTCTAGAGGGGGTGCCCCCGAAGCATAAGCATGAGAAAAGAGGAGTGTGAAAGAGGAATATAAATCCAATATAGTAACACCGATAAAAAATAGGGATCGTAAGAAAAAGGATCTTGTTAACATATATAATCATCCTTATTTAAATTTATTGTTCCCCATAAGGTAAGGGGAATATATGATCATCCGTTCCGTCATCATAAAGCTAGAAACAAATCGCATCCCCCCTAGGCCACAAAATACCATAGTATTATAAATTTAACAAATTTTTTAAAAATGATGGCTCTGTAGATAACAGTACGGGCGAGGACAGTCAGAATCTTTCGGTTGCATCCGATCGCGTGTGTGTGTCAAGAAGTCGTACAAGGAGAGCATATGCCCCTATCAGGTGGAAATCGGGGAGATCGGCGAAAACGAACCGTTCGATGATGCATCGAAAATCGTAATCCATGTCAAAACCAATATCGGCACGCTACATTGGGATAAACCGAGGGTACGATCTATTTACTGCCCCGGTGGCATGCGATGTACAGACGGGACGAACCCAATTTAGGATCCTAATCGGAACTTGAGAGGCTATCGCACGGACCGGATCCCATATGACTATCGCAAAGATGTGTGTAAGAGGCCACAAGGATCACATCGGCTCCATGCACAGGATCAGCATCAGCTCGTAGTGGTGTAAAAGCTTCCATAATGGAAGTGGAGCGAAGGGGCTGACCATTCTAAGAAGGACAGTAAAACGATAACTTTAGTGGGGGGATCCACCAGAAAAAGTCACTGAAACCTCAGAGAAACATCCCCATAATCAAAGTAGGATCTAAACGGTCTGAAAGATGGGGATGGAATGGGAAGAGTCGGGATAATGCAAAAGTATCACATCCGAATCTATGTGTCGTGTCGTGCTCTATAAGAGATGGAGGAGGGGCCCCCCCTCTCGAGAGCCGGGTGTCCGTTGGAAAGACGCGGAGAGAAGGGATTTGGAAGGGTCCAGAGGAAGGGGACCGCCCTGCCCTAATGGGGCACAAGAATTCAAGATCCCCCCGCTGCAAAGGATTTCAATCAGGGACCTAGGACACAAGTCCAACAAAGGGGTTCCACATGGGGAGAGAAGAATGAACAAGAATGAATCTATAGGGTAATTAAGATAAATTTAGATTTCACTACATAATTATATTCAAATAATCATCAAATAATATATTGAAAGATCGAAATACGGATCATCAGACGACGCAGGGAGGACAAAAAAAGGCCCCTCTGGGCCCCCCGACACCAAATCTGGAGATGCGACTCTCAAATTCCTTCTCCTTTTCTCTCGCAATCCTGCACCAATGTGTTGGTGAACTCAGGACGAACATAAACGGGGAGCATCATACTGGAAAATAGAATAAATTCGTGCAAGGTAGGTAGATAATCTAAGACAAGATAAGGAACATTTTCATGGAGATAGGTCCGTAAAAAGGGATAAAAAATTTGATGGGTGAACCAATAACCAAAGGAAAAAAACACCATATTTATGGACGATAACATACGCCAATAGGGGGGATACCAAGGATGAGAGGGTCCTAGGCCGCCACCGAATTGTCTGGTCAAAGCTATCAAGCTCCCATAACTTACGAGTAAACCCACAATCGCCCCCCATGTCCTACCCCCATAGGTACAAACAAGAACTATAGATGCTGTATATAGAGAAAACCATAGAATGAATGAAAATTTTCCCATATAAATATTATTATCTACATGGAGTACATTATCTTTCCATTCCTTATGCCATTTAAACAAACAATTATTCAAAAAATTATTATTTTCTAAGATTATCAAATATCTCCGCATCAACCAAAAAAGAACAACCAATAGGGAACAAAAAAGCAAACAAATCACGGGGAACACTGGGGAATACAGGATAACCGTATCACTATAGGCACTTATAACACCCTCAGCTACCATGAAACACAGACCTGCAATTATCCCAATTGCTGTGATCGTTTTTTTAATCTTTTTCGTTTTAACTCTATCGTATGTTTTTATTTCACTAATAGCAAAAGATATGGAAATTAAAAATAATCCAATATAATACAAAAAAGCTTTGGGGGATGAACTAAAATCCCAGACTGTGCGATGAACAGCAGGGAAACTTGATCTTATCCACATGACAGCAGGAAAACAAAACAACAGGCGGGGTGCGATAATATATAGAAAGAAAAAAAATAAATTTTTCATAATCATCCATTCCAATATTTTGAAATTCCTATGGGTTTAATCCCTTGCGAAATGCATGATTGGCAGTGGTAAAACTAGGCAAGGACGATCTATGGACCCAGAGCAGAGGAAACCCCCCGATCCACACTTTAATCTTCTTACAAATATTTTTATTTTAAAAAAATTTATTGCACAAATGTTAGGAAGTTTGAGAAGCAACAGGATCAGGGCAGTACCTGTTGTCGCTACTATTGTTTGCACCCACATCACCTATGCCATCAATCCATAGACAAAAACCCCCTCTCCATTATTTCATAATAAAAAATCAACAAAAATCACTACAAAAGTGATGCTTCGCTGCAGGATATCCCCAAGTTCTGATATAATCACAGATCGCCCAAAAGGTAAGCCCCGATGCAACCATCACCCAGGGCACAACAAAACTTCTGCCTAACCGAATAGCTCCCAACACACATCCCGCAGAGGAAGCAGCATCAACCTTATCAACGATCCAGGTGCAACTATGACACAGGCTCCCAAACGGGAAGCGCTTTACCCTATCGCTCCCAGCCGTTCCCCCTTCTACGAAATCACCTGCATAATTATTCATAATAATCTTATCTTTATCATCTAACAAGTTTCCATCCTTATCAAATCGGAAAGACTCTACCTGATTTTCCCCGAAAACGTAAATAGAATATGTATCATCAGACGAAATCACCGCCATCGCTATCCTGGCCCTTTTTGCTGCTGTCACTGATCCTGATGATATAAATGCATTGTCACCCCAAAATTGTGTAATATAGCCTACACGATCACCTGTTTCCCTATGGAGGATTGGATGGGAGACAGAAAATATGGGGAAGGAAGAACCAAACAGATCCCCGGTTCCCCCAGGAATGTTTCTTCGTTCTTTAAAATCCGTTTTTACAAACTTGACATCCTCCGTTCTCTCACTGATGATCATGCTCCTGTCTTGCAAGTAGGCATGTACTCCGAGATCTTGGAGCCCTTTCAGGGAACGATCCAGCCGCTTTGTATGCAGATTCCCATCATAGTCAGGTAATTGTATAGGGGATATTTCTTTTTCCTAAAATAAATTCATGAAATTATGTGCATCACATTTCCCTTTACCATCTACCTTCTCCCCTTCGCGATTACCCATCTCTGAATGAATATTATTTTGGGGACTCGCATCATATTCATGCCCATTAACCGGAAGAGATCCCGATACAACAGTCACCGTAGCAAAAAGAACACGAATTGGAAAACATAATTCTTTATACACAATATACGTTATCCTCCTAACTTTGGAAAACCACCGTAATAAATTCACAAACTGCGATTACACAGGGAGATGCCCCGCGAGTACGAACGTATCATATCATAATATGTCGGTGCTGGTGCAAAAACAAAGCCATCTCCTATCCTATACCTATTCATTAATTATTTTATTTTTAAATTATATATTCTATACATACTAGGAGAATAGGAAACACCATGGTTGTTGGAAATTAAGCCCTCCCTCCTCCCTCCTAGGATACGATACACAGCAACAGCAACCTTACATAACCCCCAAAACCATCCCTTATTCGACCACTTTAGCTCATTTTGAGGATAAAACCCGAGAAATTTTTCTGCTGTCTTTTTCCCAAAAGAGAGGATCCCTAAAGGAAAAAAATAACCCCGGAATAAGGAATAAGAAAGTTGAATATCTATTAAGATTCGAAATGAACCAAAACAACCCCTGGGTACCAACAGATAGGATCACCGTACTACCAAAAATGCAATACCATCGCCGAGGATGCCAGGGATGACACCCTGATAAACCCCTACCTATGCAACGCATAAGCAACACTCCTGTACCACAAATCAAACAGAGTATCCATGAGGCCCATGTTCCGTCGGGACAAAAGGGTAAACCAATCAAAAATGTAGTAAAAAGAAACATCCAGATCCAAGTTGCAGGGCGCTGCCAGGGTTTTACGGCTAAGGAACCCCATTCATTGTGTGATTTTGTCATATAATCATTATACTTTAAATGTTTTTTGATTGTATTTGAATTAGTAGAACCAATCAATCCAAACATGAACACAGAATATAGAATTAATATCAAAAAAAATGGTATTAAGTATATTTCTAAAGAAAAATACCAATTGATTAAAAAAACAATAATCGGAAAAACATACCATACTGCCTCTGTAGCTGCAGACAGGGCAAACCTTCTTCCGTGGGAACGATTAGCAGCAATTAGAATGTTTTTTTCTTTTCTAAAAATACAAAAAACAGTGAGAAAATAAGGCAGTGAAAACAAAACACAGGAACACAATAAAATACTCCCTTTACTACTCGCAATACCCAAACTCGGCGACAAGGGTAGGTAAAAGGGGGGAATGACAATAGAAAGCCATATAATTAAAGCATAATCTATAAAAATACGAGGTATCCATACATACCTACAAATAATTATTTTTTCCAACATGTTACAAATCCCCTAACTCCATAACTTCACAGTTTTAAACCAAAAAACCACAAAAAAAGCTCCAAACCTGATGATCACTCCAAAAACATGCATGTAGCAAAGGAACCTGCGAACAAAACCCCCAGTCGAAGACCAGGGGTATAACACATTTGAGTACCATTGACCCCAATCGTGCGGACGAGGATTCTAACCCTGCCTTTTCCTAACCGCTCACCATCGGAGTGTTTCCACACCAGCGGCGTTGGGTAAATGGGAGAGGATTGTTCGCACCCCTCGCGCGGTAGAAAAATTAATAATAACAAGGACTCTTACTAAACCCTGCACCCCGGATTCACTCCCAAGCTGTTAAAAGCATCTCTTCACAGGGCAACAGCACCACCCACCAGCAGTCCACCAAGCGTACCCCAGAAACCACCAGACGACCCGTAACCCGCACCTATTCGCGCACCTGAACCTACCCTGCCGTAATACACATACGACGGCCCATAGCCATTAATGCACACGCCACTCTCTTAGAACGATTATGTTGTTTCTCCTCAAAATCCCCTACATAAGCATCAACGATAGGAATCCGACCGACATCTGACATAACATCGCCCGCTTGCAAATCCCCCTCCGCCGCATGTACCGTGCTAGTTGCCTCCTCCACGGCAGACGACGCTTGCCCAGCCTGAATCACTCCTACTCTAAAAATAGAATCCCGTAAAATACCAATTGTACTCTTATACACCCCGCTACTAGTGAAGGGAAGGCATCTACCGGACCACAAGGAGAACCAATCCCCCAGGAAAACCCAATAGGCCAGAAACTCAATCACGCATCAATCGGGAAAATATACTTAATTGGAGGGTATCATAACTTTCCATTATATGGTTTGTCAACTACTCCCCTTATAATAAATATCACAAATCGATAGAGGTACTGCAAACAATACAGGTACAAAAAAAATCAGGGCAACTTGCACTGTAACTAACTTTCGTACATGATGTACTGGAAAACCTATCCATAGTAGATTATGGAACTTCCTTCTCTGGCTTTCCCTATCATTATACATACGAAGAAATAACACACTACCTGCATTAATAGCCATAATAAGGGAACATAGGAGGAAAACAACCAAATAAAAAATTCCTGATAGGAGGGGTGTATATAGGTCAACCACACCATTATAAATAGAGGAATCAGGAAACTCCACATTCCCTCTATCTCCACCCTCCGGATCCATAGATCCCGCCTTAAACAGTGCCTCAAAAATTTGGGTGTTTCATACCGTTCTTAGGCAGTACATAAATTCACATCCCACAATTTCCTAACACCACAGTGCTCTAAGGCCCTTGCATATATACCCTAAAACCCACTGCCGAGGAAAAAATCGCGGAAAGAAGCAATGGACTTCGCTAAATCCCAACACTGCATCCCTCGGACGCCGAATTCCTTAAGAACAGAATAGGAAAGAGATCTCGAGGCGGGGCAATCCCCTCGCGCGCACAATACCGCAATTTCATCAGGATCGAGGGTAGGAACATGATGTCCGGATAGGTCCAGTATTTTTTTATAATCCCCATAGGAAATAAACAATCCTTCCTTGTTCCCCACAGGACCATCCTGCAGGTTGCATCCTAAATTTGGTGTCACCCCCAAACAGGAAAGTTCCCAGAGGATTTTTTGCATATGTTCCTGAAAAATGTGGGCCATGCATCGTTAGCAGTCCGCGTTGGGATCCTTCATACTGAACAGCCCCAATTAAGGGACCGAGGTGCAAATCACTAGTAAGTAGGAGAACCCCGCTTCACCCCTCTAGCTTGCGCAATACCCATAGACGCATTGGAAAAAACATTGCAACCTGGAGGAACAAAATGGTAACTATAGACCACCCAACAGCGAATAAAATCTCTGTTACTTCTTCCCCAACCCCATGTGAAAAATATTTTGCAACCCTTACTCCATAATAAATCTCACAAACCGATAGGAGTACTGCAAACAATACAGGTATAAAAAAAATCAGGGCAACTTGCACTGTAACTGACTTTCGTAGATAATGTACCGGAAAACCTATCCGTAGTAGATTATGGAACTGCCTTCTCTGGCTCTCCCCATCATTATACATACGGAGAAATAACATACTACCTGCATTAACAGCCATAATAAGGGAACATAGTAGAAAAATAACTAAATAAAAAATTCCTGATAGGAGAGGTGTATATGAGTCAACCACACCATTATAAATAAAGGAATCGGGAAACCCCATATTCCCCCTACCTCCACCCCCCAGATCCATAGACCCCACCCTAAACAGTGCCTCAAAAATTTGGGTATTCATACCGTTCTTAGGCAGTACATAATTCACATCCCACAATTTACGAACACCACGGTGTTCCAAGGCCCTCGCATATACCCTGTCCCCTAGAACCCACTGCCGAGGAAAAAAATCACGGAAAGAAACAATGGACTTCGCTGAATCCCAATACTGCATCCCTCGGACACCAAATTCCTCAAGAACAGAATAGGAAAGGGACCCCGAGGCGGGGCAGTCCCCGCGCGCACACAATACCGCAATTTCATCGGGATCGAGGGTAGGAACATCATGCCCGGATAGGTCCAGTATTTTTTTATAATCCCTGTAGGAAATAAACAATCCTTCCTTGTTCCCCACAGAACCATCCTGTGTATTTTCCCTATTCCTCTTCTGTTTATCATATATAGAAATATACTCCCCCCTATCTTTCGTAGGAGTAGGGCCCATCACGAGCGGATACGAATCTATACGAGTCAATCCATTGCTGAGGAGAGTTCGATGGACAAAATTTAGATTCCTCCATGTGTTGGAATCGACCCTATCCCCCCCACCAAGACGATAAATAAAAATAGGAGTCACCCTTGACTCCGATCCCCCAACATCCCCCACCATCCTATCTATTGGCAACAGAATTAGGATTCCCAAAAAACTACCCAAAACGAGAAGAGGCACCAGGGCCATGGAAAAAGAACGAAAAAAACGGACATTA
The DNA here is from genome assembly GCF_900538055.1 of Pasteuria penetrans. Lineage (NCBI taxonomy): Bacteria > Bacillati > Bacillota > Bacilli > Caryophanales > Pasteuriaceae > Pasteuria > Pasteuria penetrans. Next base: position 880,033 of record NZ_UZAC03000001.1, read on the forward strand.
TCATGCAAACGATGAACCAAATTTCCTATCCACAACAATCGTATGCCCTTCCATGAAAAATCCCTATTCCAACGAAGTAAAATTATAAATAAGAAAATAATCTGACGGTAGAAACATTGACCCAATCCCATACACAAAATAGGTAAAATAACAAACCCAGATACAACCACAGACATAGGAATGAACAGGGGAACGGGCATGAGAGGTAACTGTACCGGCACGTACAAATTCAACCCCCAGTCAACGGGAAGGAAGAAACAAATGGGGACCAGGACGCCTAAAGAAAAAAATAAAAAAATGACATATAGAATCCAAAGAGAATTCCCCGACCTGTTCCCCAATCCCCTTTCATTCCGGAGCAACCCAATCAGCACCTTATCCTTCATAAAAAAGGGCATAGCAACGACAGCCATGAAAAAGGATCCTAAGGCGGAAAATACAGAAATTTCCAAAGCCTCAAAAGAAAAATAAGGGTATAGATCTACATATTCTAAACTATGTCCAACGAAAAATAATAGACCAAAACCCAGAGCCAATCCAGCCGGTATCCCTAACATAAACGCACAAAGATCAATGATCATAACTTTAGAAAATAATATAATATTGAATATTCTTTTATCCATACCCAAGGACAACAAAATTCCAAATTGCCTCCTCTGCCCTGTATAAAGGGTAGCCAGGGAATAGTAAATGGAAAAACCAAAACCAGATGCAACCATAAAGGATAATAAAACGGGAATGTATTTTTCCCACCCTGGTACTATTTGCCATTGGGGATGAAAAAATAACGTATCATAAGCGAAAATAAAAGAAAATTTAATAAACTCATTTATAAATAAACCCAAATAGGCCTGCGGTTTCCGTTGAACCATACGAAATACATAGGATACAATCGTCACCTTATCCCCTCTTCCCCTTGAGGGTAGCAATGGCAAAATAGCCCTACCATTCGTCTTGTACGAAAAAAAACAGGTCCCTTCCTCATTTTTTATTCATAATTATGTAATTAAATTTATACAATATTTTTCATCTTCTTTTTGATAGCAGCAACCCGAGCCAATCCCTTCGATAGTACACTTCCAAAAAGAAAGGAACCATACAAAGGGGTAAAGGCGCCCCATCAGGGATGGAGCGCTCCGGAAGAACATCCCTTGGAGGGAAGCCCCCGCCGAAAAAAGCAGCCCATATTCGGAATATGGGATTCTTCATTAAAACACCAGCCCTCAATTCAATGATGGTAAGAACCCGGATTTTTTGCCCATAGGTTCGATCATTGGCCCAAAGGCGACGCCTCCACTACCTGATCCCATAATGCATTCTCCCCCTGTAGTTCATCCGGGGACGGGAGATTTAGACCCGTAAAGGGTGGTATTTTGAATTCCCCGTCGAGGATTATGGGTACAATAGTACCATTCCGCCCAATACTATACGAACTTGCCTTACCATTGACGAGAATATTAGCCTGCGTTTGGAGCCCTTCCCTTGTCGGATTCAGGGGATCCGATATGGAACCAACGAGTTCCCCATCCTTGTAAATAGGATAGACCCTTATAATTAAAGGACCAGATCCCATACCCCCCTCCTCTTTTTTCATAAATTCAGGCGCATTTTTCTTTAAAGTCAAACGAATATCTTTTATATCACCTGAATTTTCACCAATTTTCATACCTCTCCCTTGCAGGTATTCATTAAACTTCTGTAACTTTTTATGGATAGAAGCACCCTGTACAACCGAACTCTCCATATCAAGGTAATCAACCGTACCCATAACAGCTCTCCCAAGGGTTTGGAATACCTTCCGAAGGTCCCCCTCGTTGTAGGAACCCCCTTGTTCCTTCAAACAACTTAGTGCGTTTTCATCCATTTTTCCCAATATATCGGCGAGATCCCTTGTATCCCCATTCGTATCCTCACTTGAACCTAAACATTTTTCGAATCCTCTGCCTATTTTCTCGAAAATAGAAGCCACTTCCCGAAAATCTTCACCCTGTAAGATAGGATCCGGTGCTGTCTCCATTTTTTCCTCGGCAGATACCCTAATGGATTCAGCATGGGAGAAAGAGGGTACTAGGGTCAATGAACAAACGCCCACACCTAATAATAACTTCACACTCCATGTTCTTGATAACATATGTGATCACCCCATCATAAATTTACAATCAGAAGGAACCCCCATCCAACACACGTACGATGATATCCCCCAAGACAATTTCCTCCCACACCTAAATTCCACCCCCCCTACCTGTCAATCAACACCGGAGGAACTAGTCACAATGATATATCATTTTCATATATTCTGTCCAATATTATGAAAGGACGATGGTCGAAAAAATGAACGGGTCCCGACCAAAACATCAAGACCAGGCGAGGACACTGGGAATAAGGAAAATCCATTTTTACTTATTAATTTTATTTAAAAATAATTTAATTTATGAAAATATGTAAGATAAATATATGTTTTAAATTCATTTTATTTTAAGTAAAATATCGCAATATAGAAAAGTTCTGAAATCATTCCTTCATTCACCTTTCTATAATCCATCGTTGAAAGAGTATCGCTGAGTCCTACCGGTCCTTCGTAACCATTAGGATCCGGAAACCCCAATTTTTCTATACAGAAGCACCCACCGGAACGTTAAAACCTGTCCCCTTCCGAGGGGACAGATCTCTGGGTGCGTCCGACCATCCTACCTTCAGGGGGATACTTCCAAAGGATTTTTCCGAGGATTCATCATGCCGGGGAAGGAACCCACCAGACAATATATCCATAATCTTTACAATACTATCATTCTATAATCCTCCCCACTTCCTTGATCGACGGAAAACAAAGTAAAAAACAACGTAAAGAACAGCCACGAAAATTAGACCAGAAATCACAAGGAGAAAGGTGGCAGCAAAAAGGCGGTCCATCCGAAAATTCACACGAGAGGATTCGCGAACAACCCATCCTATTCCCCTCCTATTTTCACCTATCCCAATCCCCTCGGCCCATATACCTGCCCATATACTATAGGTAAAAGCCAACCGGAGCCCAGAAAAACAGGGCCCTATACTACTAGGCAACGCGAGGTGGATAAGATGCTGCCAACGAGAGGCCCCCGCAATCTTTAAATAGGTCTGTAGACCGGGATCTACTTGTTGCATCCCATTGCTCATAGAAACAAAAATGGGAAAAAACGTAGACAGAAAAACGATGAAGAGACCCGTTCCTACGTTCATACCAAGGGGTAAAACCAGCAAAAGAGCCCAGAGGGGTGAAGGAACATTTTGAGTGGCCGTCAAAATAGGTTGAAAACATCTTCCGAGTGTGGGTAACAAATAAAGCAAAATAGTCATTGGGATACCGAAAACAACACTGGCTACCGTCCCGATCAACGATAGGGACATCGTTGTTTTCGTACACTCCCACAAAATTTCATAGTCCTGTACTAATGCACGAAAGGCCTCGGTAGGGTAGGGATAACCCCATCCCCGCGTTTTGGAAATCGTTGCCAAACCCACCCAAATGCAGAAAATACATAGAATGCCAAGTAAAAAACAAAAAAACGCTGGCCATCGATTCCCTATTCCGCCCCATCCTAAATGAGATATAAGCACCCTCCAACCCCTGATGATCACCCCGTTCCTCTGTTGCTCATGGGGTTCTCTTCCTAGCATATGGACTCGCCTCTTCATCTCCAAACCCCAGAGGGGGAATCGAACGGTTTCAACACTATACACACCCCGCCCATCATAATCCTACAGCATGTTATCAGAGAAATCGATGAAATACACAGAACCTACTCACCCCTCGCAAAATAATCCCGCTACCGGTTTTTTGGAAACTCTTCAAGGGCACGTCACCGTGAATCGGAGAGGACTATGATAAATCCAATGCTTGGCTGAGTCCGTACTATTGGGCATCTATCCTCCCCTTGGGGAAGGGTGTAGGGCCTTACAGTCTCCAGGCAAAAAATCGTTAGTGAAGAAATTCTGGACATTAAGCGATGGTGAGATCAATTGGTTCTCCTTCATCCAATCACCAAGATCCAACCATCGTTTGGGTTCCTGATACCCCCAACAAGACGCCCGTCCCTGGTAACGGTGGGCTAAGAACTGCTGGCTGGCCTCTACTAACTCCCTATTCGCGAGGGGATTTTCCTTCATGAAGATCTCGGATGCTTCCCTTGGATGTTCGATAGCGTAACGATACCCCGCATCTAGAGCACGCATAATCCTATGGAGTTTTGTACTGGCAGATCCCTGTGGTTGCACGGCATCCTTATGAGCCACTATGAGGGGATAATAAGGATCCAGCCGCCCATCAGCGTCCTTTATAGAAAACATACGTAGGGGGTGTCCCTTCAAAGCCGCCTCTATACCCGTCCATCCTTGAAAAACCCATACAGCATCCACAATTCCCTGACGAATTGCTTCCAAATCATTGAAATCGCCGAGTTCAACCATTCTCATTTTCCCGGGGTCCCCCCCTGCCTTCCGCATCATAAACTGTAAAACAGCAAGTTCGGTTGATCCCCCATAGCTCCCGTATCTCTTACCCTCCAGATCCTTAAATTGAATGATATTGCTATCCCCCGCCACAGCAATTCCCTCCACATTGTTCTGTACAACAGCTGCAATGGAGCGAATGGGAATGTCCCGATCGACTGCTCTTAAGAAACCCTTCTGTCCTATGAATCCAACATCGGCTTGATTACTGCCTACTATCCTCTCCACGGACACATTCGTTGGTAAGATTTCAACGTGACCGAAACCTTCCCTCCTGAAAAAGCCAAGGTATTTCGCCACGTATAGACCCGTATGGTGAGTATTCTGGGTCCAATCGAGCGCAATCCTAACAGGGGGGCCTTGATCCGGGTCCCCCCCACAACCCACCAATCCTAAAATCATGAAGGAAATGAAAAAACCCAATTTCAACCGATTCATCCTATCCCAAAAGGAAAAAAACAATCCCAAACCCCTCCCACAGGATCACTGTCCATAACCACCCATAAACCCCACACCTATTTCCCGGGGAAGTACTATTTTCATTATTTTTCAATATTAATAACATTCATATTCAAAACTAAACCTCCGAGAGGGGGATAGAAGGCAAACCCCTGAACCGAGACCCTTGCCACCGGAGATTATAATCCCTTCTCTTTCTTGACTTTTCAACCTAAGCCCTTATGTGATGATCGTAATCATTGGGTAAAAGAGAAGATCATAGAAAAGAACGGTGTAGGTATTGAATAGCCACCCCGTCCCATCAGGATTTTCCATTTCAGCAGAAACCCAATGGGAATTCCAAACTAGAAGGGCCCGAAGGATATTCTCCCCAATCCCCCCTCACCGTCGAGTAGGGCTGACATCTCAGCCAACCCTCTCACAGAACCACACGTACTACTCTCGCATTATGTGGCTCTTATGATCCCATAGGATTTTCCCCATTTTAAACACCAGTCTGGTGTCACATTCTTCGTACCTTCCTCTGCTGTGTTCTATACGGGTTTCGATCCCATGTTGCCTGGTCCAACAACTTGCGATCATCTCCTTATCGCAGATTGTGCGTCCAGTTAGACCCGTCGGGCCTAACCCACGAGCATCTCCTTGCTTCGGATTGTACGTTGGCTGTTTCAGGCAAACCATTCAACCCCTTCGCTCCACCCTCATTACAAGGGTTTCTTCACTACTGTGGGTTGATCCAACTCTGTTCACAGAAGCCTCGGTATACCCCTTAGCCCTTTACACCTGGCTAAGGCCAGGTGTCCGTCCGACAGTCTCTCGTGGTTCCCTATGAGGGACTACATCAGGTTCATTCCATTTATGCACCGGATGCCGCCAGGACAACAGGTGGTTCGCCCTCCATGGCTTCGTTCCAAGGATAGGTTCCGATACCCTTGTTTCGACATCAACTGCGCCTTTCGATGCTTTCCTCCGATGGTTCGCTTTACCAATCTCCCTGATTCACACCTGAAGGGATTCTTTCGTCCTGCCTTTTCCCAGAACGCTCACCACCATTGCTCTTTACAACAGCAGCACTGGGTGGTTTGAAACCTGCATACCACCTGCCGGTTTCGGGGGGCCCCTCCCCCATCCCTCATAGAGCACGACACGACACACGAAACCAACTATCGTAACCGATGGTATAGCTACTCACAAATAAAGCCGATCATGGAGGAACAGACTTCCCGCATACCGGCATCCCAGATCCAAATCACCCTGTCCACGACCCGCCAGACCCCCCAATGGGTATGAATACCTTCCTCAACGCGAAAACCTTTTTAGTATCGATGGGAATATATCACTACCTACATAAATATAATAGCACACAATCTCCCCACCCTCTGTCCGGCCCCCATTGTATGTCACACCAACAACGAACTCGTCCAATGGGAGAGATGATTTCCATACACAACTAGCTTGTCCCACTGTCATCTCTTACACAGCAACAAACGCCAGGGGTGGCCCAGTCAATTACTCATGCCCTCCCTCCAGCGCACACTCTTCGGTCCATCTTCTCTTGCTACCTGAACAGCCAATCTTGCCCCCTCTTCCATCGAGATAGCTGTAATGATAGGCAAACTAACTGAACGGCTCGCCTCAACATCACAAGACCCTCCCTTGCATGTGTTCCCTCCAAACGAACAATGAGAGGATAGGGACATGCCGTCCAGGACATTGCCTGTAAGATACCCTCCGCCAAGGTATCACAACGGATCATACCACCAAAGATGTTGATAAACACCACCTGCACCTGCCGATCCAACATCAACATCTCAAAGGCTACCGCAATACGATCAGCGGTGACCCCACACCTATATCAGGAAAATTGGTGGGCCTACCCCAAAAATGGTGCAAAATATCCATCGTTGCCATGGCTAGTCCAACACCGTTGACCATGCAACCGATATCCCCCGACGGATATATAGCTGAGACCCCGTTCCCACGCGCATAATGTTCGCGCTCCGTTTCCCCTCCACAACCCCGCACTTCCAATGGATTGGATCGGCGGGACAATAGATTTTCGTATAGAATATTTTTATAGTCCCCACCCAACGCCCTCAGTACCTTGCGTGCCTCCTGGCATGCAATCCAAATAAGCCCCTCTGCCTCACTCCAACATCGCATCCGCCGCAAGGGGGTATGGGAAAGACTGATTGTACGGTGCATCCTTGATGATAGTCGGAATTTTATGATGAATCAGGTCCCGAATATCAACAGGATAATCTTCAAAAGGATAATCTTCAAAAGGATAATCTTCAAAAAATATTTCTATACCTAATTCCTTACATAACCCTATTTTTTCCATAACCACAGGTCATATGCAATTTTTTTCCCGTGAAAGGAAACAGGTGCTTCTTCAACCATGTCTCCGTAACCTCCCGCGGTAATGAAATGAATCTCGTGATCCTCCTAGGGTTTTTGCAGAGCAGTGGCTGCATGTTCCAAGGGATGACCATTTTCATAAAAATAGGCTGCCCACTGGCTCCACAAACGATCGGCTTCCCCCGCTCTCAGCCCACCCTCCACACAACCACCAAAGGGTTCAAAAGCAAGGTAGTCCGATGATTCCAGTGAGAGTCCCAAATTGAACAATTGATTGCACACTACCCTAGCTGCCGCAGGTGTAGCTTTCACCGTTCCATGAAGGTCGTCGAGTAGACCCGGCATTTCAGCCGAGTCCCTCACAGAACTGGACGTGATACTCTCGCATCATCCGGCTCTTCTCATCCCATCCCAATCTTCAGACCCTTTAGGTCCTACTTCGATTATGGGGATGTTGCTCCGAGGTTCCAGTGGCCTCCTCCAGTGGATCTCCCACTAAAGTTCTCATCTAACTGTCCTCCGCAGGATGAGTCAGCCCCTTCGCTCCACTTCCATTACAGAAGCTTCCTCACTACTATGAGCTGATCCGACTTCGTGCACGGAACCTCGGTTTATCCTCGGTCTTTCCATCTGGCGACAGCCAGACGCCGTACGACGATCTCTCAAGTTCCGACCAAGAGCCTAAATCGGGTTCGTCGAGTAGACCCGGCATTTCAGCCGAGTCCCTCACAGATCCGGACATGATACTCTCGCATCATCCGGCTCTTCTCATCCCATCCCAATCTTCAGACCCTTTAGGTCCTACTTCGATTATGGGGATGTTGCTCCGAGGTTCCAGTGGCCTCCTCCAGTGGATCTCCCACTAAAGTTGTCGTTTGATCTCCTCCAGCGGATCTCCCGCTAAAGTTCTCATCTAACTGTCCTCCGCAGGATGAGTCAGCCCCTTCGCTCCACTTCCATTACAGAAGCTTCCTCACTACTATGAGCTGATCCAACTTCGTGCACGGAACCTCGGTTTGTCCTCGGTCTTTATACATCTGGCGACAGCCAGACGCCGTACGACGATCTCTCAAGTTCCGATCAAGAGCCTACATCGGGTTCATCCCGCCTGAACACCGCATGCCACCGGGGCAGTAGATAGGTCATCCCCCACGGTTCATCCCGACGTTCGGGACCCACATCGGTTTTGACATGGACTATACCTTTCGATGCGTCTTCGGCTGGTTCGCTTTCGCTGATCTCCCCGATTCCCACCTGACAGGGTCATGCCCTGCCTTTTCCTAGATCGCTCACAACCAGGGCACTTTACCCCAGCAGCACTAGGCAGTTTGTAACCTGCTACCTATCAGCCGGTTACGAAGGGCCGAGCAACCTTCATCTCTTGAACGACTTCTTGACACACATCCCGCCTGTACACCGCATGCCACCGGGGCAGAAGATAGGTCGTCCCCCACGGTTTATCCCGACGTTAGTGCCCCACCTCGGTTTTGACATGGACTACGCCTTTCGATGCGTCTTCGAACGGTTCGCTTTCGCTGATCTCCCCGATTCCCACCTGACAGGGTCATGCCCTGCCTTTTCCTAGATCGCTCACTACCAGGGCGCTTTACCCCAGCAACACTAGGCGGTTTGTAACCTGCTACCTACCAGCCGGTTACGAAGGGCCGAGCAACCTTCATCTCTTGAACGACTTCTTGACACACAACACCAATGCGTATGCAAAGATCACACACCCTTTCCCCGTGCCCAAAGCAATCCATCACGATGGGAACCCCTCTGTTTCCCTATCCACACACAAACGCCCTGGCAAACAAAAAATCCCCCTCCACCGCCACACATTGTGGGTTCCGGAATCTGCCACCGGATCAATACAATCAACCCACACCACAATTTCCCGCTTAGAGGGAAAATAGGATGGTATCTGGTCCCACAAGGACCCGGGGGAACGACACGCAACAGGTTCCAAGACGAGACAGAATCCCGCGTATCCAGAGGGGATCCTCCCGATTTTCATCCTACCCCAGTTCCCCGATCCTTGCAATTCGTTTGATCCCATATGAAAGTGCCGCAGTGTTAGGGAATTCCCAATGATCCCTTACAATACCAACCCATTGTATTTTCAATCCATAATGTTCGTACGTTGGCCTGTTCATCCCGGAATATCGAAATTCAAACTTATGAAGAAGTGGCTAATGAAGATGTGTATATTTTTATTTAAATAAATTTTATATAATATTTATACACCGTTCTATGTTTATTTATATTTATTTTTTCCATATTTATTCAATATAAGTTTATATGTAAAGAATGCCATTTTCCCCGGTCCCATGGTTAACATAAGCGAATTAGGGCCCTTCCTACATAAAATTTACGTAGTAATGCGGTCATATCCCACTTTCCGCTGTAAGATTCAAGAGCGGGTAGTCTGTGGTCCCTAAAAATTCCCTATTTGCGTCTTTTCGATTAACAATTGTTTTTATGTTTTTAATAAATAGATAGAAATTTATTGTTAAATCATATTGTAAATAGCACAAAAGGCGTTATAGGGGTGCTTTTTCTCGGAATCGTGGTTAGATATATCTTCAGAATAATTTTATTTTAATCAGGGGGTTCCCTCTGGAGGAATCCATAGGTCAGCAAAACGTCCCTCCTACACGAAACGGGAATCTCAGTAGAACCTAAAGCTCTCCCTCCCCCTGTTTTTGGTCTCTGTTTTTGCCTTTAGTCCCTTGATCTTTTGTTTTGATTCCCTTGTGTTTTTGTTCTTTTCCCCTTGCCCCCTGGCCTAGGCCAGGGGGTTTTCGCGCCCCTACCCCTCCTCCCTCCAACTCACCATTGTTGTTTGTGTTGGCCTGGCCCATTGTGTAATGGCGCCTGGCTTCTCCATCGTGGGGGCTCCAGAATGGCGCTGCTGCATGGCCTTCTTTTATCCCTCTCCCTTGTGGGGAAGGGGGGTTCTTCTATGACTGTCGTTGCCCTTATGTAGCCCTATGCGACCCTATAGTCCTTCTCACTTTTACATACGCAATTCCCGCTATTGCCCTTGGGAAACAGTCGATCCTCTACTCAAAAACTCTGTTCCATGATCCCTTCTGGATCCTCCGCGATATGCATGATGATCAACAGGGTTAGGTGAGATAAAAAAGGGAAATACAAGACAAGAGTGGGGAAATGTATAGAGGACAACCGCTTGGTTTCTGAAATGAAAAACTTAATATAGGAAAGGTTGGTTTTATGATTCCAATTGACTTGGATGTAGACAGAATGGAAAAAAGGATAGAAGAACGTATACAACATTACGAACAGAAAGGATTATCGCTTCAGGAATCCATCCCCCATGTAGTGGAAGAGATCGAGGAAGATTCTGAATGGGCTCCTGGTCCCATGGGGAGGGCTTATACTTTTATAGCCAATTATCAGTTTAAAAAACAAATTTTAGGTGGCCGGGAGAAACACCAAAGGGGTCCCGATTTCCCAAAAGTAGACCGAAATGGTTATAAAAAACGTAAAAAACGCACCAGCAAAGGAATTGTGGTTTACTATGACCCCCAGCCAAGGAAAGGGCATTTCCGATCTGCGGTTACTAAACCCTACAAAAAATATACGAAGTCGTGTATAGATATTCTTTCCTCCTTACGTAAGGCCGGTATGTCCATAAAAAAAATATCCGAATTGTCGAATGATATTCTGCGATCAAAAATCTCACGCTCCACTGTGTCAAGATTACTTATGGGACATCTAAAGGAAGAGAATAGAGGATTCAATGAGGAACCCATAAGAAACCCGCATGAAATTAGGACCGTAAAGGTGGATGCTTACTACAAACCCGTTCGTGGATTCGGGAAAGTAGCTGTCTATGTCATAAAAGCGAGTAGGAAAAATACATCAGGGATAAAAACAGATGAGGTTTTATCAAGTTTGGTAAATCCCCCCGAAACAGCTGAAACTTGGTATGAAGCCCTCCAAAATGTTTACGACCGTGGTTTACGGATGGGTCCTGATACCCTTTTTATTGCTGATGGTCATAAGGGAATCAGAAAGGCGCTAAGCCAAGTATATCCCGAAGCAGGTTTTCAAGGGTGTCAATTCCACAAAATGGTGAATCTTTACCAGGCCTTCAGAAAGGATAGACCGAGAAAAAAAGGAGTGAAGTGGGAACCCATCCGAAGCCGGATTTATCAAGACATTTTTCATGTTCTTGACAAAAAAGAAGCCCTTCATGGCTTGATACGCTTTAGTGATGACTATCAATCCAAGTTGCCCAAGCTCGTTGAAGGTCTATGGGCTTCCTTTGATGATGTGACAACGTATCTCGATTACGACCTAGCGGATGCTGTTCAAAATCGTACAACGGGTTCCTTAGAGAGAAATCACAGGGAGGCCAGACGTTATACGAATGGAGTGAGCTGTTATCCTACCCTTGATTCATTCCAAAGGGTGATTGATTCCGTGTATAAAAATTTCAACTTAGAGCAGGCAAAGAAACTTAGTGGGATGGATAATCACTCTGTGTCCGCATGGGGACTGGGAGAATTCGCTATCCCTGCCATGTATCCCCTATCTTCACACTAAAAAAATAATATTCTTACATTTATTTTCAGGAAAACCAACCTACCCTGAGTATGGGTATGGCTTCCATTTTTTTACATAATTGCCATTTACAGTAATTTTTTATGTTTTATTATAATTTTTAAATTATTGTGTAATTTTAACTTTTATTATGTATGTCAATGGTTATAATTCATTACGATGATATGATTTCCGAAGGATGGGGAACCCAAGAAAGTCAATCAGGGGGAGATTACAACCGAAAAAGGGATATCACCAGTAATGCTTTGGGGTTATGGAAGGGAAAGAAGAAAATCCCTCTTGAGCCACCCCAATCTGATCACGACGAGGGGGTAGTATCGATAAATATATAGAATAAAATATATAATAAAATTTTCTATAAATAATTAAGAGGGTGGCCCGGGCTGTTTGAACATCAGGGAAGGGGCGATCGTACCATCCCCCAATTTTTTCTAAGATATCGGGTACATGTAAATATTTTGTAAATATAGAAATTATATATATATAAAAAGAAATACAACATAGATAAAATCGATGCTATAATGATTTAGGGTACCATGAAGACAAGTAATGATAATTTATGAAAAAATATTAAAACTTTAAAAAGGGGTTCGAATGTAGTGAATAGTAACCACAAAAGAGTGTCGACACTAATAATATCATCATTTTTTCTAGCTAGCATGTTCCCCACTAACATGACCATGGCAATAGGTAGTCCCCACCGTCCATCGCCTCCCTCACCATCTGCACAAGGACATGTACTAAATATACCAATAACATCGAACTCACAAATACCATCGTCTGCACAAGGACATGTACTAAATATACCAATAACATCGAACTCACAAATACCATCGTCTGCACAAAGACATGTATCAAATATACCAATAACATCGAACTCACAAATACCATCGTCTGCACAAAGACATGTATCAAATATACCAATAACATCGAACTCACAAATACCATCGTCTGCACAAAGACATGTATCAAATATACCAATAACATCGAACTCACAAATACCATCGTCTGCACAAAGACATGTATCAAATATACCAATAGAAGACACAACACCTAGACGGCCAATAGCTCGAGTGAGTCCATTATCTAGACAACCAATGGCTCAGATACCGCAACGTCCTACCTTACCTCCCCCTCCACCACCAGTACAACAACAACCGCAGCTTGGACAGAACGGGCATCAGCAAAATCTCGGACAGTCAGGGAACATAACACCTGGACGACCAGTGGCCCAAGTACCACAACGTCCTACCTTACCTCCCCCTCCACCACCAGTACAACAACAACCGCAGCTTGGACAGAACGAGCATCAGCAGAATCTCGGACAGTCAGGGAACATAACACCTGGACGACCAGTGGCCCAAGTACCACAACGTCCTACCTTACCTCCCCCTCCACCACCAGTACAACAACAACCGCAGCTTGGACAGAACGGGCATCAGCAAAATCTCGGACAGTCAGGGAACATAACACCTGGACGACCAGTGGCCCAAGTACCACAACGTCCTACCTTACCTCCCCCTCCACCACCAGTACAACAACAACCGCAGCTTGGACAGAACGAGCATCAGCAGAATCTCGGACAGTCAGGGAACATAACACCTGGACGACCAGTGGCCCGAGTAAATCCATTATCTAGACAACCAATGGCTCAGGTACCGCAACATCCTACCTTACCTCCCCCTCCACCACCAGTACAACAACAACCGCAGCTTGAACAGAACGAGCATCAGCAGAATCTTGGACAGTCAGGGAACATAACACCTGGACGACCAGTGGCCCGAGTAAGTCCATTATCTAGACAACCAGTGGCTCAGGTACCGCAACGTCCTACCTTACCTCCCCCTCCACCACCAGTATGACAACAACCGCAGCTTGGACAGAACGAGCATTAGCAAAATCTCGGACAGTCAGGGGGCATAACACCTGGACGATCAGTGGCCCGAGTGAGTCCATTATCTAGACGACAGGAATAGTCATCAAGTTCATACCCAGACATCAGTACGACGCCGACGACAATATCGGAATCAGAACAATCGACAACATCGGGATCAGAACAATCGGCAGCATCTATAAGGCCAAAAGGATCGACGTGGTATATCTAAGCTAGGGGATTACATCCCGTTGGGATGCAACCCAACGGGATGCCCTGCCAACAAACCCCCTTCACGGCTGTATGATGGTTATCCCTTTGTACCCCTACATTTTGTCCCATTGTTCCGCCGTTGAATGGGACTGATCCGTGGTGCTGCGCAGAAACCCTTCCCCCCCTCTTCAGAGGTTTGGCGACACATTACTCGGCGAATGAATGTACATTCCGGTTGCATCCCAAATTTGGTATCGGGGCCCCGTAGGGGCCCTTTTTTGTCCCCTCTGCTTCGTCTGATGACCCATCCCTGAATCTATTTTTTTGAGGGTTCCCCCCTGAACCCTCCCAACAAGCCCCCCTTTGCTCCCCGTCTTCCCTACAAAGAGTCCCAATTGAATCCTAAAAACCTTCTCTTCCCCACACGGGTTACAGCCTGACGCGGGCAAAACGTAAACCCCAGGAAGTCAAAAGAAGTTCCTTTGTACTTCCCTGTCTTCCAGCCATCCTTGTAGTAAAAGATTTTGGTTTTTGTCGGATGTAGTTCCAGACCACACTGAGCCATTCTCTGTTGCAGTTCTCCTAGAAGATTTTCGGCTTGGACTTGATTTTCACAACGAGGGATCACGTCATCCACATATCTTTCGAACTCAATATCTGGATGATGTTCCTATAACCATCGATCTAGGGCATAGTGCAGAAACAAATTGGCCAGTAGGGGGCTAATTACACCCCCTTGTGGTGTACCCTTAGTCCTTTCTTCAATCGTTCCATCGAGTAGTTGCACCGAAGCTTTGAGCCACCTCTCACAATATTCGAGTCGGTTCCTAACCACCGTATGGGCGATCCTATCCCCTATTGTGGGTATTCTGAGGGGTCTCTTCCCGCCGTCCGGCTCGGGATTTCCACCCTTCGGACCTTGGGCGGGAAATAAAACCCTGCATTCATTCGGTTCCCTATCTTGTATAGATTTTTCTTTCGTTTGGTTCCAAACTTGGCAATAGATACTTTATCTATCCCGTGTATTCCACCATTTTGCTTAACCTGGAACCATGCATCCAGTACCTCCTGCTTTTTGATATCGCCCCTGGAAGGGTGAGGACAAAAAAGGGCCCCGTAGGGGGCCCCTACACCTATTACTGTCGCTGATTCCTCAGTTGTGGTGTCCCCAACGAAGACGAAGTTGATGATGGTAGATGCGAATTTCTGCCCTATGAATCGGAATCGGAATGGGTATCATGTGGGGAGCGTGCTGCAGTATACGGGGGCGGGGTTGTGTCGTCTACACGTGGCGGTTGGTCATAGCGGGCAGTATACGACGCAGTATACGACGGCGGCGGTTGTCGGTGTTGGCGGCCATTGGGGGCTATCACCGACTCATAAGATGGTATGGATGGCCCCGGATCCAGTTCACGTTGCCGCATTTGTTGCTGCAGTTGTTGCTGCAGCTGCAGTTGTTGCTGCATCCGTTGCTGCAGTTGTTGCTGCACCCGTTGCTGCAGCTGCAGTTGTTGCTGCAGTCGTTGCCACCGTTGTCGTTCCAGTTGTGCCTCCGACGAAGACGAAGATGGTAGATTTGGATCCGATACATCCATAAGGGATCCACCATCCATAGGAGATCCACCATCCATAGGGGATCCACCATCCATAGGGGATCCACCATCCATAGGGGATCTATCATTTATATTGGATTCGTGCGAGTTGGATCCGTACGAGGATCCTGAGTATTCTCTAGAACCTCTCCTTCTCATAGGAGACCTTTTTTCCCTAAGTCTACCACGTTCGGAATTGTTTTCCTTGGGTAACAATATATCCCCATGTGGGGGCAACGAATATGGGGATGATAGATTTTGGATATCAGACCCGGCTAGCTTCTCTGGGGGAGAAGCTGTAGATTTATGGTAAGGGCCCCATAAGATAGGAACGATAAAAAATATAGCGAACGCACATCTATTATTTGCTTTATTCATTATATTAAATGTTGCCTCCATAGTTTAAAATATATTACGAATATACAACAAATCAAATTCTTGAAACTTCCGAAAACGTACACATAGGAACAACCGCTATGTTGGATGGATTTCCCGACCCCTCCCAACACTGTTTAGCTCTCTCACGATCCCCTGTAATGTAAACAAAATTAACCCCCAGAACGACCCTTGCAACGAGGCAAAAGGACCTGCACAGACTGATTGATCCATAGCGATCCCTGGCTTCCCCCCCCCTGCAAAAACCACCAAAGGGGTTTCGGAACCTGGTAGACGCAACTTCCGCCGGCCAATTATAGGGACAATAGACTGGTTTACTGTCCCCCCAGAGCAGGCCGCAAGGCGTATAATGGACCTACCCCTTCCTTGGGGAGGTCTCCAACAGTACCATGTCGACAACCTATGGCTCAGAAAGCTTAACCGTTTATTAAGATTGACTACGATTAGTAGGAAATGGAATCTTGTCCTAACATCCGGATCTCCGATACCAGATCTCTCCCAAATTTCTCATCTACAACCCCTTGAACATGATCCACCAACGCCTAGCATATCAGTAGTAGTGGCCGAACCACGATTGAGAAAAAAATTACCATGCAGGGGGGAAATCTGTGCATCACCAATCCGGTGTCCCTTCAACCCAGCAGCCTCGATCGACCTACCTGCGTAGTCGCCCGGCGGATTACGAAATACGCTACCACTACAGGGATCAGAGATAGGTTGTGTCCGCAGCCGATATTCCTTATAGGCAGCAATACGAGCCAAACAATGCCCAGCCTCGGCGGGCTACAACTGGAAATCAGCACTCACCACTATATACTGCTGAACGCCCCCCTGTAAACAGGAGAAACGATAGCGAAAAGTAAGTTGTTCTCTAGAAAATGCCATCATTTCACCGAGGGGGCTGATGGCCCAATGATTGCCGACTATCGATGTCTGTTACTTTGCACCCCTTTTCCAGAAAGACCCCCCACTCCGCGGGGAGGGGAATCAGAAGTTCAGCCGAGATACGTCCATTCTTTACTTGTTCAACCGCCTTTTGTTTGAATTCCAACGGGAATTTTTTTCGAACCGTTTTCATGTTTACCCCTCACGGGAAAGTACCCCTATTGTACCGATCAGGGTCAATTATGCTAGGGGGCCTAATAGTTTCTAGGATACAATCCAGCCATCAGCCGAAAATCGAGGAAGAGGATTGCCAAGCGGGGGAAAGAAATAAGGAGGCATTTGAGGACAGATATGGAACTGCATGGGATAGAGGAAATATCCGATCCAATATTGATGGGTTGGGTCAACTACTATGGCGCCCTTTATCCCTCACATCTAAGAAAAGCTCTACGCAGCTTCGATGACAATGTTTTGGCCTTGATAGGCCAAAAAGAAATACAGGAAGCTCAACAGCATGCGAAAAGCCTGAATGTGGATCCAGTATATTACGAAAAAGATACGGGAAAATATTCGCCCATTGGCATCAATTAGGCGCTAAGATGAGACCATAAGAACCACATAATGCGGAAGTATTACGTTTGGTTTTGTGGGAGGGTTGGCTGAAATGCCAACCCTACTCGACGGCTGAGATGCCGGATCTACTCGACATTCCTCCCCTTACCATGACCTTGTGTCCATGTATAAGTAAAATTGGGCTGGCAATATGAGAGGTAGAAAAAGAGGCTAAATGCAGCCACTTGACTCAAAATTGGTGGATGACTTAGAAAAAGATAGGGAAAATGATCCCAGAGATACTCCCGAAGAAACAGCAAATGAGTTTGGTGAGTAAGCCAATATCCAAACACAATCAAAACAACTACACTCATCATTACAGAATTACACCAACGGGGAGGATACCAAGGGTGAAAGGGTCCCAAACCAAAACCCAATTGCCAGATTAAAGCCATCAGACTCCCGTAACTCACTAAAAAACCCAGGACTACTGGCCATGTCTCACCCACGTACATACAGATGAGAGAAGTGGATGCGATGTACAATACCAACCACGGAATGTGAAAATATTTTTTATGATAATTACAATTATTATTAAAAGACGAACTATTCCTCCATTCTTTATGCCACAATAGCAAATAATGCTCTAAAATCCGGCTGTTCTCCCCTAAGGACTGTGAACATTTTCTCCACATTACTACTACAATCATGACTAACAAGAAAAAAATAGACAAAAGGGACCAAAAGACCAAGGAATAGGCAAAACCCGTGTTGTATTCATGTATAATCCTCCTTACCACTCCAAAACACATGCCTATAACAATCCCCATCACTATGGTTGTAGTTCTCCTTTTTTTTGACAAAACATCATCATTGGGTATTCTTACTGTACTGATAGGATAAAAAACAGAAAGAATGAATAGGACAATATAGAAAGAAAGGAAACCCGGAACCGGAGCAAAACCAGATAAAGTATATCCTGTATTGGAGAAACCTGACTCTATCCATATGATGACAGGCAGAAATAATAAAAAACATGGAAGAAAAAAATATAAGGTAAAAAGAAATGTTATTTTCATAGCAATCTCCCCTGGGGTCGAGAATAGGGAATTTCCCCCAGACCTTGTCTGATTCCCATTACAATATGATTTTTGAGAAAAAACCGTATTTCACGATCCTATCCGTGGGTAAGAAAAGGGAAATAAAAATATGAAAATTGTTAACATAAAAATTATCCAAATTCTTCATACATAGTAAAATTGGAATAACATATTTGAAAGAACAAGTACCCAGGATATAAAAACTACTCCCCATAATTTTCTGAAATCTAGGGAAGAGGGGAGGACACAGACCTATAGATTTACTCTATATCAAATATACAATCTAACCTTGTGAAAATAAAACAGTACACACGATAGGGTCCTTCTCAGCAGCATACTGTTTATAGGATGTGAGAGTTTTTTAAGGCTACTTCCCATAAGGAAAGGACCCTCCATCCATTATTGTAATGCTAAATTTATCACTGCAGGGGCCTCTATCAGCAGAATACCCTCCCTAGAGAACGGGACATCCTCATCAGTACCAAATTCCAACAAAAACTCAACCAAGCTAATCGCAAAGCCCCCCACAGAAACGCCTGTGTGCATGACCGTATCCATAAGTCTTGACATATTCACAAGCTCCATAACAGCCAAAACCTAGGAGAAACATACCCATAGGCACACGTCCCCACACTACGGCTACCCTAGAGCATGCCCAGCCGCAGCCTCCACTACCAAGTGCAGAAACCATATCTAGTATTGCAGTACAATTATGACACAAGCTCCCAAACCCAAAACGCTTGCTTCTATTACGCCCATCCATTCCATTTCTAACATAATATTCAGTTAAATTTTTCTGAATGATCTCGCCTTTGTCATTCAACAAATTCTTATTCTCATCAAGGTGAAGAGATTCCATATTGTTTTCATCAAAGAAATAAAAAGAATCCTTGCCATTGTATGAAGTTACAGCTATCGTGGGCGTAGACACATCGTCAGCCCAAAGCCTCATAATGGACCCAATATTCTCCCCTGTTTCTTTGTGGAGAATTGGGTAGGAAACAAAAAATCCAGGAGGGGAGAAACCCAATACCTTCTTGAATCCCTCAGGGACATCATCTCTGTCCCTCAAATCAACCTTAAAAAATTTAGCATCTTCCACTTTCCCACTGATGACCCTATCCCTGTCCTACAAATATGTATGTGCTTCAAGTTTCCGAATGGCCTCCGGGGACCGATTCACACGTTCTATGTGTAAGTTCCGATCGTAACCGGGCAACTGCATGGGGGGGTATTTCATTTTCCACGAACAAACTCCCCAAAGCAGTCATGTCACACATCTGCCCATCCATTCCCTCTCCTGTAGGGTAATCACCCATATTCTGAGGGACATTCAGTCCTACCTGACGCTCTTGACCACCAGATAGTGGGGATCCAAATGCAGTGGCTTTTGCCGACGCCGCCCCCCCTACAGGAAAGGAGATAGCAGCAACCAGCGCGATAGCACTTGTCCCAGGCGACAATTTTCGATACAAGTTCCTGTTGAAGAACAAACTCATCACATCCCCTTTTGTAGTATTTTACAGTGATGGAACAGGGAGTATGATGTTATTACAATACTTTCATTGAACTGTTCCCTATTTATTCTATTTTCAAAAACAGGCATATAATAATTTATTTTTTTTTTTTGTACATCCTCAGGAGTAGATACAAATCGATTCACTTATCATATCATCTTTGTCCAAAATAATTAAATTAACTTAAAAAATCATAACTCAACTGGCTTTTCTCCCTTCTTCCCCCGGCTAATTTCTCGGAAAATCCACTCACAACAGAATCATAACTTTCCATTATATGGTTTGTCAACTACGCAAAGAAGCCCTCAGTTGCATTCGATCGGGCATGTAAATTTTTTTGGGAACCCTGAGCACGTGCTACGATACGTTTTGCGTGCAACCTCTTAGGGGATATTCATTCCCTAAGAGTGTTTTTTATGTTTTCAAGTCAATTTTACAACGATTTATTCAACATATTATTATTTTATATAATCATATGCGAGGGATGTACATTCACCGAGCAATGTACCGCTAAACCCCTGAAGAGAAAGGGAAGGGTTCTGTGCACCACGGATCAGTCCTATTCAACGGCGAAACAACGGACCAAAAGGGAGGGGTACAGAGGAAAAAATCTCCCCCTGCAAGGGATTTCAATCGGAGGTAACTAAGACAGGTCCAACAAAGGGGTCCTATGTGGAAGGAAAATAATGGGAGGAATGAATCTATAGAGTAAATAGGGTCAATTTAGATTTTATTATATATTATATTTAAATAATTAATAAAAAAGAAGATTCAGAGACAGGTCATCAGACGACGCGGGGAGGACAAAAAAAGGGACCCTACGGGGCCCCGACACCAAATTTGAAATGCAACCTATACAAGCTCCCTCACATCTTCCCTAGATATTTCATTCCGCATTGTTTTTTCAAATAGTAGACTAAATTCACTATCGAGTTTCTTCATATCCAATAATAACTCTTTACTTTTGTATGACGAGTTGGGACCATTATTTTTATGCCTGTTTTTATTCGATGTTATATCCCCCCAATCCTCCAATGCCATTGAGGCCAGTAGACGGGTAGGGGTGAATAGAACGCCTATCCTTTACTGCCCATAAATTACCTACACTCCCCCCTTGCTTTTTTAGGATAAACATACTCCCCTGATAGGGATTGGTGTTCCGTCCAGTAGGGCTAGCATCCCAGCCAACCCTCTCATACAACCACACACACTACTCCTCACATTATGCGACTCTTATGTCCCATGGGATTTTTACCCATTCAGTATCCCAGTCTGGTGTCACGTTCTTCCTACCCCTCTCTTACGAAACTGGCAAACCATCACTCACCCCAACACACCCATCCTCCTTCATCCCCATGAGCTTTTTGATCCGTACTATGGATATACTCACCCTTGGATAATCGATACAAAACATGCCAACTCAGCGGATGATTCTGGGGTAGATAGGGATGTTGAAAATCCCCATCCTCATCATGGAGGAGATTAATCTTCTCCATCACCCTCCTCGATCGCATATTGTTGGGAACCGTAAGCGACACTACCTCGTTCAGTCCATAATCCGTAAAGGACTTCGCCAATACCGCCCTAGCCGCCTCCGTGGCATACCCCCTACCCCAATACCGTGCATCCAAGCGCCACCCAATCTCCACATTGGGGGTAAAATGGGCCTCAAAAGAACAGACAACCAATCCCACATGGCCTATAAAGGTTGCATTCTCCTTGCTTTCACAAGCAAAACTGGTGAATCCATATTCCCACCAGTGCTGACAAAACCACCGAACCATGTCCTCTGTTTCCCATCCCGTATATCCGACAGGCGAGAACTCTCTCACCCTAGGATCCTGATTCATTTTCCATAGGGGTTCTAAATCCTCATACTCCCAATCCCGTAGAATGAGGCGTTCCGTCTCGATGTGGCACCCCATATGATATCCACCACCTCCCCCTTACTCAGATACCTAGGTGATCGATTATTTTTCACATGTTGATCCTGTGGTAAACAATACGATATTGGTGCGTTCACAAATACAAAGCGCGTAGTCCCTGCAGTGTGAAACGGTAGACCCATCTGTCTGACGGGGACCTCTTATAGGAGATAGCGGAAAACCCAATCTAGAGAAAAGATCACCCCTTGAAAAAATATACAAAAATAATCAATGCAACGGACCTAATGCATACCAGGTCCATCAGATAACTCGAAGAGAACGGGATATCTAAAGCCACCATCCCTACCATAGGGAAAGAAAATTCCCCCCTTTTTCCTAATCATAATGTTGTTGGCAAACAACTATAAACAATAAGCATCCCGTCCCAATACCCCTATCGATTGGGAATCTCGGACCGCACCCCACCCTGAACCACCCCGTAGCTCCTTCTACATATAATGCCACCCAGGGATCATACGGTCCCTGCACTGGATCATGAAGTAAATCACAAGAGGAAAAGCCAACCATCACATAGGACCGACGTCCTAAAAACCCTCATAGGAGGGAACAAATAACCCCCCATTCACGCTTGTGGGTATTACCACCCGAGACCTTGTTTATTTGTTTATTGATATTGATATTGCATGATAATATTTATTAAAATAAAATATTATGTATATTTTACTGAAATGCACATAACAATCCAAAACCAGGGTACTTCCCTAGTAAAATCCTCCCTATTCCCAACTACGGGACCAGGGGAGCAACATCCTTACCATATAGAGCATATATAGAAACAATCAATAGAAACAAAAATAGAATTGATTATAATATTATATAAAATTTATTTAAATAAAAATTTATACCCCCCGGTCCCTAGCCACACCCTCCCCATAGGCAAATTGAACCCTATCGGTTTCGGGTTTGTCCCGTAAACCCTCGAACCCTGTCTGCCTACAAAATCCCAACCCCACTGAAAGGGACGTCCTGTTTGAATGCAATAATCATCCTATTAGGGTATCCACCATCTGGTTCTTGGTTCGAAAGGAGTTCCAAAGGGGAGAACAAGCCCAATCCAAGGTGTCATAATTAGCCACACTAACTACAAACTTTCCCACATCGTATGCCAAGCAAGGACTCCCAGAAAACGCGGAAATAAGGAGAAAGAAGGAAACACCCCGAGGTGGAAGTAAAAACCAAGAAGGTCAACAGAAGGAAATACACCAAACCGAAACCAAGGGGTACCCCAAAACAGGGCCCGGGGCTACCATAAGCTTCCCGGTTGGTTGAATTTCCCCAGCAACCCATGCTTCCGCCCCGAGTAACTCCAAGGGGAGACCCCATCAGAAAAGGGTAAAAGGGAAATATAGAATCAACTACAAAAAAGAGGCCCCCCACAATAAACAACAAACGGATAAGCCCTCTGAATAGAAAGTCTGGAAGCACCAAATTCTGTCGGTCCCATGCCAATGATACCCACGGAAATATTCCCAGTAATGATGAAAATTGCCTACCCCACGATTAGGACTGACATTCCTAGCATATGCCTATGCACTACCTACTGCAAAAAGAATAGATTCATGTTTTAAAAATATTCTAGAATTCATATATGTATAATAACCATCCCATGCAGGGTCCCCATATGCCTCCATCAGTCTCCCTAGTCCAACCCATCCCCCGATTGTAGTGAAAAAGATCCCCACCCCAACATTGACAATCGAGAAAGATTCTCATTACAATGGAATCACAAGGTAGCCACAACTTGCGGAAAATTTCCCGCGATAAGGAATCGTTCAGCAAAATCTTTAGAACCCCTCAAGGAGGTCTGTTACCCACCATGATCAACCGTCGCTATATATTCTGGGTGGGTGGCTGTTCGTTATTCCTTGTAGCCCTCTTCCTGTGGATACTCAACACAATTCAGAACTCAGAAACCACCACAATCGGCCCGCACCGCCTGAAGGTAACCACCACCACCAACATCATGGAAAACCTCATCAAGGAAATTGGCGGTGAAGATGTAGAAATCAGGAGCCTCATGGGTCACGGAATTGACCCACATACCTATAAGGCTACCCCTGGGGATCTTGGTAAATTGCGAAACGCCGACCTCATTGTCGCAAGCGGACTGAAACTAGAAGGACGCACCGATGAGGTCATCAGGAAGATGAGCAAGAAAGGCAAAAAAGTCGTACAAGTAGGGGATCACCTTCCCAAAGATCAGCTCATTCAGGCTGATGGGGGGTCCTTCGATCCACACTTTTGGAACAACGTCAATCTATATCGAAAAACTGTTCCTATCGTTGCCAAAGCCCTTTGTGAGGGGACCCCGGGGAAATGCACAGACTTCCAAAAAAGAGCAAATCTTTACGACCAGAAACTCATTCAATTAGAGACCGAAATTCGGGAGAGCTTGTCTTCCATACCCGAGGAGAGGAGGGTACTCATCACCTCCCACGATGCCTTCTCCTACATGAAAGCATACGGAATAGAGATATCCAGTCTACAGGGTATAAACACCTCCTTGGAAGCCGGTATGAACGATATCCAACGGGTCATACAAACCATCGTAAACCGTAACATTCGTTCCATATTCATAGAAACAAGCGCACCCAAAAAGGGTATCGAGGCCATCGTTGAGGGCGCTAAACAATACAAAGGAATCACCGTACGTCAGGGGGGAACTTTATTTGCTGACTCCCTGGATCATCCACAAAGGCCCGCCGGTACCTACCTCGGCATGATGAGGGCCAATGTGAAAACCATTGTGGAGGGACTGAAATGATAACCAATCAAATGGAAAATAAAGGGAACACCTCCCGGCAAGGAGAATCGATCCCTAACGCCTTTCCTCCCCTAGATCTGAAAGGGGTATCCGTAGCCTACCACCACAAGTATGTTTTAGAACAGGTCAGTTGCAAAATGGAGGAAGGGACCCTAACAGGAATATTTGGTCCTAATGGGGCGGGAAAATCAACCCTACTCAAAGCTATTGTTGGTCTCACCCCCTCTTCCCAGGGGGAGATCGAGATTTACGGTGCGCCCTACCAGAAACAACGTCTTCGCGTAGGTTATGTTCCACAGCGCGAGAGTGTGAACTGGGACTTCCCCACCCATGTGTTCGACGTAGTCCTAATGGGACGCTATGGAAAATGTGGATGGTTCCGACGTCCTACCCCAGAGGATCGCGATATAGCCTGGAACTGTTTGGAGAAGGTACAACTACAAGACCTAGCCAAACGACCCTTACAGCAACTCTCTGGCGGCCAACAACAACGCGTCTTTCTCGCCCGTGCCCTGACACAAGATGCTGATATCTACTTAATGGATGAACCGTTTGCGGGTGTGGACGCCACTACAGAGAAATCCATCGTCGATGTCCTGAAAGATCTACGCGACGGAGGAAAAACAATCCTGGTGGTTCACCATGACCTACACACAGCAAGGGAATATTTCGATACCATGCTCTTGCTCAATGTACGTATGGTGGCCCTTGGTGATCCTGACGAAATCCTACATCCCGAGATTCTCCAACAAGCATATGGTCATATCCAGAGCCCCTTAACTCCTCAGGGGGTAACTACGCGACGCAGAACGGGGTGAATCGTCCATGTTCTGGAATGTACTCCCTAATCTCTGGTGGGTACTGCTAGGCACATCCCTATTGGGATTTTGCTGTGGGGCCCTGGGGACCTTTGTTTTCCTACGCCGTCGGGGTCTAGTAGGCGACGTCCTAGCGCACGCAACTCTGCCCGGGGTTTGTGTTGCTTTCTTCCTAACGGGTGGAAAGGAAATTATACCCTTCCTCATGGGGGCCATGGGGGCCTCTCTATGCGCCGCCTTCTGCATCTATTGGCTCCCCCGTCATACACCCTTACAGGAGGACACAACCCTAGCCATTGTTCTCTCTGTGTTCTTCAGTGCCGGCATTGTTATGCTAACCCGCTTGCAGCAAATGGAAAACGCCCAGCAAAGTGGGCTAGATCGAATGCTTTTTGGGCAAGCGGCCTCCTTGATCCGGGATGACTTAAAGGCCATGGCCATCCTGGCAGCCCTTCTACTACTTCTCCTCTTTCTCACCTTCAAAGAATTGAAAATTCTCTGTTTCGATACAGCCTTCGCCGAAAGCATGGGTTTTTCCACATCCCGACTGGACGGACTCCTCCTCTTACTGTCCACATTGGCAGTCACCATCGGCCTACAAGCTGTGGGCGTTATCTTAGTTGCCTCCCTACTCATCACACCCGCAGCCACCGCGCGCTATTGGGTAAAGGATCTACGTAGCATGACTTGGTTGGCCGCCAGCTTAGGTGCCTTCTCCGGGGTGACGGGAACCCTTCTGAGTACTCTAGGGGACCATCTACCCACAGGGCCCCTAATCATACTTGTTACTTCCATGTGTTTCATGCTCTCCTTCCTCTATGCACCCCACACGGGACTCATAGCTCGAATCCGTCGACGGCGTCATCTTCGAAAAAAATTCCAATGTGATCAATTATGGGATATCATCGTGCAGGATTATGCGGAAAAACAGATCACTTGCTGGTCATGGAAAGATCTACATACCAGACATCGTGCCCTCTGCCCCGCCCTCCAGTACTGGAAACACAAGGGTTGCCTAAATACTACCACCCAAGGGGATGGGCAAATAACCATTCAGTTGACTACCAAAGGGAGGGCAATCATACCCCCACCGACCACCCCTGATCCAGGAGAAACAAGGGGGAGGTGCCCGGACGTTCCATGATGAGTCACATTTGGATCCTACTCACGAGTTCTATCATTGCTTCCACGTGTGCGATCATGGGATGTTTCCTTTTACTGCGAAAATCGGCTATGTTGGGGGATGCTATTGGCCACTCCGTTCTATTCGGAGTTGCTATTTCCTTTTACCTTACAGGAAATGGAAACACAACCTTTTCCCTCATCGGTGCCACCCTATGCAGCTGGCTAACGGGTTTCATTATCGAATACCTCCGCCAGAAGGGTGTTCCCAATGATGCAGCGATCAGTGTCACTTTCACCACTCTGTTTGCCCTAGGGGTTGTCATCCTAAAAACAGTAGCCAATAATATCGATCTCGACCTAGAGTGTGCTCTATTTGGAGAACTCATGGATATACCACTGGATACCCTATCTATGGGTTCCTGGGAAATCCCCTATCCCCTTACAATCATGACGGCCGTCCTGATTCTTATCCTCACGGTCCTCTTCTTCCTCTACCGTCCCCTGCAAATCAGCACCTTTGATCCTCTCCTAGCCGCATCGTTAGGGCTTCCCGTCGCTTTTCTCCATCATGTCATCATGAGTCTGGTTTCCCTAACCAGCGTTACCTCCCTAAAAAGCGGCGGTCTGGTTCTTGTCATTTCCATGCTCATCATACCGGCCGCCACCGCCTATCTGCTGACACGCCACTTGTCCACTATGCTCTTATCCAGCGTGGGAATTGGTATTATGAGTACGATGACGGGTTATGGGTTGGCCATACGATGGAACATATCCTCCTCAGGGGCTATCGCATTAGCCGCGGGTGGATATTTTGTTCTTGCCCTTCTCTTCTCCCCCCATTATGGCTGGATTGGATATCTCTGTCGTCAAAAAATTCAACTATCCCGTGACTGAACCCCGCATCTTCCGATCCCCCCATGCGGGGGACTTTTTTTGAATGACTTCCTAGAACCAATGCAATCAATTTTGTAACTGGAAGCTGCTCATCACCCACCCCCATAGGAACGGTTGCGGAATGACATCCCCTGGAATGACACACCTATACTCTCCCCGGGGCAACTCCACACCCTACAAAATGTATAAAAATTCCTCCCCCTCTATATTCATTGATAATACTGTCCCCCTATATTCATTGATATGCTGCCTCCCCCAATATCTGGTACTATATGAACAAGGGAACCCCTCATCCGGCATCAGGGGGTAAAATGATAGGACCAAAAAGGGAGGACAAACAAATGGATCATACCTGGATCCTCCTCACGGGTGCTACCGTAGCCGCCACCTGCGGATTAGTGGGGTGCTTCCTTCTCTTGCGTAAAATGGCTATGCTGGGGGATGCCATAGGTCATGCCATCCTATTCGGCATCGCCGCATCCTTTTGTCTAGCGGGTGTACGCCATACACCCATCCTCCTCATTGGTGCCACCCTATGCGGCTGGCTTACAGGATTCATTGTAGAATACCTGCGCCAAACGGGAGTGCAGAATGATGCTGCTATTAGCGTCACCTTTACTACCTTGTTTGCCACCGGGGTATTACTCATTTCACTGTTCGCACAAAGTATTGACCTTGATCTTGATTGCGTTCTTTTTGGCGAAATCGCCTACGTTCCCCTAGATACATGGTCCATAGGAACTTGGGAGGTCCCGCGTTCCTTCATCATCATGATCGGAATTTTATGTACTAACCTTCTGTTCATCATCCTGTGTTATCACCCCCTCAAAGTTAGTACCTTTGATCCCCTGTTTGCATCCGCCCTCGGAATACCCACCCTCCTTCTCCATCATATTCTCATCGGCCTCACCTCTCTGACCACAGTGGCTGCCTTCGAAAGCGTAGGAATCGTACTCGTTATCTCCATGCTCATCTTACCCGCCGCCACGGCCTATATGCTGACACAACATTTTTCCCCCATGCTCCTGATCAGCATGGGAATCGGAATTTTCAGCTCCGTTGTAGGTTATTGGCTATCCCTCCAATGGGGAAGCAGCATAGCAGGAACTACGTCCTTCATCGCAGGGGCCTGCTTCCTTTTGGCTCTTTGTTTTTCCCCCCGCTATAAGTGGTTATCCCGCATTTGGGAACGTGGGAAATCGTCATTGCAGTCCTAGGGATCCCGCCCTTCTTACCTGATCGTCCCATCCCCATGTATAGGTAGGGCAAACGTTGGATCATGCAATATACAATAGACCCAAACAATAAAATAATTTTTATAAAAAATATTTAAGATTAGGATTTCCCTGACAGTATTCGAACGGGTGTGTACACTCCCCCGGGGGGTTTTTGGCCCTCCGGGAAAACATTCCCTTGCAGGACCGTGCAACCTCTTGTGGGGAATACCCTATCTGTGAATCTAGTCCAACTATAGGGTGGAGCAATGGGTAACATAATAATATTTTACTGTTTTGTATCTTCAGGGATGTACATTATTTCATATTAATTTTTATTAAATTTACATATAAGATTCATTCTGTTCATGGGGAGTGCAAAAACAACAAAAAAACCTGTAATGTTGACAATGTTACAGAAATGACGGAACTTTGTTCCATTACCATGGACAAGACGATCCGATCAACAAATGAGACACTATCTACTAATGGAAAGGAATGAAAGTTATCGTTACTATGTAAAAAGGGAATGACTCATGTCCTCTACCTCCGGTAAAATATGGGTCAACAGCAAACTCAGGGAAGGGAAACCATAAACATCCACACCCGTGGTACAACGTGATCAGAAAAAATCAGTATCCAGAAAGAAAAATCATGGATAGCTAGAAGTTCGATGGGGATAGGCAGCCTGTCCATTGACTTCCCGTATTAGGGAAAAGCGCTGAAAAGTCCATGTCCCTTCTACCATAGCCACAACGTCCCAGTAGATTAAGAAATGGGTTCCAACCGATAGGACCATAATAGCAAGGATGGACAGAAATCCGGCCCTATAGCCAACCGGACAACAGCAATGGCAAATGAGAGGCGGTAATCGATAAAATTGGGGGAAAATCCCACAGTACGGATCCGTCCCCTGCCCCTCAAAGGGTGTGAAACCGTAACGAAGAATGGTCTGCAGGCAAGGAATGCGAAGGTGAAACCCACCGAACCCTTCGCCCCACCCTTATTACAAGGGTTTCTTCACTTCTTCACTACTATGAGTTGTTGATTCGACTCTGTTCACGGAAGCCTTGGTATACCCTTTTACACCTGGCTAAGGCCAAATGTCCGTGCAACAGTCTCTCGTGGTTCCCTACGTGGGCCTGAATCAGGGTCCTTTCCTTTCATCTGCCCTTAGAATCCAGAATTAGGAAAAAACCACCTGATACGATCCTAGGCCTGAGGTTCGGTCCAGAGCCCCTTTATCCTAAGCCCGCGCCCACGACCAGGATGCTCTACCCCAACGACACTACCGGGACAGTTCGTAACCTTACTGCCACCAGGCAATGATAGTGGACCAAACAACCTCCATCCTAAACAACTCTCCCCGGCCATGGTTCCGCACCCCAATCGAATGCAGCAAAACAAATCCCTCTGGACCCAACCCGAAACCTATGATCTCCTAATCCTACGCAATACCCATGAACGCGCGGGAAAGAAAACTGCAACCTGGAAGGCCAACCACATAAAAATAACGATCCCAGTAGAAATAAAAAGCTTGTTCCCTACCTCTATTTCAACGGGCAGCCAGCGTTCTAACAACCTCGTTCCATAATAAACTTAACAGAATGTTAGAAAAAAAGCCAACAATGTAGGGAAAAAGAAAATAAAAAAATTTGAATGCAAAAATATTTTTGTACACCATGGATAGGGAAGCCTAGGGTCTCCGCTGTTCATCTACCCGCTATGAACACCGTAGATCCTAAAAATTTAGGGTATTGACTCTCTAGCGATTGTTATGCCACAATACGCTATGCTGTAGTTTTAGGGAAGTAGGAGGATGATGGTTGAGTATGGATAAGATTGATAAAAAAGGATCGATTCGATCCTTGTCTTTTTGCAATTGTTCCCTATTTTTTTATAGTATCGGTATGGTAGCGCTTTCACCCTCTCCCATCTCGTTTGGAGAGCAGTTAGGCACGGAAAAACAGGACTCCTCCCCGCTGGGTTCTGTAGTAGGAAAGAGGGAGGATGGCGGAGCGAATCAAGAGGCCCTACGCTTTAGGGAAGCACAACCCTCGTGGGAGGAAAAGAGTTGGAACCGGGATCGTCTTTCGCTCGGGGTAGGGGATCAGAACGTACCACCATCCCAAGAACCCGAGAAGGAACCCCACAGGAAAAACGGGGGATTACACGAAACGGCTACAAATCAACATCCCCTTGGGGAATCTTTTATGTATTTAGAAAATAATAGTATAACTTTACCGAAGGATGAAAGCCGGATTCAAAATCCCCCATCCGAAAATAGGAGGGGATACGACAACAATGCACACCAGAATACTACAAGCAACCCATTGGGTATAGGACAGACAAGAGGGGCACCGAATGGGAACCAAGAGGGTCCTCCGCCGAGTGTAAGAGATCAGAGCCTACGATCATCCCGGGAATCAGAGAAGGAACCCCACAGGAAAAACAGAGGGCTACATGAAACAGCCATGAATGAACATTCCCCCGGGGAATCCGTTGTACCTGTAAGGAATCATGACCTACCCGTGCCGGGGGATGAAAACCAAACGAAAAATCCCAGTGAAGCAGGGGAATTCGTAGATCGGACGTTTCCGAATCAGAATCGGGTGAAGAGAAGTCTGCCCTTTCTTGTGGCGGGGGTGGCGGGAGCAGTGGGAACTGCTAATAGTTCATTCACGCTAAGGAACCATATCACTGAATTGTGGAATACTACGAAAAAAACTGATCAGAGATTCTCGGATGTCAACAATAGAATAAGGATAAAGAATTTTTGGGTGGAATCGCAGAAGGAAATAGTTGAGAAGAAAAAAAGAGAGCTCTCCCCTCTTGATTCTGAGATATCCATCGCAAGGGGTATACTTGATGAACTCGAGGATGATCTAGAGAATGAGAGGAAATTCAAAAGAGATTACCCCAACTCCTCCCTTATGAGTGGGCTTAGGGGGGATAAAAATTCCGCTCTCTTGAGCAAGATTACTGGACAGATGAAAACCCTCATAGAGACAAATAAAGAGGATATGAGAAAAGGTAATGCGCGGTACAACGAGGCATTTGAACATCTCCTTCGATGGGAATGGCGATCGAACCATATGCTACACACAGCAGAACTATGGGAAGGATTGGCAAGAGATACTGCGGAAAAATGGGAACAGGATACCGAAGGGAGCATAGAAGGAGCAGGGAAGGGAACAGAATCGAATGTAGAGTGCATAGGAAAAGGACAGCTGGAGTGTTCCCAGAAAAAATTGAGAAAGATGCAGAGTTTACTATCAGATGCGCTTAATTTCAAACAGAGGATACAAAACATACAGAAAAACATGAACCGTCCCGCTCGGGAATGGTACTTGGAGAAAAGGGAGCTCGAGGACCTTAAGGAAATGTTGGCTACTGAGGGTAGACGTTTATGGAGCAAAATCATTGATCCATCGTATCGAAAGGAAACTGAAGGACGCTACAGTAGGGAGGATGTCGATCTCCTTAGGACGGCAATGGAAGGGAAAGATTTCGATTCCTTTGAGACGGCAGTGGAAAGGGTTGAAAAACAGACATGGGACCGGGAGCAGCAAACGTGGGGTAGGTGGCGAGAGGATCATGACCCTCGTCCAAAAGAATGGTTCATATTCCAACCCCCGTGGATAAAGAGAGACGTACTGAAACGGGAACGTTTGTTTCCTCTTGTGTTTCCGCATGGGTATGACGAAGAATCACTCGATTGGTGGCGATCAGAGTTGATACGTATATATCAAGAGAGTAGTTGGGTTGATATTCCCAAGGATATTGGGAATAAGTTAAGAAATGTGATAGGGAAAATGTATGAAAACCATGCGGATGTAAGGCGGGAGGGTCTAGTGACTTGGAGTAAGCAGTTGTGGATAGGTCACCTCAAGGCTACTGCAAGTAGGCTACGGGATGAGGTGGCTATTGCTGAGCCTAGATTGATGCAGGTTGATTTACATGATAGCAGTACCTCTCCGGAGAAGGTCAACGTGAAATACCCCTCTCATGGGATCCCATCCCTGTAGTGGTACCCGGGCCCTCCGAAACTATGCGGACCACAGGTTAGGGAGACACAATATACTTGGGATCTCCCCTAGTATTCCCCCCTATCACCAAGCGACCCTATATCACCTGGACACCCTGCCAACATCCATAATCGTATTCGTTGAATGACTTTTCCCTTGCTGTTCCAGTAAGAAGGTACTAGTGAATGAGAACAACGCGCCATTACAGAAAACAAAGGGGGCCCGGCTTGCTTGACCCGGGCCCCCTCTTTTGCGGCCAATCAACCCAAACCACAAGGGACTCTCTCCCCCAACTGTAGGACATCCCCCTTGGGAATCGATCCTCACGAAGTCCCAATTCCCTGCGGAATGTCTGCATTGGTATGCACGTTTTGTACGTCATCATGATCCTCGAGTGTTTCAAGCAAAACGTCTAAAGCCCTCCCCGTATCCACATCCACTTCCAGTCGATGCGGCGTCAACATGGTAACCACCGCATATTGTACGGTGATCCCCTTGTCCCGTAGATATTCCTCCACGCTAGACATACGATTCGGCAAAGTTACCAACTCATACATACCATCACGAAGCTCAATCTCCTCCACATCGGCGGAGAGATCTTCGAGCATCCGTTCCGCATCCTTCATACTCCCCTGATCCACAATGATAAGACCCTTCCAAGAAAACATCCAAGAAACACAACCCGCCTCACCCAAGTTGCCGCCATTCTTACTGAAAATCAACCGCAAGTCCGCTGCTGTTCGATTTCGGTTGTCCGTCAGGCAATCCACCAGCACAGCGGCACCACCGGGTCCATATCCCTCATAGGAAATCTCGTAAAAAGAATCACCCTCTGTCCCCCGGCAGGCCTTTTGAATAGCCCTATCAATATTTTCCTGAGGCATATTGTACGAGCGTGCCTTCGCAATCGCTGCACGTAACTGCTGATTTCCATCGGGATCCTTATCCCCCTCACGCGCCGCCACATAGAGTTGCCGGGAAATTTTATTGAACAATTGTCCCCGCTTCGTATCCTGCCGTCCCTTACGATGTTGGATATTTTTCCATTTCGAATGCCCCGCCATAACCTCTTCTACCCCCCAGGTATATCAGTCTACGATCCCCAATCCCGCAGATAACGAAAATCCATCCCCATGGTACGCTGCGACACCTTGAGAATAATGGGTAAACAACGCTTATACTGTGTACCGATCACCCTCCGACTGATCTTTTCAATGAAAGCATCCGCAAACCGTAGGGCACGCAACTTAATCAGGGGATATTGTAGATCAATCATGTAGTAAAGCAACCGGTCGATATCGGTGTACAAAAACCCCAATTCCTGTTCATCCGTTTGCCCCTCCCATAGATCAGCACTAGGGGGTTTCGTCAGAATGGATTCCGGTACCTCCATATAGGCTGCCAACTGCCGAACCTGTGTCTTGTACAGGTCCCCCAGCGGATTGATGGCGGATGCCGTATCGCCATGCAACGTACCATATCCCAGTAGCAACTCCGTTCGGTTGGTTGTACCCACCACCAAGGCTTGTCTTTCCGACGAGAGATCGTATAGAATGCTCATCCGTTCACGGGCCATCTTATTCCCACGACGCAGAGGGGAAACCTCCTTCATGGAAGAAAAATAAGCCTCAATTTGCGGTGTGATATCGATCGTAAGGGATTCCACGCCTAGCTGCTGAATGAGGGTCCCAGCATCTTCATGACTTTCAACGGCACTCTCCTGAAAAGGCATGAAGACAGCCAACACACTTTCCTTACCCAACGCCCGCACTGCAAGAGACAAACTAAGCGCAGAATCGATCCCACCCGACACCCCCACCACAGCACGTGAAAAGGAGGCCTTCTGAATCTCCTCCCGTAGGGAAACGGTAAGCAATTCCACTGTCAACTCAGGATCCAAATGCAAAAGAGACAATTCCCCTTGCAGGGACGGGTCCGACTGCTGAGACAAGAGAATTCAGTCCCCTTCCCTATAGGATTGCCGTACAATCCAATGCAATTCCCGCAATACCAAATCGGCCCGACTACCCCGTAACAACGGCATCTTCAAGCGGGCCTGACGGATGATTTCCTTATCCAACATCTCCACCAACAAACCCTCCTCCAACAGGGGTAACTCCCCCCTGACATGGCCACGCGGGTCAATGACCATTGAATTTCCCGCAAAGGTAACCCCGTCCTCTGTCCCAATCCGATTCGCATATAAGCAATAAACACCATGCACCTGGGACAAAACCTGCAACAATCGTAACCAGTTCCCCTGAAGGGTGGCCCCGCTCTCATCCATGCCACAAATCGGGACATTAGCAGGCACAATGAAAACGGTAGCCCCTGTTTGTGCCAAAAGATAGCCCGTCATCACATGCCATGCGTCTTCGCCTACCATAAACCCTACTACTGTCCCTGTCACATCAGCAAAACTACGAATCGTGCACCCTGCCCCCAAATAACGGGCCTCATCAAACATTCCGTATGTCGACAAATGTACCTTGCGGTACCATCTTTGAATCCTTCCTTCGGCAGCATAAACTACCGTATTGTATAGAATATGCTGGGAACTCTCCTCCACAAAACCGAAAACAATACCGATGTCCTTAGACATCCGTACCAGGGATTGAATATCGGGGCTATGAAGGGAGCGGGCCACCTCATACGTGAGATCCAATAGATGGTATCCCGTCAGGGAAAGCTCTGGAAAAATCAACAAATCCACCTTGGCCGATTTCGCATTCTTCACAAAGGTTCGATGCAATTCTAAGTTATCCTTGATGCTCCCCAAACGTGGCCGAATTTGGGCCAACCCCACACGCATCCTCCGCCCCCTCCCCCAAGCTGGTATCCACACCAGGATACCACAAACACGAGGAGAAGTGATTCATCCCTCAAAACAGATCCTCCCCCGCCAGCCAAACCCTCGTTTGCTCTTTCCATTTCTTCCGGGTACTTGCCAAGCGTTGCAAATAGGGAAGCGCATAACGCATATGGTATCCCCTACGACGTGAAGCCAGACCAATCGCCTCGCGAAAGAATTCGTTGGGAAAACTGAGCAGTAGGACAAGCACCTTTTCCTCCCAGGGTGCTAAAGGTCGCTCCTGGAGATAAGCACCTAGAGCCAGACCCAACATTCCCCTCTCCCACTGATTCTCCGCTAACATACGCGCTACCATCTGCCAAACGTCCCCCAATTGGCAATCGTACTCTGCCGTTTCAAAATCAATCAACCAGGGCTGACCTATGGCATCGATCATCCAATTGTGGCTAGCCAAATCACGGTGGGCAATCTGACGAGAGGCATGGGCCTCATCCACCCAAGAACGTAGGGGCAATCGTAACAACCGTTGCCAGGCCTTGAACCCATCAAGATAAAAGGGACGTCCATAGGTTTGTAGTAACTCACCAAGTTCCCCATCCATCGTTGTGGAACGACGCAACAAACGGTAAAATTGGGATAGGCGATGATATACACGACGATATAGTAGAAAGGGCTTCGATGCAAAAGGAGGGACTGCGATGCAGCGCCCCATTCGATGAAAACGCCCCAACTCAACCATTGTCGCCGTTATATGTTCCCGATTTGCGTAGGAAGCTATGGTACCTGGAACAAAGGGTGTCAGTAACCATTGTCCACCCATCAGGGGAATCGGCATGGAACGAAACCCCTGGGTACGCATATAACGATCTACCTCTAGCCACCAACGCATTCGCTCCACGTGTTCAATTTTTTTCGCTATCCACGTTCCCTGTCCTGTTTCTAAACGATAGTTTTTCCTGTAGGCAGTAACGTGGTGGACATCCGTTTGGAGAACCCTAGCCCAGTCACGTACATGGGGCTCCGATGGTACCGTTGCCAAAGCCATCCCGGTTCTAGGCCTCACTAGACGAGCTTTCCTTGATGATTGCTAGGGGGGACACCCAGTCCTTCGGACGGGCAGGGGGAGGAACCAACCAAAAGGGGGGATAATTGGGAAAAGGGGACAGGGGGGAGTGGGGGAACCAATGATTGGATGCCCCCCCCCCATGGCGCTGGTGCCATGGATAGGGGGAAGGGATTACCCGGTGGATGAAGCACAGGGGAAACATCCTCGGGTAGGACCTGCTCCTGTTCCGATAGCCATCCCTCCTCTGCCACCATCAATGAGGGATCCCCCTCATGGACCTGGGCCGCGCTGCTGAAGGAAGATACGACGGAAAACGATGCATTCGAGCCCACCTGTGGCAAATCCCCCACCTGCCATCCCCCCTCCTCCCCCGTATGTTGGGAACCCATGGGTGGCTGGGGGGATGGCTCCACGACAGGGGGGGGGGTACCCACCCCTCCCCGTTCGATCGTTGCCACAGGGATCCGGCCTGTAGGGATTCGAACCTTCGTCCCGGCTGACAGGGAACCATGCAAGTTAAGGTGTGGATTAGCAGACAGCAACTGCTCTTGCCCAATTTTGTACTTCCTGATAAGATCGGCAAGGCGATCCCCAGCGCGCGCGATGTGAATCTTCACCGTCTCCTCAGCCCCCTAATCGTAAAATTCTCCTTCACCCATGCCTATGCACACGCAACCCCTCCGAGATCTGCGTCCCCTAATTTTTACGAATTTTCAATTCATAGTTCCGGTGCAAAAACAAAATCGCCCCCTGATCTGCATCTGCTGATCAACCGTTGTATTTCCCGAAATTCTATAGAGTGGATAGTAGGGAGTAAAAAAGAACGTGGCTGGGACGATGACTAGGGCCGTCCCTATGATTTGCACCCACATCATTCATGAGTCCACCATCATTTACATCCCGCACCCGGTTCAACCACCCCTAAAGGAGGATATCTGCATGTGGTTTCGATTTCGATCTCTTCTCCGCGACAACCCCCATTATACTACCATTGCAATCGCAGGTTCGGCGATTGCCCTTACTTCAGCGGCGGCCATTTATGTTTGCAGATTCCTCCTCAATCCCCCCACCAAGGAAACACTGACATACGCCTCCGTTCCCCCCCCTTCCTCCGTACCCGTCGCCAAACCCAATGGTCCCTCCTTTCTTGCCTTCGGTGATTCTATCACCAGTGGTACGGGGGATGACCAAGAACCACCTGGTTACTTGCCTGTTTTGAAATCAGCCCTGGATCAACGCACAGGAAAGAAATGGAATTTCTCCGATTTCTCTGAACCAGGAAGCTTACCCATTCATTTGCAAGAGAAGTTGGAGGGAGGTAGGTATGATGTCCTACTCCGCAGGGATATCGGTTTCCTATGCATTTCTATAGGTGGTAATTCTCTTTTAAAATTGCAAAGGAACAAGGGAAAAGATCAGGAGAGGGAATTGAAGGACTATATAGATTCCCTACGCGCTTCCCTGGAAAAAATTCGATCCCTCACCGACGCACCCCTTTACTTGATCGGTCTCTACAATCCCTTTCCCACAAAATCCCTCGATGAAAATAATGCCGTTGTAAACCGATGGAATCTGAAACTTGAAAACCTCAGTAATGAATTCACTGATGTGGTTGTCATACCCGTCAATGACATTTTTAGAAACCGTAGGGACGCCCTGGCCAGGGACGGCATACATCCCAGTCACAATGGTTATCGCGACATCCAGATGCGCCTTCTGCAACACCTCCTCCCACGATTCACACCACACCCCACATCAAAAGAAGGTGATTGAACCGTGGCCCAGCCCATTCTTGTTGTGAAAGATCTCTGCAAAGTAACCCGTAAACGTGCCATTATCAAACATGTCAGTTTCACTGTGGAAGAGGGCGAATTATTCGGCCTCTTAGGACCCAATGGCGCAGGAAAATCCACCCTCCTGCGCATGTTGGTAGGTTTGGTCCGCCCTACATTGGGCCGTATCTACATTGCGGGTCACTGCGTAAAACGACAATTTCGTTCCGCCATCCGTTATGTAGATTGTATGCTGGAATCCCCCCCCACTCTCTATCCCTTTCTCACGGGTCGGCAAAATTTGCAGCTTCTTCGTAATATGTCCCCTTCCTCCATACCTAAAGAACGCCTGAACGAAGTCGCCGAGCAGATGAAAATGACCCAATATTTGAATCATAAGGTCAAAACCTATTCCACCGGAATGAAACAACGTTTGGGAATTGCCCAAGCGTTACTAACAAAACCAAAACTGCTCCTTCTCGATGAACCCACCAATGGTTTGGATCCATTGGGTATCCAAGAATTACGCACCCTTCTACAGGGTCTAGTGGAAAATCAACAAGTAAGTGTGCTTTTCTCCACCCATTTACTGCATGAAACCGAAATCCTCTGTCATCGGATCGCTATGATCTATGAAGGGGTTCTACTATACCTAGGATCCCCAAGGATCCAAAACACGTCCGATAAGCAGGAGGTGATCTGGAAGGTAAGACCCTTAAAGAAGGCCGTCGATTCCTTGAAGAATCATCCCACCATTTCAGGGGAAGTGCGTACCTTGTCCCCCGATGGTATGATCGTCACTATGGAGACTACCTCTATCGCCGCATTGACCCGATTTCTGGTCGAACAAGAAATCCAGGTAGAGGGGATCCGGGTTCGTCAGCCCACTCTAGAAGAACATTTCATAGCCAAAACAACAGGGGGGACGATGCCTCTATGATGTTGCTCATACACAATGAGTTTTCAAAGACATGGTATATCCGACGCTGGTGGATCGCTTCCGCTATCATCAGCCTCCTCGTCCTTCTGATCAGTACGGGCATCCTGTGGGAATACAATCGTGAGACAGAAAATATAGGATCCAAAGGTTGGCGGGCACACGTGCAGGAACAAATTTTACGTTTGCAACAGCGGGAGGAACAGATCAAAAAAGGGGAACATCGATTCTATTCTCACATGCAACCCGTTGAAAAGAATAATAGAATTAGCATGATACATAAACAAATACGAAATTTACAGTATGCATTACATTACGACATGGATCCAAGATCGCAAACTGCATTTAGATTTACGGAAAAATTTATATCTATGAGTTCAGAAATTCTATTACCTGCACTGGTCATTCTCCTCACCGCCGACATCATCTCGGGAGAACGCGAACGAAAAACCCTACGTGCCCTATTGACAAGCGTACCCGGCCGATTTTATATTCTGATCAGTAAAACCATCACATGTATAGCAACCGTATCCCTCCTCCTCCTGCTTTTTACCTGTCTGACCTTTCTCCTATCCGGCGTCTTTTTGGGTTACAAAAATGGGAATGCACCTCTTGTCATGGATTCCAGTCTTTGGAGATTGGATCCTCAAATCGAAGTAATCTCACAAATCCAAGCAATGATCATGAGCATGGGACTGGCCTGGCTCAGCTCCCTCGCAATTGCTGCTTTCAGTCTCTTGACCTCTGTTTGGGTTCGTAACTCCACCACAGCCGCCTGTATCCTACTTGTCAGTATATCTATAACTCACGTTGCCAAGATCATGGTACCCAAATGGCAGATCCTACATTACCTTCCCTTTTTCCACCTAGGACTACCTCATTACCTCCTCAGTGACTCGATGTTTCGATATTTGAAGGATGTAGGATTGTCATTCTCCCTCTCTGTCCTCGGAATATGGTCCCTGGCTTCCCTCCTGTTAGCAATGATACTATTCTACCGACAAGACATCAGGGAATAACAAGGAAATACAAAGTAACTTAGGAACACGAGCGCGGATACCTTTCCCGCCATAATCATAATGTCCTTATGACTATTATGACTTTTTTATAACATTTTTTTATAAATGCTAATATACAATTTATATTGTAACTATGGATGGACCATCGAAAGGGGTCGTAGGGGCTATCCTCGTTGTGGTCCTTTTCAAAACATCATTGGGAGGAGTGAGGTGGAAACTATTGTAAACTACTAAAAAAAGGTGTGTGAACTTGACTAGCAAAAATTATTATGAATATAATCGTACATAGGTTCGATCTTCGTAGATACATCTGGGCCAGACACAAGGGAGATTGTAACCAAGAAGCACAAGCAAGGGTTGATCATCCTCTAGAAAGGACGTTGATGGTATGCGATTCCGATTTCTGATTGTACCTTTCGTGGCTTTCCTGGGCACGCCTACGCTGTTAGCTTCCTCTGCCTCAGAAGCAGCAATACCACCAGAAACAGTAGTACCAATAGGTAGACAAGAATCACCCAACAAGGGAGGAGAAGAGGGTACACATCCACGTGGTAAAAGAAATCTTTGTTACCAATGTGTGCCCGCTGTAGGTGAATGTGATATTATGGACATAAATCAATTAGATCGTCACACAGAAAGAGTATGCCAGAAAATAAGAGGCGTATGCGAGCTGGCCGGTTGTTTCGATATTTGATGAGTGGAATAACCAGAAGCATAGGGTGCAAATGTATATACCCCCTGTGTTTCGTTATAACCCCCCCACGGGGGGGTTTTTCTCCACGGGAACGATCCCATGCATGGGGCCCCCGATGTTCCCAGACCCCCTAATCACATCCTCAGGTACATTCCGTCCCCCGCTAGTAGACAGAATACATAGAAGTGATATAAAATTCGTCCGTATTGACAGTAGGAGGAAGAGATCCGATGCAAGGATACCCCTGGGAAATGGATACAGTAATGCCTGTCGTTCGTGCTTGTATCCCAAAGGACTAGAATATAGGCTCGAGGGTAGGATGGAACAGAAAGAAGGCAGCATCCTAACGGGTGTGTGCGTCCCCCGGGGGAACTCTCCAATTGTTAGCCCTTCAGGGGAACACTCCCTAGAGTTTCTTTGAAGAATAATTTTATTATTAATTTTTATAGATAGAAAATTCGTTCTTGTTCTTCCTCCCTTTATCGTTCATTTTCCCCATCAATGCATGAGGTTTCCTGGGATACTCCGATTCGACTTTCGATGGGTACGATCGGATGGATCGTGATCTTGCGTGGGCTCTTTTGCATTATCTTTGGAGTTTTCGGGGCCATTGTTTCATCATCCCCCCGTCGAGGAGGGCTGGCATCTCAGCCAACCCTCTCACAGGACCACACGTACTACTCTCGCATTATGTGGCTCTTATGATGGTCCCATGGGATTTTGCCCCGTTCAGAACCCCAGTCTGGTGTCACCGTTCTTCGTACCTTCCTTTGCTGTGTTCGATCCGGGTTTCGATCCGATGTTGCCTGGTCTAACCCACGATCATCTCTTTTTGCTTCGGATTGTACGTCGGCTGGTTCAAGCGGACCCTTCAACCCCTTCACTCCACCCTCATTACAAGGGTTTCTCCACTACTATGAGTCGATCCGACCCTGTTCACGAAGGTCTTGGTATACCCTTAAGCCCTTTACACCCGGCTAAGACCAAGGTGTCCGTGCGACAGTCTCTCGTGGTTCCCTATGAGGGCCTACATCAGGGTTCATTCCATCTGCGGCGCACCGGATGCCGCCAGGACAGTAGGTGATTCACCCTTCATGGCTTCGTTCCAAGGATAGAATCCGATGATACCCTTTGTTTCGACGTCGACTGTGTCTTTCGATGCTTTCTTCCCGTGGTTCGCTTTACTAATCTCCCTGATTCACACCAGACAGGATTCTTTCGTCCTGCCTTTTCCCAGAACGCCCACCACCCTTGCTCTTTACAACAGCAGCACCGGTCGGTTTGAAACCTGCATACCAACCTGCCGATTTCAGGGGCCCCTCCCCCTCCCTCATAGAGCACGATACGACACACGAATCTCCACAAAGGAAATGGGCTCCGTTGCCAGTCCAATGCGGAATCGTTCCCACGAATGGCTGTCCTGAAGCCAGGGTGGGCGTCGGTGACGATCAAGGGACCCGATGATAAACCCCAATGAACGAAGATTTTTGAGGGCCTGGTTCCAAGGTTGCTCGACATTTCGGAAAGGCCGTATCCAACATAAAGGATCTCCTATCCCGTCTGCGTTCGATCACTATATAAATTTTTTCTCCTTTACCGCCACAAATCACCAGGTAGGTGGCATCTTGCCGGCATAGCGAAGATTCCACGCGTCTAGAGTTGGGGTTATCCCTACTGGGAAATAAGACCGTTGGGAAAGGGAGATTCCCTCGCTGGGTATCCCCTTCCTTCGGGTTCGAAAAGAGCTCCCGCCTGGTTACGGTAATTCCCCCTAAAAACCATGTAGAAGAAACTCCACGAAAAATGTACACACGCGATCGAACGCAACCAGGATGATATAAAGATGATGTAAGGAGATTCAAATACTCATAGTAGGTGCATGTGTACCCAAGAACTATAATTTAGTGGGTGGGAATATCAATCCTTATCGAGGGATCGTGGTCATCCTAAAAATAAGAGGGAGGAGTGTAGGTAGTTATGGTAAGAACAGTAAAAATGGGCATTCTATTCGCCTCTACCAGTCTACTGGCTTGGATGGGAGGGAATAGTATCCTTGCCGAGTCAAGGGAGGATCAGAAAAATACAGAACTAAGTGAAAATATACACAGAAGTGATGGGCCCAACTCATCCTACACAGAGGAAGAAAAGGAAAAAAATTCATTGATTCTTGATAAATTCATTAGTTTTTTGGATAAATTCGATAGCAAATACAGAGTGCTGCTTGAAAAATCGATACGGAGTCCAGATGAAATATCTAAGGGGGATTTGAAAGAATTCATAGATGAACTCAATAAAGATACAAATGAATTGGATCAAGATTTCGGACATACGAGTAAGGACAATGGGATGACTCATGAGATGGCTCAAGAGCAATTGTGGTCCGCTCTGATGAGGGATGCAGAAGAAGCCCGCAGGAATCCATCGAAATATAAAAAGAAATGGAAGAAGGAAATCCACACAATAAATCTGGGGATGAGGTACCCATGAGTATCGGTAGGACTGCCTTACACTCTGCGGGGTGGTAGGATTAGGGCACCAGTTGATGAATTAGAACACAGGGGGGATCTTGGCTATGAACTATAGGGGCTTGGGGATTCGGTCTCGAGAACGGGTGTTGAACCCCAGCGCTGTCCACACCAGCAGCATTAGGTAGTGTGAATCCTGCTGCCTACCAGACGTCCCAAGGGACCAATTTCATCACTCATACCGCTCACTAGCTCACTGGATACCCCCTATGATAAAATCTTCGATATTCGCTTAGGACAACCATGAAATCATAATCAATCAAGGTTTTTTACATATAAATTCATATTTATATATACGAAAACAAGTAGAGTGAATAAAATAGAATTACGTATAAAATAACATATAAAATTTATTTAAATAAAAAATATATCGCCCTGTCGTTAGCCACTACCTTCCAGTAGGTCGTCCCACGTGACTCCTCCCAACGTATCAGGCCACACCTCGGTTTGGACATACACTTATTCCCTTCGGTGCGTTATCGAACGATTCACCCTCATTGGGCACCCCAATTTCCACCCAACAGAACCAACAAACCCTGCCTCTTCCAGGCCGCTCACTACTTACTAGGGCTTCTCCACTACAAGAGCATCGCCAAACGGTCTTGTGGTACCCCCCCTACCCCGCCCGGTTCCAAAAAGCCAAACAACCTTCAGCCCCCCCTGCACCACTTTGGGACACACATACACGCTATCGGATACAGCTACCTCGTCCCCTGTATTCATTGAAAAATTTCATATCATAAATTGAAATATTTCATAATTTATGAAAGGATAAAAGAAATTACAATGCAAGTCACTTTTAATCTCCAGTTTGTAGTACTTTTGTAGTACTATAGAGGCAAGGGAAATGATTGCCGATAGGATCTGGGGAGGAACTCATTACCTACCCTCCTCCCAAACGACCCACGGAACCACAATTACCATCATTTCCAATAGGGAATCATTCAGAAGTGAGTAAGGGGAGGATTCGGGATGGGAAAGAATACAAAAATGATTTTTTCTTCTATACTATCGATTACTGCTTTTTTTACAGCAACATTCCACGTTATACCATATGCTGAAGGAAAAGAT
This sequence comes from Pasteuria penetrans, assembly GCF_900538055.1. Lineage (NCBI taxonomy): Bacteria > Bacillati > Bacillota > Bacilli > Caryophanales > Pasteuriaceae > Pasteuria > Pasteuria penetrans. Next base: position 924,744 of record NZ_UZAC03000001.1, read on the forward strand.
GAAGCCATTAGCCCAACCGTTTACGATGAAAATCTAGATGAAAAACAAATAGACGAAGATGTTAGAAGAGTAAAGAAGTTATTGAAGGAAGAGCATCTTACCAAAGATGAGCAAAGGATGTTGAAAAGATTAATGGGGAGGAATAAAGACTTTATCAACAATAATTTAAAAAAAATAATTTCGGATAAGAAACCCGAATGGGCCAATCTCAGTCCGTCGGAACAGATCAACAAGCTAGTAGAGGAGATGTCCCACTCCTTTGCACTCTCAAACGATAAAGGACCAGGATCCCTCTTCATTACGACCGATACAGACGAGGGAACCATTCGTAGTATCGTAAGGGAATTAGAATCTCCAGGAGCTAAAATTCATTATCAACACACAAGGGGCCAATGGCTTCCCCTGAGTTCCGTCCCACTTTGAGATCCCTTTCCATTCATGGGGTAGTGAAGGGGTGCCGGACACCCCCCCTCCTATGTACGTTCACTGCCCCCCAATTTGTTCATTGATATTCCATATTTTATTGGTATGAACACAATCATTCAAAATTAGGAAAACACCCGGACGGGTGTATGCACTCTCTTGTCTATAAATGATCGCAATTCCGCTAATAGATAAAAATATATATTATATAATTTTATATAATATTGTTAATATTTAATATGTATTCACCAACAATACAAATAAATTATATAAAAAAAATTAATTTCTTAGGTCTATACCATGGATGATCACCACAGAGAGCACCCATTTTTCTCCCGCCATACCCACAAACCTCGCCTATTCACCACAATCCGCCCACCCCAAAGCCTAGAAAACAAAAGATCTGGGGGTTACTCTTTCTACCCCAGATCTAACTGGTGTTCCTTACAAATTCGCCGCAGGAGGTGTCGGCAACCCTCCTCGACTAACTGATAAGTGGTATGAAAATCCCCTGTAAACCATGGGTCGGGCACATGAGTATGCTCCGTATCAGGAATCAGATCCACAAAACGGATCACCTTATGCTTACAACGATCATTCAACTTCTGCACATCCGCCAAATTTTTATCATCCATTACCACCACGTAGGTACAGCGTCTCACATCATCCGCCTGCAAATGGCGGGCACGGATCGTATCATAGGCAATCCCGACCGCACGCAAACGCTCCTGCGTACCCGGGTGGGGGGATTCTCCTACGTGAAGATCACACGTGCCGGCCGATTCCACGTGAATCTGGTCCGCAAAACCCCCTTCCTCCACCTTGTGGCGCATAACAGCCTCCGCCATAGGCGATCGACAAATATTTCCTAAACACACAAACAGAACAGAAATCATAGGGATCCCCCACCTATCCACATTGGGATGAAATACCCATTCTTCCAAAACCGACGAACAGACCCCATCAGAGGATCATCCAGAACCTCCTACCGCACAACCAAAACCATCCAAAAAAAGATACCCCAAAAAGGAAATTAAAACAAAGGATATGATTGGGAAATAATGACGGTCCTACAACCTACGACGCACATAAGCTTTCAATACACGCATCCCCAACAGGACACATCCTGAACGAACGGGGGGAAAAAAGATAAGCATACCCACCACATCATTGAGGAAACCTGGTAGTACGAATAAAAAACCCGCTACAACCTTCAAAAAACCTTCAAAAACCACTCCCCCTGGAAATTCACCCCGCATAAGATAGATACGAGCCGACCGAACCACCCGGAAGGCAGCTATCCCGTAATAGGCAATGACAACAACACCCAAGAGAGCCATAAAAATCATAAGCAAAACTACCTTAGCAAAATTGAGCCAGGAAACCAGGAAAAAAAAGAAAGTAATCTCCAATAGTACCCAACCCATCACAACCGTACCGAGGGAACCCCTTCCCAAAACACCTCACCTACCGATCCCCCCTACCGCCCACAGAAGGCCATTTGCATTGCACCGGTCCAATGGCATAGAATGAGGACATGGGCTGTTGAGGAAAAAATTCTCCTGTCCCCTTCACAAACCGTCCTGGTGCAACCCTTCCAACGGGGAAACAGTGCCATAAAATTCAACAACAAACAGGGTTGGGTGAGGAAGGGACCGCGGGTTCCATCACAACGCCCGCCCTTATCCCTTTCCCCCACTAAACGCCCGGAGAGGAAGAGGGCTAGTGAAAATGCATGTAAAAAGGCGAAACAAACAAAAAAATAGAAAAAGATTCCGCTGGTGGGTATTCCCCCGCTTGGGCATCACGAGAGAACGAGCTTTGAATCTTCATTCCAAAGCTTGTTTTTTTTTATGCTCTAAAGGATCCTGGTTTTACCAGAAAAAATATGGCCCCTATATACATCAATAGTCACCGCTTCCTCCTGCCCTAGCTTCTCCACGGCTCCCTCAACACCTACTATAACCGGAATACCTAGGTTCAGACCCACAACAGCCGCATGGGAGGTCAGACCCTCAGCCTCTATCACAATAGCAGCCGCATCCTTAAGATCTTCCTCTACCATATCATCCATCCTCCGCGGCACAACCACAACAGCACCCGACACCATCCGCGACCGCATCTCGACTACCGTCATCCCCATCACTATCGGACCCGATACAATCTTACGGGCACCCACACCACGACCACGTGCCAAAACACCGCCCACTACGTGAACCTTCAACAAATTCGTTGTACCCGACCGTCCCAGAGGAACCCCTGCCGTAACTACAACTAAAGAACCTTGCTCCACATATCCTGCTAACAAACCCGCAGAAACTGCCTCTTGCAGCATACTCTCCGCTGTCCCACTATGACGACCCCAAACCGGGTAAACACCCCAAACCAGGGCCAACTTACGAATAACAGACTCATTGGGGGTCACCGCAACGATAGGAACACGGGGACGATACTTAGACACCGTTCGCGCCGCAAAACCACTTTCCGTTGCTGTTAGGATCGCTGTCAGGCCACTCAGACGGTCCACCATCTGCACAACAGCCTCACCTAAGGCATCCGTTATATTGACCTCTTCCCCCCAACAACAGTCCACCCCGGGTGGTTCGACAATACTAGCCTCCGCGTGCAGGGCAATGTCCGCCATCATCTGCACGGCTCGAACAGGATAGGCACCACTCGCCGTCTCCCCTGATAACATCACCGCATCGGTACCATCCAAAATAGCATTGGCCACATCACTCGCCTCCGCACGTGTCGGGCGGGGATTACGCTGCATCGAATCCAACATCTGCGTAGCGATGATGACCGGCTTACCACGTTGATTGCAAAGCCGAATCAATTTCTTCTGCACCAAGGGAACCCTTTGCACGGGAATTTCCACCCCAAGATCGCCACGTGCAACCATCAAACCATCCGCCACTTCCAAAATCGACTCTGAGTTCGTAACACCCTCCTGCGTCTCGATCTTAGCAATGACATCAATATCTTCCTTTTTCTCCTCTAGAAAATGTAAAATTTCCAATACATCCTGCGATCTCCGAACAAAGGAAGCAGCAATGAAATCTACCCCCTGTTCTACCCCAAACTCCAGATCCCGCCAATCCTTCTCCGTCAGACTAGGTAAACACACGGACACACCCGGAATATTGATTCCCTTACGTGGACGAAGCACCCCCCCATTGACCACACGACAATATACTTCCGTGGACGTACACTTCTCCACTTCCAGCTCAATCAGACCATCATCCACCAGAATTCGAACACCCTTCTCCACATCCTGCGGCAACCCAGCATACGTAACACCAACTCGTTCCGCGTCACCGGACAACCCCTCTGTCGTCAACGTCAACCGAGCACCCGTACGCAACTCCACCTCAGGCAAACGCAATGGACCCGTTCGAATCTCCGGACCCTGCGTATCCAACATGAGGGCCACGCTACATCCTGCCGTACGGGCCGCACACCGAATCCTCTCAATCAACCGTGCATGATCCTCATGCGTACCATGCGACAAATTGAGTCGCGCCACGTCCATACCCGCTTGCATCATATGCTGGAGAACATCATGATCACAACTTGCAGGCCCAATCGTACAAACGATTTTCGTACGCCGATGGTTCCCCATAACAGATGTTCTTTCTTCCCCCATACGACCTTCCATTCCCATCTTCCCCCCTCCTCGTTTGGCGACACCCTAAATCGACAGCCGATGTGCCAAGGTTGCCAACTCCGTCAGCTCCCTAGGATATCCCTTAGGAATCTTCACCTCTCCACTGGACCACGGTGCAGACACAACCACACCACCACGCAAGGCCACCATGCCCTTGCGTTTCTCCTGCAACAGCATATCCACCGCCTTAGACCCCATACGGCTGGCTAGGACCCGATCGGCAGCCGTAGGACTCCCCCCACGTTGAATATGCCCCAACACGGCAATTCGTGTATCCCAACCCGTTGCATCCTCGATCTGTTGAGCCACATTACTCACTTTAGCAGCACCTTCGGCTACAATGATAATGCTGTATTTTTTTCCCCGCACGACACCGCGCTGTAAACGATGAACAATATCCTCAATAGCATACAACTCCTCGGGGATCAAGATGGATTCCGCACCCACAGCGAGCCCTACCCAGAGTGCTATATTCCCAGCCGTCCGACCCATCACTTCGATGAGAAACGTACGCTCGTGGGACATAGCCGTATCGCGAATATTATCCACGCAGCAAACCGCCGTCCGAACCGCAGTATCAAAACCAATCGACATCTCCGTACCCTCTATGTCGTTATCGATGGTACCCGGAATCCCCACCACGGGAAACTCCAATTCGGATAGGGCGGCCCCACCTGCAAACGTTCCCCCCCCGCCAATCACTACCAATCCATCGAAACCGGCCTCATACATACTATCTACCGCTCGTTCACGCACCTCAGCCGAAAGAAACTCACGACAACGGGAGCTGTGCAACACCGTACCGCCCCGATGTATAATATCCCCTACGTCACCCAATCGCAAATGCGACCATTCCTTCTCCAACAAACCCGCATAACCACGACGTATACCATATACCTCGCAATCATAATGTGCGGCGCTCCGCACTACGGCCCGGATAGCCGCATTCATCCCAGGGGAATCCCCACCACTCGTGAGCACGGCCAACCGTTGTCCCATCCTCTAGACGCCTCCTTCCTCTTCCCTATCACTTACGGCGGGGTTACCCCCCTCCTCTATACGGCCTTGGGTTTCCTCCACCGGCTCCGTCAACACAACGCCCATCTTGGCGAATTTGTCCTGCCGTTGCTGCATACACTCATCTGGCGTTCGCTGCTGCAATTCCAATAAGGTTTCCAACAATGCCTCCCGCAGATTCTCAGCCTGTAACTCAGGGTCATGATGCGCCCCTCCGCGGGGTTCCGCGATAACCCGGTCCACAATACCTAAATCGTGGAGATCACGCGAAGTAATCTTCAAACTGGACGCCGCCACCTCCGCCTGACCAGCATCCCGCCAGAGAATCGTCGCCGCCCCCTCCGGGGAAATCACCGAAAAGCAGGCATGCTCCAGCATCAACAAACGATTGCCCATCGCAATTCCCAGGGCACCCCCACTACCACCCTCCCCTGTGATAATCGAAACGATAGGCACACGAAAACCAGCCATAGCAAAGAGGTTGCGAGCGATCGCCTCACTCTGCCCTCGCTCCTCCGCTCCAACCCCCGGATAAGCACCCTGCGTGTCCACCAAAGTAACAATGGGACGACCGAACTTATCTGCCTGCATCATGAGACGCAATGCTTTTCGGTACCCCTCTGGGTGGGGCATCCCAAAATTACGCGCCACCTTTTCTCTCGTATCCCTTCCCCGTTCCTGGGCAATCACCGTTACCGGCCGGGGGAATCCCTGCAAACGGGCAATACCACCCACCATAGCCGCATCATCCCGGTACAACCGATCCCCATGCAATTCAAGAAAATCGTCAAAAACACTTGTAAAATACCAGGAAGCCGTGGGTCGATTGGGATGACGGGCAATCTGTACTCGTTGCCAAGGAGTTAGGCGATCATACAACGTCTGAGAGAGACGTTCCGCACGTTCCTCCAGCCCCGCAATTTCCTCCGTTAGATCAATCTTTTTCTCATCCATAAACCTCTTCAGTTCAAAAATTTTTTCCCGAAGTTCTATCAAAGGACGTTCAAATGCCAAGTACCCATTCCGCATGAATGGATCCGCCCCCCTCCTCTCAAGCATGCATGGACAAAATCTTCCCCAACACACCGCGTAGCTGACGCCGGGGAACTACACGATCCACCTGACCCCTCTCCAACAGAAATTCCGCCGTTTGGAAGCCCTCCGGTAGTTTTTGTCGCACGGTTTGTTCAATCACCCGCTGTCCCGCAAAACCAATCAAAGCACCCGGTTCCGCCAAATGGATATCACCCAACATAGCGACACTAGCCGAAACACCACCCGTAGTTGGGTGAGTCAATACAACAACATAGAGTACAGCCGCTTCATGAAGTCTCCTCAACCATAGACTGGTTTTGGCCATTTGCATCAGCGAAAGCACCCCCTCCTGCATACGGGCACCCCCTGAAGCCGTACACAACACGAAGGGCGTACGCGCCTCCAACGCACGTTGTGCGGCACGTGCAATCTTTTCACCCACCACCGAACCCATGCTACCCATACGAAACCGCGAATCCATCACACCAAGTGCCATTGCCTGTCCCTCGATACGGGCGAACCCAGTTACAATAGCGTCCTTGAGGGATGTTTTCTTCTGATCAGCCACTATTTTGTCCCTATAACCGGGAAATTGAAGGGGATCACCGGATACCAAATCGACATCCCACTCGACAAAACTATCCGTATCTACCAACAAAGCAATCCGTTCCGATGACGAAAGCGAATAATGGTACCCGCAGGACTTACAAATTCTCATATTCTTGGCCAATTCCTTTGCCAAATGAATAGCCGAACATTGGGGGCATTTCTCCATAAGCCCCTCTGGGATTTCCCGCTTTGGGGCCCCTACCGGAATCTCTACCGTAGCATAACGCTTCTGTCTGCGGAACAACGCCATCCAAAACCCACCCCACTCACAAACAGCTCAACCCGTACCCGTTGCCTTGACTTGATTGTATCATAAACCCCGTAGGGAGGAAATTTTACCATCCAGCTCATCCCCCCTCTGTGAATGATCCTTTATTTACATAGAAACATACTATTTATAAAAACAACGTACTCCACCGCAACACCCCCCATCCATTCTCTCCCCAATCGATCCCATAGTACGAGGAAATCGAATCAGGAACGCGGGAGTTCACCCATACCCTACTGGCCGGGTAGATCCCCTCGACCCCAAAACAAACACCCCTGCCCTGTCTCCTTGGATCCACTGCGCTTATTGTTTCATAATTCTCTGGGGTCATCCCATCCCCAATTCAAACGCCCCCGCCCATCCAGCAAAAATCCTCACAAACTAGGACACTTCTTAGCTAGCATTGTAGAAACTACGCACCCTATTGGATCCGTGAAAAGATCCTCCGTGGTGAAAATTCTACCATCCCCCCCAAGGAAATTCCCCTATCATCCCTACCTTCCTCTCCCAGAGGAACACGATCATGAGCAACACGCACGGGAAGGACCACGGCCCAATGGGTCACCCTATCGTCCAGGAAACCAGGACTGGATAGGGATCCGAACTCCCCATGGTACCAGGTTTTTGCTGATCCCAACGCACCCCGCTGAACCCATCGATCCATACCCTGATGGAAAAAGCTCCGGCCATTCCGGATTTCGAGGATGGATTGAACCATTTTTTCCCTACACCCTACGATTCTCCCTCTCCATATCCCCCCTAGCTATACCTTGGAATACAATGGGCCATCTTAGGCGGGTGTAAAAACACGGGACCCTATCACGAAACATGGAACCTATCGAACCATGGTTTTGTTCCCGGGACGAAAGAGTTCCCAAGCCCGATATTCAGCCAGAATCCTTTCCTTGCCAGTGAAGATCAACCATGACTACCATGATCAGAACATAGTGAGGGAATCCCCCCTGGAAAGAAAGTCCCTAGCATCCGCTCATTCATCACACCAGTGTCCATGGTAAAAAAAAACAAGAAAAAACTTCCTCGAATCAAGAAAACCCGCCTTACCCATCCCCCTCCGAATCCCCATTTCCCCCATCCACGGGTCCATCCAAAGCGCCTACCTTCTACTAGAACCAATCGATATCTCTCCTCGGTGGGCCTATTGTGAACGATCCACGCAAGGGCAACCAAACCCCATATCGTTCAGGAAACCATGGATTCGATCCGGATGATCGCTCAGGGCCTCCATAATCCCTGTTTTCTGCTTATGTAAGATAACCAAAACCCGTCCAACCTATGGACCCATATACATTTGTAATACTAAGAGACAATATCTCATCCGTTCCATACAAGGGCCCATCACTCTCCATAATCGTTTGAAAAGGCCCTGGTAACCTCCGCTCCTCCGCTAACACATCGATAGCGATTCCAGTAGGAAGTAGTACATGCTGTACCTCCCGTTTCTGTAGCACGGTCTCCACACTCTCCAAGCATTCCTTCATTCCTATGGAGGGATGCTAGGGACTCCGCCCATCATATACCATCTTTGCGATATCACGAATACGAACGCCGTGTTTTTCTAGCAACTGCAGGGAATATTTATAAAACAAAATAAAATACCCCCTCAGACCGTGTGTACCCTTACCACATCCTGATCCAACAACCTACGCTGGCGGGACAGGTTCTGTGTGTGCGCAATCCGCACGGCATAAGCGGCCATCGAACGCACCGCCCGATCCTCCTCTACAGAGGGATGTACATCATGGTCCCCCTGCTGCGTTTACGAATCCCCATGCAGGACATGGCAGAATCCCCAAATGCTTCTGACCGCTAGCAACCCTGAGATAGGGGGGGAAACCAACAAGGGAACCCAAACCTCCTTGCCGGCAGTTGCTGAAAATACATGATTTTATGTTAGGGAAGAATGGAGTTCTTACGCCCGGGGCGCCAAGCCTCCAAAGCGGCCAACTACTGAGCGCGGTGCCCGGGTAGGGAAAAAAGCACCTGCCTCTACCCGGGCCATCCCAAACGTCGGACACGGAATCATGTCCCCCTTGGACCCACCCATTGCGTTCCTTATTTCACACATTCCCCGCCGTTTCCAATTCATACGCCACGCCCATCCTAGTAAAGAAAATCCCCTATCCTCCCTACCTTCCTTCCCCAAGATAGTACGACATTTCCCCTCAAAACGGGAAAACCCCCCCCAGCCAAGGAAATGCGTATCATCCGCCCTCCTCCGAATCCCCATTTCCCCCATCTGCGGATTCATCCACAGCACCCATTTTCCCTAAAACAGAGCGATATCTCTCCCTGTTGGGCCGATTATGGGCAATCCGCGCAGAAGCAGCCGCAGCCAGACCTGCCACGATATCGTCCAAGAAAACGTGAATTCGATCCGGGTGATCGTCCAGAGCCTTAATAATCCCTGTTTTCTGTCTATCAAGATAGCCAAAACTCGTCAAACCAATGGATCCATATACATTCGTGATACTAAGAGCCAGTATCTCATCAATTCCATATAGAGGATCATCGCTATCCATAATGGTTTGAAAAGGCCCTGATAACCTACGCTTCTCCGCTAACACATCGATAGAGATTCCGGTAATGAGTGCATGCTGTACCTCCCGTTTCCGCAGTACAGCCTCTACACTCTCCAGGCATTCCTTCATTTCCATGGAAGGATGATGGGGGCTCTGCAAATCATATACAATCTCCGCGATATCACGAATACGAACGCCCCGTTCTTCCAGCAACTGTAAAGAATATTTATAAAACAAAACAAAATACCCCCCTCGGATCGTCTGTACCCTTACCGCATCCCGATCCAACACAATCTACACCAGCGGGACAGGTTCTGGTGCGTACAACGATACGGCATAAGGGGTCCTCCCATTCCCGATTCGGATGCCCCCGCAAAAATCCCTATCCCAATCGGGCGGCGTTGTGGAAACTACGCACCCTATTAGGTCCGTGGAGAGATCCCCCATGCCATGACCCCTCATCAAGGAAGTTCTCTACCTTCCCCCGGAGTAGCACGATAGGTTTTCCCCCTTAAAGAGAACAACAATGGATCACACGCACGGAGACGGCCACGACCAGATGGGTCACCCTATCGCCTAAGGAAACCCCAGATAGAAATCCGGATTTCCGCGCTGATCCAGCGCAACCCAAATCCGACCCATCTATACCCTATGGGTGGGTACTAAAACGCCAAAACTTCATCCACATCCTCCACGTCTCATTCACCACCCACAATCCGTTGAAAGGGCTCCCGTGGTTTCCCCCCTATCCGTTGACTCATCATGACTTCCGCGATCCAAACGCCCCACACTTGCACAATAGGAACTCTTCTGAAATGTACGTCTCCAGGTTCAAACCGAAAGCAAAAAAACCGCAAGTTATCCATAGGGATCGCGGTATCCCTGAACACATATACGCCACGTTTTGCCTAACATAATGGGGGAGATAGTGATGGAATCCTCTCTGGGGGAAAAGTACCCAGCATCCTTAATCCATCCACCATACCGACATCCATAGTAACAAAAGAGGTCAAAAAATACGAGAAAAAACTCCCCCCAACCATCATCCACCCTCCTCCGAATCTAAATTCCCCCTATCTGCGGATCCATCCATGGCACCCATTTTCTCTAAAACAGGGCGATATCTCTCCCTGTTGGGACGATTGTGAGCAATCCGCGCAGAAGCAGCCGCAGCTAGACCTGCTACGATATCGTCCAGAAAAACATGGATTCGATCCGGGTGATCGTTCAGAGCCTTAATGATCCCCGTTTTCTGCTTATCAAGATAACCAAAACCCGTCAAACCTATGGATCCATATACATTTGTAATACTAAGAGCCAGTACCTCATCAATTCCATACAAAGGCTCATCACTATCCATAATCGTTTGGAAAGGACCCGACAATTTACGCTCCTCCGCCAACATATCGATAGCGATTCCGGTAATGAGTGCGTGCTGTACCTCCCGTTTATGTAGCACGGCCTCTACACTCTCCAGGCATTCCTGTATTTCCATGGAGGGATTATAGGGACTTTGCAAATCATATACAATCTCCGCTATATCACGAATACGAACACCGCGTTTTTCTAACAATTGCAAAGAATATTTATAAAACAAGATAAGAGCCCCCCTCAGATCGTATGTACCCTTACCGCATCCTGACCCAACAACCTACGCCAACGAGACAGGTTCTGTGTGTGCAATTGCACAGTATAAGTGGAACGCGGCAATCGAACACACCGCCCGGTCCCCTCATAAAAGAGATATACATCATGGTCTCCCTGCTGCTTTTGCAAGTCCCGATGCAGGGCATGCAGAATCTCTGGACGCTCCTGATCATGAGCCACCCTAAGATAGAGGGAGGGAAAACAACAAGGGAACCCAAGCCGCTGCTCCTCCCTTGCTAACAGTTGCTGACGGGACATGGGTTTACGGGCGGGAAGAATGAAGTTCCGCCCGGGGCGCCAAGCCTCCAAAGCAGCCAACTGCTGAGCGCGGTGCCCGGGTAGGGAAAGGAAGGCACCTGCCTCGGCCAGGGACAGCAAAATATCCGATCTGGGATTTGGTACCATCGATAGGAAATCCTCCCAAGTCTCCCCCCCTCCCCTACGAGCAGCCAACCAAGCTTCCCCCCAAGCGAAGGGTAGGCCACGAATCGCACCCAACCCTGTCCGAACGAATTTCCCTGCAGGGTTCCCCTCAGCGCGGAAGGATAACACACTCTGCCAGATGTCGGGGGACAGCAAGCGTATCCCTCCTTGAACCGCTGTGGCTGCCAACTCTGCCAACCGACGACCCCCACCGACCCTATGGGTGAGACAAGCTGCCCAAAAGACGGCTGGATAGTGAGTCCTACCATAAGCCAAACGATACACCAAAGTGGCATAAGCAGCCGCGTGGCTACGGTTGAAGGTAAAACCAGCATAGGAACAAAGACGCCGATACCAGGCCATCGCATCCTCACGATCATGACCCCTTGCCTGGCAACCCAGGAGAAAATTTTCTCCCAGCGCGGTCAGTTCATCCTGATCACGCTTACTGACCGCGGCTTGTAAACGATCCGCATCCGGCCAAGAAAAACCTGCCAATTTACGGCCCATAGCCATAACCTGTTCCTGGTATATCAGCACCCCACGCGTAGAGCGGAGGAGATCCCGAACCCCTGCTACATCGGGGTGACCCCCCCCCTCCACGGACGATCCAGGTCTCTGGGACTTGGGAAATCGAAGGTAGCGATTAGCATATGCCTGCGTACCTGGACGGTGCAAAGCCAGAATATCCATAAGGTCATCCAACCGTGTGGG